>NZ_QREH01000001.1:3200646-3520711 GCF_003386075.1 Citricoccus muralis
GCTACTCCGGGCCGGAAGACGACCCGGTTTTCCGCCACCTCGACATCGTCCGTGAGGCGGGTGAAGCTGTCAATGACGGCGAGACCACCTTCGAGGAGTACGGCGTCTCCGTCCCAGTGCGGGACTACCGCGGCAAGGTCGTCGGCTGCATCACCGTTAGCGCCCCGCGGTCCCGGGTCCAGTACAGGGGCAGTCAGGCCGACCTGGCCGCCGCGGTCCGGCTGGCCGCCGCGGCCGTGTGCGCACGCCTGGGTGGTCTGCCCGAGGCGGAGGCCCCGGAGTAGTAGGTGAGCATCTCCGCCTCGCCATCCAGGGCCAGGTAGTTCACGGGAGTGCGGCCCCCAGTCGCTGGGAGATCCGGTATGCGGCCTCGCGGCAGTGGGCGGCGAGCTCGGCGACCCGTTCGGCGGGGACGCGGTAGCGGGGGGCCGCCAGCAGCACGGCGGCCACCACCTCGCCGCGGTGGTCCAACACGGGTGCCGCGATGCCCACCTCGTCCGGCTGGGTCTCGCCGTGGTTCACGGCGTGGCCGTCATGGCGGACCGCTGCGAGCCGTTCGAAGTAAATGGCCGGGTCGGAGGGGGAGTCGAAGGCGATCCGCCCGGCATTCAGCAGTCCGCGCACGCGCTCCGCGGATTCATGCGCCAGGAAGACCTGGACGCTCGCGCTGAGGCCGGTGGCGTAGCGGCTGCCCAACACGGAGGTGTGCTTGACCTGCTGTCGGCTGGGAACCTGTTCCACGGTGACCGCGGCGGTGCCGTCCCAGATGTTCAGCGCCGCCGTCTCGGCGGTAGTTTCCGACAGCTCGCGCAGATCGTCCAGGGCGATGCGACGGACATCGAGGCCCGCCAGCAGAGGCCCGGCCACGGCGATCAGGCCCAGGCCCAGCCGGTACTTGCGGGAGGCCTCGTCCCGCTCGACCACTTTCTCCTGCTCCAGTGTGGCGAGGATCCTGGAGACACTGGACTTGTGCAGGCCGACCTGGGTGGCGATCTCGGTGACCCCCAGGACCGGCTCCTCCACGGTGAAGCAGCGGATGACCTGGAGGACGTTGACGATCACGGAGGTGCCGCGCGCTCCGCCGCCGGTCCCGGCCACGGCCTCACCGGACGGAGTTCCGGAGCCGGTGCGTCCGGCGTCGGGCGTGGTGCTGGTGGTGCCCATGGTGGTCCTCCTGGGACGTGTGGCGGTCTCTGTGTCCCACCATGCCACGGCCCGGGTCCCTACAGGGAACCCGGGCCGCGGTCCTGGTGCGGGAGGGCGCCCGCGGGGCACTCAGGCGTCGATGATGTTGTTCTCCGGGCCGAAGCCGAACTTCGTGATGTTCTCCACGCCGCCGTCGTCTCCGATGACCAGGATGTCGTGCTCGCGGTAACCGCCGGCACCCGGCTCGCCGTCCATGACGGTGATCATCGGCTCCATGGAGACCACCATGCCCGGCTCGAGGACGGTGTCGATGTCCTCGCGGAGCTCCAGGCCGGCTTCGCGGCCGTAGTAGTGGGACAGGACCCCGAAGGAGTGGCCATAGCCGAAGGTGCGGTTGGGCAGCAGGCCGTGGCCGATGTAAATCTCGTTCAACGCATGGGCGATGTCCTGGCAGACCGCTCCGGGCTTGATCAGTTCGAGGCCGGCGCGGTGCACCTCCACGTTGACGTTCCACAGCTCGAGGCTGCGCTCGTCCGGCTGACCGAGGAACAGGGTGCGCTCCAGGGCCGTGTAGTAACCCGAGGTCATGGGGAAGCAGTTCAGGGACAGGATGTCCCCGCGCTGCAGCTGACGGGTGGTGGCCCAGTTGTGCGCGCCGTCCGTGTTGATGCCGGACTGGAACCAGACCCAGGTGTCCCGGACCTCCCGGTCGGGGAAGGTCTTGGCGATCTCGTGCACCATGGCCTCGGTGCCGATCAGGGCGACCTCGTACTCGGAGATGCCCTCACGGATGGCCGCCTTGATGGCCTCGCCGCCGAGGTCGCCGATGCGGGCGCCGTGCTTGATGACCTCGATCTCCTCGGCGGACTTGATCATGCGCTGGCGCATGGCGTCCTGGGAGACGTCCAGCAGCTCGGCGCCGGGGAACGCGTCCTGGATGCGCTGGCGGGTCAGGCCGGGCAGGAAATCGTCCTCGACGCCGAGGCGGGAGGCCTTCACGCCGTCCCGCTTCAGGGCCTCCTGCAGGCCGTAGAAGAAGTTGTCCCGCTTCCAGTCCGTGTACACGATGTTCTCGCCGTAGCTGGTGCGCCAGGGCATGCCGGCATCGATGTTGGCCGTCACGGTGGTCGAGTTGGTGGCGGTGACGACCAGTGCGTAGTTGCGCCCGAAGGTGGTGTAGAGGAAGTCCGAGTAGTACTTGATGCCGTGGTAGCTGGTGAGGATCACGGCGTCCAGGGACTTCTCGGCCATGATCTGACGCAGGCCGGCCAGGCGGCGCTCGAACTCGGCGTCCGAGAACGTCAGGGGCTGCTTGGACCCGTTGTGCAGGGTCTTCAGGCGCTCGAGGTCGGAAACGGAACGTGCGGTGGTGGAGGTGGTGCTCATGGTGTACTCCTGGGGGCGTGCCGCCTGCGGGCGGTCCTGGTGTTCTGGTGGTGCCGTTTCATCGCATCCTGAGTCGGTTGCAGTACACGCAACGGCGTTGCATTCATTCTGTGGTGTGTTGAGGGTCACGTCAAGAGGTCTCGGGGACTTCCCGTGCCGGCAGGCCGAGCTCGGTCGCCAGGTCCCCTGCCAGCTCCGCGGTGACCTTCTCGAACAGCAAGGAGCCCTTCCGGGCGTCAGAGCCGTCCGGGGCTGAGAGGCATCCCGTCTCCGGGGTGCGCGAGACCACCACGGGCAGGCGGTCGAAGCGGGGCAGCGCCGCCGGCGGGTGGCTCACGGCGCGGTCCATGGCCACGAGCCCGGGGTGCAGGTGCAGCATCAGCGAGGTCTCCAGGACCCCGCCGTGCTCGATGTCCCAGCCGGGGAAGCCGTCCGGGTAGACCGTCTCCAGGGTGTCTTCGGTGACGTAGTCCCAGTAGGAGAGCAGCAGGATCGCCGGCGCGACTGGTCCGACGTCGTGCCCCGCGGAGCGCAGGTCTCCGAGCGCCAGATCCGCGGCCTCGTAGAGGAACTGGTAGTTCTCGTAGTGCCCGTTGAGGACCACAAGGTGGCGCACGCCCTGCTGCAGGAACCCGGCCATGATGCACCGCGCCTGGGCGATCAGGGCTGCGGCGTCCAGGCTGACCGTCCCGGCCAGGTGGTCGCCGCCCCCGGACTTCTGCTGTGACTTGTAGCCGTAGGACAGCGGCTCGGCCACCTTCGCCCCGATCCGGGAGGCCACGGCCTCCGCGATGGTCGAGGACAGGATGGCATCCGTGCCCAGGGGGAGGTGGGGGCCGTGCTGCTCGAAGGCACCGGCCGGCAGGATCACCGTGGACTGCTCCCCGGCGGCCCAGTCCCGGTAGGTGTGGGCGTCCAGGTGGGCCAGCCGAGTGGGCTCGGCGGTCGTCTGCCCCGTGGGTCGGGGGTCGGGGGTGCTGATCACTGCTGGGGCCTCTTCTCGGTTCGGGGGCCGTAGCCATAGGGATCCTGGACGTCGGTCAGTGTCCCCGGGCCCACGCCACGGCGCGGATCGGGGCGGGGGATGCCGTCCTCGTCGCAGAGTTCGTCCTCGGCCCGGGGTTCGGGGTCGTTGATGTCCTTCTCCAGCTGCCGGACCTCGCGGTCGCGGGAGCGCAGCCGGCGGATCAGGTTGATGATCATCAGCAGGATCACGAAGGAGAACGGGAAGGCTCCGATGATCGTGCCGGTCTGGACGGTGTCCACCACGTCGGCGCCACCGATCGAGAGCAGCACCAGGGCCACGGCGGCGATGCTGGCGACCAGCACCACGCGGAACCAGGGGCCGGACTTCTTGGGTGCGGAGACGAACTCCGCCAGGGCGTAGGTGCCGGAGTCGAGGCTGGTGACGTAGTAGGTGGCGACCAGGATGGTGGCCACCACCAGGAGGATGCCGCCTACCCACGGGATCATGCCCAGCATGGAGAACAGCCCGGCGGAGGTGTCCTCGGCCACATCCGCGGACACGGTGCCGTCGGAGACGTTGTCATAGTGGATGCCGGCGGAACCGATGACGCCGACCCAGACCATGACGATCAGGGACGGGATGATGGTGACGCCCAGAACGAACTCACGGATGGTGCGGCCACGGGAGATGCGGGCGATGAAGCCGGCGACGAAGGGGGAGAACGCGATCACCCAGCACCAGATGAACACGGTCCAGATGCCGTTCCAGCTCTCGGACCAGTCGCCGAGCGGGGCCGCTGCGCCCTCGGCGCCTGTCCAGAAGCTCATGGGGATGAAATGGGTGAAGAACGAGCCGAACGTCTGGGACAGGTTGGACAGGATGAAGACGGTGGGGCCGAAGACGAAGACACCGACCACCAGTACGATGCTCAGGATCGAGTTGGCCTCACTGATCCGCTTCATGCCCTTGTTGACGCCCAGGAAGGCAGAGAGCGCGGTGAGGCCGCCCAGGGCCACGATGACGATCAGCCACGTCAACGAGTTCGAGTCCATCCCCGTGAATGAGGTGAGACCGGAGCTGAATTGCATGGCGGCGAACCCGAAGGAGGTGGCCAGGCCCAGCACGGTCGCGATGATGGCCAACAACTCCACCACGACGCCGGCCGGGCGCTGGACGCGCTTCGGCAGGAGGTCCACGGTCGCCTCGCGGAACGTGAGGGTCTTGCCGAGGTTGTGGTGGGAGTAGGCCAGGCAGATGGCCACGACGCAGTACATGGCCCAGGCGGTCAGGCCCCAGTGGAAGTAGGTCCAGACCATGCCGCCCTGACCGGGATTGCCACCGTCGGGCACCACCGGGGTTCCCTCACGCAGCAGGATCGGCTCGGCGATGGACCAGAAGATCAGGCCGATGCCCTGGCCGCAGGCGAAGAGCATGGAGTACCAGGCGAACTTGCTGTGCTGCGGCCGCGCCTTGGGGCCGCCCAGACGAACGCGCCCGACCTTGCTGAGGCACAGCCAGGCGCAGACGGCCACGGCGATGAGGGAATAGGCCACGAACCACCAGGTGAATCCTTCGGTCACGAAGGTCCGCAGGCGGCCGATGAGGGCGGCGGCCCCCTCCGGGTCGAGGGTCACGGCGATGACGGCTGCGATGATCAGTACGGGCGGCAGGACCATGATGATGGCCCGGTCCAGCGGCGGCACGATGCGGCCTCGAAAACGCGGCAGTGTCACGGTGCGGCGGCGACCGATGGCGCCGCCGTGGGCGGAGCCGTCCTCCGTGACGGGTCCACGTGCCGCGGTGTCGGCGTGGGGGGCCGCAGTGGCGACGCCGGAGGGAGGGCTGGCGTCGGCGGGTGGGGTGGGGATTTCCGGTTCAGTGCTGTCTCGAGCGGACATGTCGACTTCCTTCGGGGGCGCAGTCGCGGCGGGCGGGCCGTTCGGCGTAGGACCGTGGGCTCGTGGTGAGGGGAGGGGGCCACGGTTCGGAAGGGCCCGCAGTTGCGTTTTCGGCAACTCTGTTGCGCTACAGGATGGCAGTGGGCTGCATCACAGTCAAGCCCCACAGGAGGGCGGGAGCCACCGGCCGGTCGGACGGGGTCCGGGGAAGGTCGGCCCCGTCAGATCACCTGACGGATGGCGGCGTCGAAATGCCGGATGTGCGCGGAGGTTAACTCCTCGGCGCGGTCGGCATCCCCCTCGAGGATCGCGTCCAAGAGCCCCAGGTGCTCCCGGATGTGCTCGGCCACGTCCGGGAGCCGGTCCACCACGACGCACCAGATCCGGGTGGCCAGATTGTCCAGCCGGATCAGCGATTCCTCCAGGTGATGGTTGCCCGCGGCGCGGTAGACCAATCGGTGCACCGCGAGGTCCTGGGCCATGACCTCGCGCCAGGGTGTGGTGCCGGAGAGCTGGTCGATGCCCTCGCGCGCCTGTGCGAGGGCGGCTCGAACGGAGGGGTCCGTGGTGGCGGCGGCCTTGCGGGCGGCCAGGGGCTCCAAGAGGTGGCGCACCTCGGAGACGGCGGCCAGCTCGGTGATGTCCACTCGGGTGGCGAAGGTGCCCCGGCGGGGATAGGACACCACCAGATGGTCGGTTTCGAGCCGCTTCAGGGCCTCACGCAGTGGGGTGCGGCCGAATCCGAGCTCACGGACGAGCTGGAGTTCCTGGAGCGGCTCGCCCGGGGCGATGTCCAGCATGATCAGCCGGTCCCGGAGAGCGCGGTAGGCCTGCTCGGCGAGCGAGAGACCGGCGGGGGCGAGGTCCGTTGCGGTGGTCATGAGGTCCTTTGGCTCGTCGGGTGGGCCCTGTTCCTGCCACCCCTTGACGAGGTGTGATCCTCATCATACTCTAGACCGCAGCTTGATATATCAGTTGTCTTCAAATGACGTACCAGGAGATCATCGTGACCATGACCCGTGAGATGGCCGAGGCCATCCCCACCGAACTGACTGCTGACCTGGCCGAGCTCGACCCCGAGATCGCGGCGCATATCGACGCCGAGCTGGGGCGGCAGCGCGAGGGGCTGGAGATGATCGCCTCTGAGAATCACACCGCCGCGGCCGTCATGCAGGCCCAGGGCTCGGTGCTGACGAACAAGTACGCGGAGGGGTACCCCGGTAGGCGCTACTACGGCGGGTGTGAGCATGTGGATGCCGTGGAGACGCTGGCCATCGAGCGCGTCAAGGACCTGTTCGGCGCCGGGTACGCCAACGTCCAGCCGCACTCCGGGGCCCAGGCCAACGCCTCCGTCATGCACGCGCTGATCCGGCCCGGGGACACCGTGCTCGGGCTCAATCTCGCCCACGGAGGGCACTTGACGCACGGCATGAAGCTCAACTTCTCCGGCCGCCTCTACAACATCGCGGCGTACGGCGTGGACGAGTCCACCCTCGAGGTGGACATGGACGAGGTAGCCCGCCTGGCCCGCGAGAACTCCCCGAAGCTGATCGTCGCCGGCTGGTCCGCCTACCCGCGCCACCTGGACTTCGCCCGCTTCCGCGAGATCGCGGACGAGGTGGGCGCCTACCTCATGGTGGACATGGCCCACTTCGCTGGGCTCGTGGCCACGGGCCTGCACCCCTCGCCCGTCCCGCACGCCCACGTGGTCACCTCCACCACCCACAAGACCCTGGCCGGCCCGCGCGGCGGCATCATCCTGACCAATGACGCGGACATCGCCAAGAAGGTCAACTCCGCCGTGTTCCCGGGCCAGCAGGGTGGGCCGCTCGAGCATGTGATCGCCGGCAAGGCCGTGGCGTTCAAGATCGCCGCCTCCGAGGGTTTCCGGGACCGGCAGGAGCGGACCCTGGCCGGGGCGCGCATCCTCGCCGAGCGGCTCACCCGCCCGGACGTGGCCGAGCACGGGATCACCGTCCTCACCGGCGGCACGGACGTGCACCTGGTCCTCGTGGACCTGCGGGACTCGTCCTTGGACGGCCAGCAGGGCGAGGACCTGCTGGCAGCCGTGGACATCACCATCAACCGCAACTCCGTGCCCTTCGACCCGCGCCCGCCGATGGTGACCTCCGGGCTGCGCATCGGCACCCCCGCCCTGGCCACCCGCGGCTTCGGTGAGGAGGCCTTCCGCGAGGTCGCGGACGTCATCGCCGAGACCCTGAAAGCTGGCGCTGCTGGCGCTGCCGCCGCCGGGACCGCTGGCGCGGCGGACGCCGGGGCCGGCGTCGGGGTGGCCGACGAGGTGGTGACCGGCCTGCGCGAGCGGGTCCGCACCCTGGCGGCCGCCCATCCCCTGTACCCGAACATGACCGAACACCTCACCCCGAAGGGGGCCTGACATGGCCGAGAAGCTTCCCGAGCACCCGGACTTCCTGTGGCGCAACCCCGACCCGAAACCCAGCTATGACGCCGTGATCGTCGGCGGCGGCGGCCACGGCCTGGCGACCGCCTACTACCTGGCGTCCAGACATGGCATGACCAACATCGCCATCCTGGAGCGGGGCTGGCTGGCCGGCGGCAACATGGCCCGCAACACCACGATCATCCGCTCCAACTACCTGTGGGACGAGTCGGCGGCGATCTACGAGCACTCCCTCAAGCTATGGGAGGGGCTGCCGGAGGAGCTGGAGTACGACTTCCTGTTCTCCCAGCGCGGCGTGATGAACCTGGCCCACACCCTGCAGGACGTGCGTGAGTCCCAGCGCCGCGTGAACGCCAACGTGCTCAACGGCGTGGACGCGGAGTGGCTGGACCCGCAGCAGGTCAAAGAGGCCTGCCCCATCATCAACATCGGGGACGACATCCGCTACCCGGTCATGGGGGCCACCTACCAGCCGCGCGCCGGGATCGCCAAGCATGACCATGTGGCCTGGGCCTTCGCCCGGAAGTGTGACGAGATGGGCGTGGACATCATCCAGAACTGCGAGGTCACCGGCTTCGTCAAGGACGGCGAGCGGGTGGTGGGTGTGGAGACGTCCCGCGGCCGCATCAACGCCGGCAAGGTGGCCCTCGCGGCCGCCGGTCACTCTTCCGTGCTGGCGGAGCTGGCCGGGTTCCGGCTGCCGATCTCCTCCCATCCCCTGCAGGCGCTCGTCTCCGAGCTCTTCGAGCCGGTGCACCCCACCGTCGTGATGTCCAACCACGTCCACGTGTATGTCTCCCAGGCGCACAAGGGCGAGCTGGTCATGGGCGCCGGGATCGACTCCTACAACGGCTACGGCCAGCGAGGCGCATTCCACGTGGTGGAGGAGCAGCTGGCCGCCGCGGTCGAGCTGTTCCCGATCTTCGCCCGGGCGCACCTGTTGCGCACCTGGGGCGGGATCGTGGACACCACCTTCGACGCCTCGCCGATCGTCTCCACCACCCCGATCGACCAGATGTACGTCAACTGCGGTTGGGGCACGGGTGGCTTCAAGGGCACCCCTGCCTCCGGCTACACGTTCGCCCACACCATCGCCACCGACGAGGCCCACCCGCTGAACGCCCCGTTCGCGCTGGACCGCTTCGAGACCGGACACCTCATCGACGAGCACGGCGCCGCCGCCGTGGCCCACTAGGAAGGTACAGGCAGGAGAAGAATCATGCTGCTGATCGACTGCCCGCACTGCGGGCCCCGCAACGAGACCGAATTCCACTACGGGGGCCAGGCCCACATCGCCTACCCCGAGGACCCGCACTCCCTGGACGACCGGGGCTGGGCCGAGTACCTCTTCTACCGCGACAACCCCAAGGGGCTGTTCGCCGAGCGCTGGCAGCACGGCGGCGGGTGCCGCAAGTGGTTCAACGCACTGAGAGACACCCACAGCTACGAATTCGCCGCTACGTACCCGGCCGGATCTCCGCGGCCCGATGCCGGCGACCTCCCGGACCCCGGCCACGGCAACTCCACCCGGACCACCCCTTCCAGCCCCGCCAGCCCGAACACCGACCACGGAGGCCACCAGTGAGCACCGCCAACACCCGGCGCCTTGAGGCCGGCCGCGCCCCCGGCCACGGCATCGACCGCAGCCGCGAGATCACCTTCACGGTGGACGGCACCCAGTACACCGGCCATCCCGGCGACACCCTCGCCAGCGCCCTCATCGCCAACGGCCGCCTCGACTGCGGATCCTCGCTCTACGAGCGCCGCCCACGCGGCATCCTCTCCGCCGGCGTCGAGGAGCCCAACGCCCTCGTCACCGTCGCCGCACGCTTTGCCGGGCACGTGGACGAGTCCATGCTGCCGGCCACCACGGTGGGTCTGACCGAAGGGCTGCACGCCACGTACCTCTCCGGGCTCGGCGTGCTGGATCCGAGGAAGGATGAGGCGGTCTACGACCACAAGTATGTTCACGCCGACGTCCTGGTGGTGGGCGCGGGACCGGCCGGTCTGGCCGCCGCCCGCGAGGCCGGGAAGTCCGGTGCCCGCACCATCCTCATGGACGATCAGCCCGCCCCCGGGGGCTCGCTGCTCTCCGGCCGCACCGAGACGATCGACGAGATGGACGCTCGTGAGTGGGCCGCCGCCACCCTCGAGCGCCTCGCCGCCGCCGAGGACTTTACCTACCTGCCCCGCACCACCGCCTTCGGCAGCTACGACGAGAACTTCGTGGTGGCGGTCCAGCAGCGCACCGATCACCTGCCGGCGCGCGAGCGGCCCGGGGTGTCCCGCCAGCGGATCTGGCACGTGCGCGCCAGCCAGGTGGTGCTGGCCACGGGCGCCCACGAGCGTCCCCTGGTCTTTGCCAACAACGACCGCCCGGGCATCATGCTCGCCGGCGCCGTGCGCAGCTACCTGAACCGGTACGCGGCTCTCGCCGGCGAGCGCGTCGTGGTGGCCACCACCAACGACTCCGCCTACTCCCTCGTGGAGGACCTGCATGACGCTGGCGTCTCCGTGGTGGCCGTAGCGGACTCCCGGCCGGAGGCCTCGGCCACCGCCCTGGAGGTCCTCGAGGCCACAGACGTGCGCGGGATCTTCGGCGCCGCCGTGGTGGACACGGCCGGTGGCGGCCCCGCCGGCCGGATCAGCGGCGTGACCGTGGCGCCCCTGGATGAGTCCGGCGCCATCGCCGGTGACCCCGAGACGCTGGACGCGGACCTGCTCGCCGTCTCCGGCGGGCACTCGCCGGTGGTTCACCTGCACAGCCAGCGCCAGGGCCGGATCGCCTGGAACCGAGAGCTCGCGGCCTTTGTGCCGGCCGCCCGCGTCAAGAACCAGTTCACCGCGGGAGCCCTGACCGGGGCCGTGACCCTGGGTGAGGCCTTGTCCCAGGGGGCCGAGTCCGGTCACCAGGCCGCCCGGGCCACCGGCTCCTCCGCCCCGCTGCTGGTGCCGAGCGCCCCGGCGTCCCCGGCCCCCGGAACCGTCCGGCCCGTGTGGCTCGCCCCGGCCCTGGCCGGTGAGCCGGCCGAATGGGACACCCACTTCGTGGACCTGCAGCGGGACCAGACCGTGGCGGACGTGCTGCGGGCCACGGGCGCCGGGATGCGCTCGGTGGAGCACATCAAGCGCTACACCTCCATCTCCACCGCCAACGACCAGGGCAAGACTTCCGGGGTCAACGCGATCGGCGTGATCGCGGCCGCCCTGAACGAGGGCGATCTCGGGGAGATCGGGACCACCACCTTCCGCGCTCCGTTCACCCCGGTGGCCTTCGCCGCCGTGGCCGGCCGCCGCCGCGGGGAGCTGTTCGACCCGGCGCGCGTCACCTCGATCCAGCCCTGGCATGAGGCCGCCGGCGCCCTGTTCGAGGACGTGGGACAGTGGAAGCGGCCCTGGTACTTCCCGCAGAACGGAGAGGACATGGACGCCGCCGTGCTGCGCGAGTGCGCCGCCGTGCGCGACTCGGTGGGCTTCATGGACGCCTCCACCCTCGGCAAGATCGAGGTGCGCGGGGCGGACGCCGCCGAGTTCCTCAACCGCATCTACACCAACGGCTTCCTCAAGCTGAAGGTCGGGATGGGCCGCTACGGGCTGATGTGCTCCGCAGACGGCATGCTCTTCGACGACGGCGTGACCATGCGCCTGGCCGAGGACCGGTTCCTGATGACCACCACCACCGGCGGGGCCGCCAAGGTCCTGGACTGGCTGGAGGAATGGCACCAGACCGAGTGGCCGGACCTGGACGTGGTGTTCACCTCGGTCACCGAGCAGTGGAACACCGTCGCCGTCGTCGGGCCCAAGTCCCGCGAGGTGGTGGCGAGGGTGGCCCCGGACCTGGACGTCTCCCAGGAGGCGTTCCCGTTCATGGCCTTCCGCGAGACCACCCTGGCCAACGGGACCCGCGCCCGGATCTGCCGCATCTCCTTCTCCGGCGAACTCGCGTTCGAGATCAACGTGGAGGCCTTCGCCGGCCTGTCCACGTGGGAGGCCGTGGCCCAGGCCGGCGCCGAGTTCGGGATCACCCCGTACGGGACCGAGACGATGCACGTGCTGCGCGCCGAGAAGGGCCTCATCATCATCGGCCAGGACACGGACGGCACCGTGACCCCACAGGACGCCGGGATGGGCTGGGCGGTGTCCGCGCGGAAGGACTTCGTGGGCAACCGCTCGTTCTCCCGGGCGCACACGGCCCGCGAGGACCGCCGCCACCTGGTGGGTGTGCTGCCCGTGGACCGCACCACCCGGCTCGCGGAGGGCGCCCAGCTGGTGACGGCGGGCACCCCTCTGACGCCCGACGCCGGCCCGGTCCCGATGATCGGCCACGTCACCTCCTCCTACAACTCGGCCGCGCTGGGCCGGACCTTCGGTCTGGCCCTCGTGGACAACGGCCGCAACCGCATCGGCGAGATCGTGCGCTCGCCGATCGGCGCCGGTGGCCCGGACGGCGAGAACTACGTCGAGGTGGAGATCGCCTCACCCCTGCTCTACGACCCCGAAGGGACCCGCCGTGATGGCTGAGAAACTGATGACCCGATCGATCCGCACCTCCCCGGCGGCCCACCTGGAGTCCCTCATGGCGGAGGCCGAGGTGCACGGCGCCCGCGCCGTGTCCCTGCATGAGCTGCCCTTCGCTGTCCAGATCGGCCTGCGGGCCGCGCCGGACTCCGAGACCGCACAGGCCCTGGAAACCGTCCTGGGCGTCCAGTTGCCGGCCGGCCACGGCCAGAGCACGGGGGACGCCTCCGGTCAGCACGTGCTGTGGCTGTCCCCGGACGAGTTCCTCGTGGTGGACGTCTCCCGTGAGCAGTCCACGGGTGATGCGGACTCGCTCGAGACCGCCCTCGAGGGTTTGCCGGGCCAGGCGCTGGACCTCTCCGCCAACCGCACGATCCTCGTGCTGGCCGGGCGCTCGGCTCGGGACGTCCTGGAGAAGGGGTGCCAGGCGGACCTGCACCCGCGCTCCTTCCCCGTCGGCCACGCGATCGTGACGGCGGTGGGACCGGTCCCGGTCATCCTGCACCGGTCCGCCGAGACCGAATTTCGGCTGTACCCCCGTGCATCCTTCGCCGATTTCCTCGTACGCTGGTTGGTGGATTCCATGGCGGAGTTCCGTCAGGAGGAAGTGCTGTGACCTTGAGCGTGCTGGACCTGTTCTCGATCGGCCTGGGGCCGTCGTCGTCCCACACCGTGGGGCCGATGCGCGCCGCGCGGCTCTTCGCCCGATCGCTGGCCGAGGCCGGCCGACTGGACGAGGTGGTCCGGGTCAAGGCGGTGCTGTTCGGATCGCTCGGCGCCACGGGCCAGGGCCACGGTTCGGACCACGCCGTGATCATGGGCCTGGCCGGGCTGGCCCCGGAATCGGTCGGCGCGGACGAGGCGCCCCGGGTGGTGGCAGAGGCCATGGACTCGGGGCGGTTGCGGCTGGACGGCACGCGGGAGGTGGCCTTCTCCGCGCAGGACGTGGTGCTCAACGGCTGGGAGTCGCTGCCCGGCCACCCCAACGGCATGCGTCTCACCGCTTACTCCTCCGAGGAGGCCGCCGCGGCCGCCGGCTCCGGGGCCGAGGACGGTGCCGTCCGGGACAGCGCCCCTGCCCATGGTGTCGTGGCCTCGCAGGAGTACTACTCCGTGGGCGGCGGCTTCGTGGTCACCGCTGAGGACCTGGCGGAAGCCGGGTCCGGCACGGACGAGCCGGAGGTGCCCGAGCCCTACCCGTTCGCCAGTGGGGCAGAACTGCTGCAGCGCTGCCGGGAGTCCGGGCTGTCCGTGGCCGGCGTCATGCACGCCAACGAACTGACCCGGCACTCGGCAGAGGAGATCCGCACGGCCCTGCTGGATGTCTGGGCCGTGATGCAGGAATGTGTGGAGAACGGCTGCAGCCGCACCGAGGAAGTCCTGCCCGGCGTGCTGCTGGCCAAGCGGCGCGCACCCGGACTGCGCCGACGGCTGCGCGAGCAGCAGGCCCAGGGGGACACCCAGGACACGCTGTGGGCCATGGAATGGGTCAACCTCTTCGCCCTGGCCGTGAACGAGGAAAACGCCTCGGGTGGCCGCGTGGTCACCGCCCCGACCAACGGGGCCGCCGGGATCATCCCCGCCGTGCTGCACTACTTCGACATGTTCCGCGAGTGCAATGACGATCGGGTGGAGGAGTTCCTGCTCACCGCCGGCGCCATCGGCACCCTGTTCAAACGCAACGCCTCCATCTCCGGTGCCGAGGTCGGCTGCCAGGGCGAGGTGGGCTCGGCCTGCTCCATGGCTGCCGGGGCCTTGTGTGCCGTCCTGGGAGGCACCCCGGAACAGGTGGAGAACGCCGCCGAGATCGGACTGGAGCATAACCTTGGCCTGACCTGCGACCCCATTGCCGGGCTCGTGCAGATCCCGTGCATTGAACGCAACGCGATCGCCTCCGTGAAGGCCATCAACGCCGCCCGCCTGTCCCTGGTCGGTGACGGCACCCACCGGGTGAGCCTGGACGATGCCATCACCACCATGCGGGACACCGGGCGGGACATGATGTCCAAGTACAAGGAGACCTCCCGCGGTGGCCTGGCCGTGAATGTGGCGGTCAACCTCCCCGAGTGCTGAGCGCCGCTAGGGCGTGGTGGTGTTGAGATCCTGGACGTTGTTGCGCAGGAGTCGTAGGGCCGCTGACAGGGCATCGAGCTGCGGCTGGTCCAGTCCCTCCACCAGCCGGCCCTGCAGGGTGGCCACCTCATCCTGCAGGCGGGTGACTGCCGCCCGGCCCCGGGGCGTGGCCCGGAGCAGCAGCCGCCGCGCATTGTCCGGATCCGGGGCGCGGCTGATCAGGCCCTGCTCCACGAGCGGACCGATGGTCCCCGCCATGGACTGGGCCCGGACGAACGAGCGCCGGGCCAGCTCCGAGGAGGTGATGCCCGGCCTGGACAGCAGCACGGTGAGCGCCGTGTACTGGGCGGCGGTGAAACCCCGGCTGCCGGCGATCCGCTCGACCTCGGGGCGGAGCCCGGTGTCCAGCAGCTTGATCATGTAAATGAGCCAGCCGTCGATGACGAGGTCTGGTGCGGCCTCGGGATCCTGACTCGGCATGGTGCCTCCCAGGGTCGTGCGGGAACGGGTGCGGCCGATGGGCGTGACCCTTGACGTTCGTTTCAGGTTACCTGAAACTGAAGGTGATCCACAGCAGACGGAGGCCTGCCCATGTACGAGAACTATGCGGTCCTGTGGCGCGAGATCGCCCGGCGCGCCCCCGACCGATGGGCGGTTCGATCTGCCGGTGGGCACTACACCTACGGCGAGTTCGACGCCGCCGCGGCTTCGGTGGCCGAGGACCTGGCGGAGCGCGGCGTGGGCCCTGGTTCACGGGTGGCGTTCTTCCTCCACAACACCGCTGAGTATCTCGTGCTGTTTTACGCCTGCCTCAAGCTGGAGGCGATCCCCGTCTCGATCAATTACCGCTACCTCGGGGCCGAGCTCGCCGGGCTCCTCACCGTCGCCGAGCCAGTGGCCCTCGTCCTTGCCAGCGGCGCCCGGGCAGCGGTGGAGGACGCTTTGGACCGGCTGGCGGGAACCGCCGGCCGGCCGGAGCTGCTCATCGAGGTCGGCGACACCGGTGAACCCGAGGGACCAGTCGGCCGGGAGCGGGCCGGCGTCGTCCGCGTCCGTTTCGAGGAGCTGGCGGCGCCGGGCCCGGGCCGCAGCACTGCCCCGCGGCGGTTCGAGCCCGGCCGGGAGGCGGAGCTGTACATCTTCACGGGCGGGACCACCGGCACACCGAAGGCGGTGGTGTGGAGGATCGGGGACCTGCTGCATATCCAGCAGTCCTCGATCTACGGTCCCGTCGGCCGGGACGTCCCGGCCGACCTCAACGCTGCGGTGGGGATCGCCGTCGAAGACGACCTGGCGCCCATCCGGACCCTGCCCCTGGCGCCCTTCATCCACGCGACGGCCCTGTTCAGCGCCATGAACACGCTCGCGCTCGGCGGCACCGTGGTGATCAACCCGGATCCCAGCTTCCGGGCCGGGGATGTGGCCCGGCTGATCGAGAGCGCGGGAGTGACCCGGCTGATCGTCGCCGGCGACGCGGTGGCGCTGCCCCTCCTTGACGCGTTGGAGGCGGAACTCGGCGGCCGGGGGTCCAGCCTGACCTCGGTGATCAGCTCGGGCATGCGATTCAGCGATGACACCAAGCGCCGCATCCATGCCCTGGGCCGGGTGGCGATCGTGGACATCCTCGCCTCGACCGAGGGCGGCCCCTACGCGGTGGCCACCACCACCCGGGCCGAGGACCTGCCGGCGAGATTCCGGCTGAGCGAGGATGCCGTGGTCCTGGACGATGCCCAACGGGAGGTCCAGCACGAACCCGGGGCGATCGGCGTCCTGGCCTACCGCGGTGCGCTGCCCGTGGGCTACCTCCATGACCCCGTCACCTCCGCGGCGACCTACCCCGTCATCAACGGTGTCCGCCACTGTTCCCCCGGGGACTATGTGCGGGTGGGGGAGGACGGGTATATCGACCTGCTCGGGCGGGGCAGCTCCGTGGTGAACACCGGCGGGGAGAAGGTCTTCCCCGGGGAGGTCGAGGAGGCGCTGCTGGAGCATCCGGCCGTGGCGGACGCCGTGGTGTTCGGTGTCCCCGACCCCCGCTGGGGTGAGGCGGTGGCGGCCGCCGTGGCCCTGGAGCCGGACGCGGACGTGACGGAGCGGGACCTGATGGAGCACCTGGCCGGGCGGGTGGCCGGCTACAAGAAGCCGCGCACCCTGGTGCTGCGCGACTCGCTCGACCGCGGGCCCACGGGGAAGCTGAACCTGAGCCGCCTGAAGGCCTCGATCCGTGAGGATGTGCAGTGAAAGACGTAGAGAACACCCGTTCCGGTGGACCCGTGCCCTTCATCGGCGGCGCCGACTTCTACGGCTACTCGGACCTGCTCACGGGTGCCGAGCAGGCCGTCCTGACCCGCCTGCGCCACTACCTGGCGGAGGAGGCCGAGCCCGTCCTGGCCGAGTATTGGGAGCGCGGCGAGACGCCGTTGTTCCTCCGCGACGGCCTGGCCGGGCTCGACCTGGTGGAACCCGCGGACCTGCGCGACGCCGGAGAGACGGTCCGGTCCCTGTTCATCGGCTTCCGGAACCTGGAGTTCTCCCGCGTGGACGGCTCTCTGGCGATCCTCTTCGGCGGCCAGGCCGGCATGTTCCGCACGGTGGTCCACGCCGGCGGCAGCGACGAGCAGCTGGCGCAATGGGGTGCGGACATGGCGTCCTTCAGGATGACCGGCTGCTTCGCGCTGACCGAGCCCGACCACGGCTCGGACATCGCCCGCGGCGTCCAGACCGTGGCCCGGCGGGAGGGGGACGGCTGGATCCTGCACGGGGCGAAACGCTGGATCGGCAACGCCGCCTTCTCCGAGTACGCGGCGATCGCCGCCAAGGACGCCGACGACGGCCAGGTCAAGGTCTTCCTGGCCCGTACCGACGACCCGGGCCTGGAGATCACCAAGATCCAGGGCAAGACCTCCCTGCGCATGGTCCACAACGCCGATATCCGCCTGGACGGGGTGCGGGTCCCGGAGAGTCATCGACTCCAGCGGATCAATTCCTTCGCGGACCTGAACCGCACCTTCGAGACGCTGCGGCCGGACGTGGTCTGGAATGCCACCGGGCTCCAGATCGGCCTGTATGAAGCCGTGCTCGAGTACACCCGGCGGCGCGAGCAATTCGGGCGGCCGATCGCGTCCTTCCAGCTCGTCCAGGACCACCTCGTGACCATGCTGGGCAACGCCAACGCGTCCCTCGCCCTCGCGGTCCGGCTGTCCCAGTTCGCGGATGCCGGTGGTGTCAGCGGCGAGCAGGCCGCGCTGGCCAAGACGTGGGTCTGCCGCCACATGCGCCAGAGCGCGGCCCTCGGCCGGGAGCTGCTGGGGGGCAACGGCATCCTGCTGGAGCACCGGGTCGCGCGGTTCCACGCCGACGCGGAGTCCCTCTACACCTTCGAGGGCACCGATCAGATCAACACCCTCATCGTGGGCCGGGCCATCACCGGCCACAGTGCCTTCGTGTAGACGTCCGTGTTTCCCAGCCTGCGGCGGAGGTTTTCAGAAAACTTGCCGCAGGGTGTTGCCTGGATCACAGTGTGATACCTATGCTCATAGGTATACGGCAGTTGTCACCCCTCGTTCAGGAGATCAGTCATGACAGACCAGAAGTCGCTGCAGCAGGCCATGGAGGCCGCGGGCAATCCCGTGGAGATGATGCGGAACTCGAAGGTGGGCGCCTATGTCTACCCGGTGGTGGCCCCCGAGTTCACCAACTGGCGGGACGAGGTCATCGCCTGGCGGGAGACCGCCGTCATGTTCGACCAGACCCACCACATGGACAACCTGATCATCAAGGGCCCGGACGCCAAGAAGCTCATCTCCTACACCGCGATCAACTCGCTGGAGAACTTCCCCGTCAACCGCGCCAAGCAGTACGTCCCGGTCACCCCGGCCGGCCATGTCATCGGAGACGGCATCCTGTTCCACGAGGACCAGGACCAGTACACCTACGTGGGCCGCGCCCCCGCCACCAACTGGCTGAAGTTCCACGCCGAGACCGGCGGCTATGACGTCGAGCTGATCGAGGACCGGCGCTCGCCCTCGCGCCCCATGGGCAAGGCGGTGTCCCGGGAATACTGGCGCCTGCAGATCCAGGGCCCCAAGGCCTGGGATGTCATCGAGAAGGTCAACGGTGGCCCGGTGGAGCAGTTGAAGTTCTTCCACATGGACACCATGAACGTGGCCGGCACCCGGGTGCGGACCCTGCGGCACGGCATGGCCGGCGCGCCGGGCCTGGAGCTGTGGGGCGACTACCAGGACTACGACAGGGTCCGCGAGGCCATCATGGAGGCCGGCGCCGAGTTCGGCCTCGCCGCCGTCGGAGCCCGCGCCTACTCCTCGAACACCCTGGAATCCGGCTGGATCCCGTCCCCGCTGCCGGCCATCTACTCCGGCGACGGCATGCTCGCGGACTACCGGGCCTGGCTCGGCGCCGACTCCTACGAGGCCAACAACGCCATCGCCGGCTCCTTCGTCTCAGAGAACATCGAGGACTACTACACGACCCCGTGGGAGCTGGGCTACGGCAACTTCATCAAATTCGACCACGACTTCATCGGCCGCGAGGCACTCGAGAAGGTCGACGCCTCCACGCAGCGACACAAGGTCACCCTCGCCTGGGATGACCAGGACATGGCCACCATCCATGCCTCGATGTACGGCAAGGGCGAGATCGGCTACAAGTTCTTCGACCTGCCCAACGCCAACTACGGCTCCTCGAACTTCGACTCCGTGGTGGACGACTCCGGCAAGGTCGTGGGCCTGTCCATGTTCACCGGCTACTCGGCGAACGAGCGCACCGCGCTCTCCCTGGCCGTCGTCGACCCGTCCGTGCAGGTGGGGGACCGGCTGAAGGTTGTCTGGGGCGAGCCCGACGGCGGCTCCGGCAAGACCACGGTGGAGCGTCACCGCCAGATCGAGGTCAACGTGACCGTCTCCCCGGTGCCGTACTCCTCCGAGGTGCGGGACAACTACGAGGGCTCCTGGCGCAAGGCTGGCCAGGTCTGAGCTGAACCGGTGCTGAACGGGTTCGGGCCGGTGTAGGTTCCGACCCGTCAGACCCGTCAGACCCGTCAGACCCGTCAGACCCGTCAGACCCGGCAACCACCGGCAACACCGAGGCCGTGCCTCCATCGAACCATCGACGGAGGCACGGCCTCGATGCTGGTGTGGATCAGGCCGTGCGCAGGCTGTCTTCGGGCAGTGCTTCCTCGGGCCCGTTGAGGGCGCGGGAGATCTTCTGTGCGGTGGAGACCAGCGGGGGGATGAGCTGGTGCGGGGTGAAGCGGTCCTTCGGTGCCGTGATGCCGACAGAGGCTACGGGGTGGCCGTGCGGTCCGACAATCGGGGCGGCCAAGGCTATCACCCCGAGGGCGATCTGGTCATAGGCAACAGCGACGCCGCGCTGACGCACCTCGGCCAGCAGCTGCCGCAGCCGGTTCGGGTCCGTATCGGTGTGAGGTGAATAGGCTGCGAGTGGCTGGCGCAGCAGGTCGTCGAGTTCCTCGGGGGAGAGGGCCGCCAGCAGAACACGGCCGGTGGCCGTGGCGTGCATGGGCCAGCGCCCGCCGAAGCGGCTGGTGACCGGGGCTCCGCCCGGTGCCAGCATCGACTCCAGGTAGAGCACGTCCTGCTGCACGGACACCGAGAGGTGGATGTTGGTGTTGGTCGCGTGGTGCAGGCCGTGGAGATAGGGGTGGGCCAGCTGCTTCAGGCGCAGGCGGTGCCCGGCGAGTGAGCCGAGTTCCAGGACCTTGAGACCGATGGTGTACTCACCGTCAGGCTGGCGGTGGAGGGCTCCCCATGCGGTCAGTTCGCCGACCAGTCGATGGGTGGTGGGGAGGGTCAATCCTGACCGACGTGCGATCGAACTCAGGGTCTGGCTGTCGTGCCGGTCGGTGAAGGTGTCCAGGATGGCCAAGACGCGGCCAGCGGCGGTGGGTTTGGACGGAGATGCCAAGACGACTCCTTTGGCGTGATCTGGGTCACATCAGTCTAAGGATGGATCCACTATAGGGATAGGTATGGTCTACGTCGACCAGGGGCTTCGGCGGGTGCGCTCAGACCGCGAAGGGCCGGACCGAGGATCGGAGGGTCCCCGAAGGCGAGGCCCCTGGGGTGGCCGCGCCCAGGGCTCGGGATAGCGCGCGTGCCGTGGCGTTCAGCGCAGGCAGGACCTGGTGCACGGTCCGTGATCCGTTGATCTTCAACGTGACACTGAGGGCAGCCACCACCCGCTCGCTGGGCCCGCGGACCGGCACCCCTACGGCGAATGTGCCGAGGGTGATCGTCTCCGTCAATACGGCCACACCGGTGCGGTGCACCTCCGCCAGCATCCGGCGCAAGGTGTCCGGATCGGTGATGGTGTGGTCCGTGTAGCGCTTCAGCGGGCTGGCCAGCACGTCCTGGCGGACAGGCGCTGGCGCAGCAGCCAACAGGACCATACCCGTGGCGGTGGTGTGCAGGGGCCAACGCCCTCCGAGCCGGCTGAGCACGTGAGCCCCGGAGTGCCGTTGCAGTGACTCCACGTACACCACATCGTGTCCGTCTCGGACGGAGAGATGCACATTGGCCTGGACCGCAGACTGCAGGTCTGCGAGGTACGCCGGGGCCACGTCCCGCAGCTGCAGCATCTGCGGCTCGAGGCTGCCCAGTTCCAGCACCCGGAGTCCGACGGCGTACCGTCCCTCCGCGGTCCGCTCGAGAGCACCCCAGTCCCGCAGTTCGCCGACGAGTCGATGCGCCGTGCTCAAGGTCAGGTCCGCGCGGCGGCTGATCTCGCTCAAGGTCAGTTCCAGGTGGTCCTGGTCGAAGACGTCCAGAACGGACAGGACGCGGCCCGCGGCCGTGCGATGGTCCTCGGCGGTGAGGGCCTCGTGCAGGCCGGGACGGTCGTCGGTTGATGGGGGCATCGCAGGGACTCCTCCCAGGGTGTGATGTCCCTCACTATGGTGGGGCATCTCCGGCAGAACAGTTCCCGGCTTCCACCGGGTGGAAGCCCTCGATGCCCCGGCCCGGACCGTCTTCCACGGGAGGGAATCCGGGCTGCGGGCCGGGGACAGGGCACCTAGATTCGCTGACCATGACAGACGAGCATCACACGCGAGAGCACCAGGGCCCCGCGGGGCAGACGCATGAGGCCACAGCAGGCGGGGGCGGTTCACACCGGCCCCTGTCCGGACAGGTGGCCCTGGTCACGGGCTGTGGGAAGCCGGACGGGATGGGGCAGGGGATCGCCGGGGCGCTGGCCTCCCGGGGCGCATCGCTCGTCATCACGGACCGCGAGCCCCGTGGCATCGCCAACGACCGCCAGCGGAAGCTCGGGCAGATCCCGCCCAGTGGCCTGGATGAGTTCGCAGAGCGCCTGCGGCGGGATGGCGTCCACGTGGTCACCGCACTGGGGGACATCTCTCAGCGGGCCGACGTCGCCCGGATCATGGAGACGGTACAGGACCGCTTCGGACGCCTCGACATCCTGGTCAACAACGCCGCCGCACCGCAGGGGGAGGACCGGCGGGACATCGAGGAGGTGCCAGATGAGGCCTTCGACCTGCTGATCGACGTCAACGTGCGCGGCACCTACGCCATGTGCCGCGCGGCCGTGCCACTGATGCGGTCATCGCGCTATGGGCGGATCGTCAGCATCTCCTCCATGGCCGGGCTGACCGCCGCGCCCTTCTCCGTGGCCTACTCCGCCTCCAAGGCGGCCGTGATCGGGATGACGCGGGCCCTGTCGATGGATCTCGGCCCGTGGGGCATCACCGTCAATGCGGTGTGCCCGGGCCTGGTGGCCACCAGCCGTGCCATCCTGGACCCGTCCGCGGACCTCGACGTGGACTCGACTCTCGCCCAGCGCGGGCGGAACATCCCGGTCGGCCGGGTCGGGCAGCCGCAGGACATCGGCGAGGTCGTGTCCTTCCTGGCCTCGCCAGGGGCTGGCTACATCACCGGACAGGCCATCCCGATCGATGGCGGTGGCATGACCGCCTTCCCCCTGCGTCAGCCGCCCTCCGGTGCTGGAGCCGAGGCTGATGCCGGTGCTTGAGGTCAACGCGTGGGTTCGAAGACCGGGGCGGGAGGCCGGCTCGCCTCGTCATAGACGGGTGAGGACAGCAGGAACGGGATGGCAGCCTTCCGCTCCTCGTCCAGCGGCTCATCCGGGAAGGACTCCTCGATCGCGCGGTGGCGTTGCACCACCCCGGCCTTGAACTCGGGGTGCGTGAGGATGAACATGTCACCACGGCGGACCCCCTCCAGGACCCTCTCGCCGGCCTCCTCCGCACTCATGTACGGCTGTGTCAGCTGGAACGCGGTGGCCTCCGGGCCGGGGGCGGTGTAGCCGGAGGCGCCGTACTCGGCCGGCCGTTGGGCCACCGAGGAGGCGATGTTCGAATGAGTGGGCCCGGGGCAATAGGCCGAGACGCCGATGCCCTCGGCCAGCAACTCGATGTGCAGGGCCTCGGAGAGGGCGATGATCGCGGCCTTGGACATCGAGTAGAGGCCGGCCACCACCGGCATGAGCCCTGCCATGGAGGAGGTGTTCACGATGTGCCCGCCGTGGCCGTGCCGGCGGAGGGCCGGCAGGAAGGCCTGGAGGCCGTGGGCCACTCCCTTGATGTTCACGTCGATCAGCCAGTCCCAGTCGGCGGGCGTGGCATCAGAGACGGCGCCGGTCAGGCCGATCCCGGCATTGTTGACCAGCAGGTCCACGCGGCCCTGTTCGGCCTCGATGCGCTGAGCCGCCTGCTGCATGGCGGCCAGGTCGGTCACGTCCACCTGAAGGGTGGCGACCTCGAGCCCCCGAGCGGAGAACTCGGTCTGGGTCTCGGCCAGGTGATCCGTGCTGCGTCCGGTGACGTAGACGGTCATGCCCGCACGGGCGCAGGCGAGGGCGATGCCGCGGCCGATGCCGCTGCTGCCGCCGGTGATGACGGCAACGCGACCGGTGAGTTCGTGCATGGGGAGTTCCTCTCGATGGTGCCGGAGGTGCCGGCGGGTGATTCAGGGGGTGGACGGGGAGCCGGACTCGGTGACGGCGCCGGGCAGGCCCAGCAGCCGGGCGGCGTTCTCCCGCAGGATCAGCGGACGCACCGAATCCCGGATCGGCAGCTTCTCGAAGGCCTCCATCCACCGCTCCGGGGTGATGACCGGGAAGTCCGAGCCGAAGAGCACCTTGTGCTTGAGCAGGGTGTCCGCGTACTGCACCAGCTGCGGCGGGAAGTACTTGGGTGACCAGCCGGAGAGGTCGATGTAGACGCGCGGCTTGTGGAGGGCGATGGAGAGTGCCTCGTCCTGCCACGGAAAGGACGGGTGGGCCATGATGATGTCCATGTCCGGGAAGTCCGCCGCGACGTCGTCAATGGCCAGCGGGTGGGAGTACTTCAGCCTTACCCCGCCCCCGCCGCGTGAACCGGCGCCCACCCCGGTCTGGCCCGTGTGGAACAGCGAGATCAGGCCGAACTCCTCGATGACCTCGTACAGGGGATAGGCCGACCGGTCGTCGGGGTAGAACCCCTGGACACCGGGATGGAACTTGAAGCCTCGCACGCCGTAGTCGCGGGCGAGGATCCGTGCCTCCCTCACGCCGGCCGCGCCCCGGGCCGGATCGATGCTGGCGAACGGCACCAGCACGTCCGCATGCTCGGCGGCCAGCTCGGCGATCTCGCGGTTCCCCGGTACCGGTTCGTCGCCGGTGGCGGAGATCGAGTCCACGGTGAAGACGACGGCGGCCATCCGGCGCTCGCGGTAGTAGGCGGCGAGCGCGGGGACCGTGTGCCCGTGCATCGTGCCGATCCCGAAGTACTCGCCCATCTGTTCGCCGGACTCGACCGGGCCGGCGTCGTCCTTCACCGAACGGTGGGCGTGGACGTGGACATCGATGGCGGCCAGGTCCTGCCACTGCTGCAGGGACGGCGCACTGGCGGCTTGCCCAGACCCGGTGCTCATGCTGGGGCCGCCTCGACGTAGTGGGCCGCGGTCCGCAACCGGACGTCCTCGGGGGTGACACCGGGCGCGCACTCCACGAGCGTCAGCACCCCGTCCATCACGTGGAAGACCGCCAGGTCCGTATAGACGCGGGTGACGACGCCCCGGCCGGTCAGCGGGAAGGTGCACTCGGGCACGAGCTTGGGCTGGCCCTTGCGGTCCACGTGCTCCATGCAGACCCAGACCTGCGGGGTGCCGGCCACGAGGTCCATGGCTCCGCCCACGGCGGGGTTGCGCCCCGGGACGTACCAATTGGCCAGGTCGCCGGCCTCGGACACCTGCAGTGCTCCCAGGATGGTCACGTCCAGGTGGCCGCCGCGGATGATCGCGAAGGACATGGCCGAGTCCACGATGGCCCCGCCGGGGATCATGCTGGTCGGCTGCTTCCCGGCGTTGGTCAGGTCCGGGTCCTCGGTGCCGGGCTCAGGTGCCGGGCCGAGCCCCAGGATTCCGTTCTCGGACTGGAGGAAGACCTCCCGGTCCGCGGGGATGTGCTGGGGCACCGCCAGGGGGATGCCCACCCCGAGGTTGACGGTGTAGCCGTCCACCAGGTCCGCGGCCAGGCGCTGGGCGATCTCGTCCCGCGTGCGCCCGGTGACCCGGGGGGATTCGGTTCTGGTCATGGACATGGTCAGCCCTTCTGGAGCGAGGCGGCCCGCCGGGGCAGGTCCGCCGGGATGGGTGCTGCAGTCATCACCACGTGGTCCACGAAGACCCCGGGGAGGTGGATGTCGTCAGGGTCCAGCGACCCGGTGTCCACCAGCCGTTCGACCTCCACGAAGGTCGTCCGCCCGGACATGGCTGCCAGCGGATTGAAGTTCCGGGCGGAGAGGTGGAAGCGGAGGTTGCCCTTGGGATCGGCCTGCTGCGCCTTGACGAGGCCGAAGTCCGCCTTGATGCCGTACTCGAGGACGTGGGCACGCCCGTCGAACACCCGTTCCTCCTTGGCTGGCAGCAGGTCGCCCGGGGTCCCCCCGGAATAGGAGGCCGGGAACGTCCCGTCCGAGAGCATGGTCTCCGCACCGGAGGGCGTGAAGAAGGCGGCGATCCCGGCGCCACCGGCCCGCATGCGCTCCGCCAGGGTGCCCTGCGGGATCAGCTCCAGCTCCACGCGGCCCGCGAAGTACTCGTCGTAAAACTCTGGCAGCACGGGAAAGGACCCGGTCAGTCGGCGGACCCGGCCCTCCATGACGAGCCGGCCGATGCCCGTGAAGTCGTCGCCCACGTTGTTGACGTAGAGGTGCAGGTCCTTCTTGCCGAGGTCGGACAGGGCGTTGAGCAGGGCATCCGGACGGCCGGAACTGCCGAAGCCGCCGACGGCGATCGAGGCACCGTCCCAGACAGCATCCAGGTGCTCGTGGAGATCGGTGCGGAACTTGTTCATCACGGTGCGTCCTACTTCTCTGCTGGTTCTCGAGAGGGGAGGCCGGGTCTGGAGCCGGCAGGTGGTGGCATCGACCGGTGATGGTCCGGTCATGCAGTAGTCAATCCCCACTGGCCCCTGGGAGCACCCGGGTTTCCACGCCGTAGAAGACGGAGCCTCGGCGGACTTCCACTGACGGTGATTGTGATGCTGATCACGGTGAATCCTTCCATGCGGCGGAAAGCCCGTGGCAGCGCGCCGGCGGACGGAGCACCGTGGAGGCAGCTGCACCACCGGCATCTGAATCCGGTGATGCGCCCACCTCACCGCCGGCGCCTCGTCCTCGGCGCCACCTGCCAGAAAGGGTCCCCCTGAGCATGAAGACTCGTGCGGTCGTATGCCGCGAACCCGGAACGCCCTGGGAAGTCACCGAACTCGACCTCGACGAGCCGAAGGCCAACGAGGTCCGCATCAAGATGATGGCCGCGGGAATGTGCCACTCGGACGACCACATCCAGAAGGGGGATGCCGCCATGCGCATGCCCGTGGTGGGCGGGCATGAAGGTGCCGGCATCATCGATGCGGTGGGCGAGGGCGTGACCCGCGTGCAGGTGGGAGATCACGTGGTGTGCTCCTTCATCCCGGCCTGTGGATCCTGCCGCTACTGCTCCACCGGTCACCAGAACCTGTGTGATTCCGGGAAGAACGCCGCCACCGGCGAATTCCCGGACGGCACCTTCCGCTTCCACCAGGACGGCGTGGACTTCGGCGGCCTCTGCGTGCTGGGGACCTTCTCCCAGCACACGGTGGTCTCCGAGTACTCCGTGATCCCGATCCCGAAGGACCTCCCCTTCGACGTCGCCTGCCTGGTGGGCTGCGGTGTCCCCACGGGATGGGGGTCCGCCGTCCACGCCGCCGGCGTCCAGGTGGGGCAGACCGCGGTCATCTTCGGCGCCGGCGGGGTCGGCATGAACGCCGTCCAGGGCGCGGCCATGTCCGGCGCCAATCGCGTCGTGGTGGTGGACCCGGTGGAGTTCAAGCGGGACAAGGCCCTCGAGTTCGGGGCCACCCAGGTGTTCGCCACGGCGCAGGAGGCCACGGACTTCGTCATCGAGGCCACCTGGGGCGAACTGGCCGACCACGCCATCATCACGGTCGGCAGCCTGCATGACGAGGTCATCCATGACGCCATCAACATCGTCGGCAAATCCGGCCAGGTGACCATCACCGCCGTCGGCAACGGGTCCATCAAGGAGCACCCGGGTGCCCTGATCGGCTTCCAGCGCCGGATCCAGGGCGCCATCTTCGGTGGCTGCAACCCCCTGCATGACGTGCCCCGCCTGGTCAGCATGTACCAGAACGGCAAGCTCAAGCTCGACGAGCTGATCACCAACCGCTACTCCATGGCCCAGGTGAACGAGGGCTACCAGGACATGCTCGACGGCAAGAACATCCGCGGCATCATCACCATCGACCACTGAGCCAGCGCCCGAGACGGAAGAGAACACCATGACCGCAGTCATCGATCCCCAAGCCACCCTCGACACCCCGCTGCTGGCAGACAACGTCCAGTTGATCGGCGGGGAATGGCTCCCCGCCGCCTCCGGCGAGACCATCGACGTCATCAACCCGGCCGATCGCGGCCTCCTCGGCCGGGTGCCCCGGAGCAACGCCGAGGACGTGGACGCTGCCGTCCAGGCCGCCGAGCGCGCCCTGCCGGGCTGGCGTGACACGAACGCCACGGCCCGTGCCGGGCTGCTGTTGCGCTGGGCCTCCCTCGTGGAGGAGAACGCCCAGATCCTGGACCAGCTGGAATCCCGCGACGTCGGCCGCCCCCACTGGGGTCCCTCGCCCCTGGCGGGGATGATCCGCTTCATCGCCGGACAGGCGGACAAGGTCCAGGGCGTCTCGCTGCCGACCTACTCGCCGGACGTCCTCGGCTTCACCCTGCGTGAACCTTACGGAGTGGTCGGAGCCATCATCCCGTGGAACGCCCCCGGACCGATGTTCACCAACGAGGTCGCCGCGGCGATCGCCGCGGGCAACACCATCGTCATCAAGCCGGCCGAGGATGCTCCCCTGGCCCCGCTGGCCTTGGCTCGGCTCGCCATGGACGCCGGGATCCCGGCCGGGGTGATCAACGTGGTCACCGGTCTCGGATCCGAGGCCGGTGCCGCCATCCCGAGGCATCCCGGCATCCGGCGCGTGGGATTCACCGGCTCACCGGCCACGGGCTCGCTCGTCATGGAGTCCTGTGCCCGGAACCTCATCCCCCTCCACCTGGAACTGGGCGGGAAGTCACCCCAGGTGATCTTCCCGGATGCGGACCTCGCCGTGGCCGCACCTGCGATCGCCACCGGTATCACCCTGAACACCGGGCAGATCTGCGCCGCGGGCTCCCGCGTGGTGGTGCATCGCAGCGTCCATCAGGAAGTGGTCGAGCGGTTGGCCGAGGCCATGCAGAAGGTCACTGTGGGCCCCTGGCACCAGCAGGTGAACATGGGCCCGCTGATCAACGGCCGCCAGCACGAGCGGGTCATGGGGTACATCGAGGCCGGCCGGGCCGGAGGTGCTGACGTGGTGGTCGGCGGAGATGTTCCCTCGGGTGGCGACTATGGGGACGGCTACTTCGTGAATCCGACCCTCTTCGACAACGTCAGCCCGGACATGACGATCGCCCAGGAGGAGATCTTCGGCCCGGTGCTCTCCGTCATTCCGGTCGACAGCGAGCAGGAGGCCATCGAGGTGGCCAACGGTGTGGACTACGGGCTGGTCGCGTCCGTGTGGACCCAGGACGTGGGCACTGCCGTGCGGATGTCCCGTGCCCTGCAGGCCGGTCAGGTCGGGGTCAACAACGCCCTGGGCGCGGGCGTCATCGGCGGCCCCTTCGGCGGCTACAAGAGCAGCGGCTTCGGCCGGACCATGGGCGCCGATGCCGTCCTCAACTGGACGCAGATCAAGACCGTCTCGATGCGTGGCGCCACGCCCGCGGCCCACTGAACGAAAGGCAGACCGACATCATGGCTATCACCACACCCACGGCGGCCAGCGAGCAGCCCACCAGCGTGACCACCGGCGGTGCCACCCTCACCACGCGGGCGGCCGTCGCCCGAGGACCCCATGACGGCTGGCAGGTCACCGACCTGCGGCTGGACCCGCCGAAGGAGCACGAGGTCCGGGTCAAGCTCCACGCCTCCGGCCTGTGTCATTCGGACCACCACATCACCGCCGGGGACGCCCCGGTCCGCTTCCCGATCGTGGGTGGCCACGAGGGTGCCGGCATCGTGGAGTCGGTCGGCCCGAGCGTCACCCGGGTGAAGCCGGGCGACCGCGTGGTCTGTGCCTACATCCCGGCGTGCGGCTACTGCCGACCGTGCTCGACCGGGCACCAGAACATGTGCGTCAAGGGGCTCAACGCCGGGACGGGCATGTTCCTGGACGACACCTTCCGGTTCCACGACAGTGACGGAGAAGACGTCGGCGGGTTCTGCACCCTGGGCACCTTCTCCCAGTACACGGTGCTCTCCGAGTACGCGGCCGTCCCGCTGCCGGATGACATCCCGTTCGAGCTCGGCGCCCTGGTGGGCTGCGGCGTCCCCACGGGGTGGGGGTCCGCCGTCTATGCGGCCGAGGTCCGGGCGGGGGACACCGTGGTGATCTTCGGAGCCGGCGGTGTGGGCTCCAATGCGGTTCAGGGGGCCCGCTACGCCGGGGCCAAGAACGTGATCGTCGTGGATCCCGTGGCCTTCAAGCGGGAGTCCGCGCTCGAGCTGTTCGGGGCCACGCATGCGTTCGCCACGGCCCAGGAGGCCCATGACTTCGTGGTGGAGACCACCTGGGGGCAGCTGGCCGACAAGGTCATCATCACCGCGGACGCCGTCACCCAGGAGATGGCCAATGCCGGCATCGCGATGACCGGCAAGGGCGGCAAGCTCACCATCACCTCGGTCGGCCACCTGAACGAGCAGGCCGTGACCATCCATGCCGGACTGCTCATCAGCTACCAGCGGCAGATCCGCGGGGCCCTGTTCGGTGACTGCAACCCGTTGTATGACATCCCGAAGCTACTGGGACTGTACCGGACCGGAGACCTCAAGCTCGAGGAGCTCATCACCCGGAAGTACACCCTCGACGAGGTGAACACGGCCTACGAGGATCTGCTGGCCGGCCGCAACATCCGCGGCATCATCGTCCACGAGCAGTAGGAGCGCGTCCATGACCCAGACCATCCTCGACCCCACCGGCAGGGGGTCCCAGCACGTGGGTTCCGCCGCAGGCCCTGCCGACCCGCAGGACCGTCCGACTCCGGAGCTGGCGCCCCGGCCGGCGTCGTTGGCCGGGGCCCGGATCGGGCTGCTGGACAACACGAAGCACAACGCCCTGCTGTTCCTGACCGTGGTGGGGGAGCTCCTCGTGGAGGAGCACGGCGCCGCGTCCGTCGGCATCGTGGAGACCAAGAAGAACTTCTCCATCCCCGTGGACGAGGAGATCGTCTCCCGGTACCGGGAGTCGTGCGACGTGGTCGTCACCGGGGTCGGCGACTGCGGTTCCTGCAGTGCCGCCGCCGTGGCGGACGGGATCAACTTCGAGCGGGCCGGCCTGCCGGCCGCCGTGGTCCTCACCGATGCCTTCGACATCACCGGCCGCACCATGGCCGGCGTGCAGGGCGCCCCGGACTATGAGTGGATCCGGACCGAGCACCCGATGGCCGTGCTGACCGAGGAACAGGTGCGTGAACGCGCTCGCCTGCTGCTGCCGGAGATCCTGTCCACCCTGACGGATCCGGACCAGGAGGGTCGAGCATGACCGCAGCGTCCCTTCAGCACGAGCAGCACGCTCAGTCCCTGGACCCTGCCGCCGCCCAGAGTGCCATCGAGCATGCCTATGAGCAGGGCTGGACGGACGGGCTGCCCGTGGTTCCGGCCACCCAGGACCTCGTGGACCGCTTCCTCGCGGCCGCTGGCCGCCCCGCGGGGGAGGTGCTCAGCCACCTGAAGCAGGTCGACCGCACCGTGACGGTCGAACTGCTGGCCATCAACGCGGCCATGGCCGGATGCCGGCCGGAGTACTTCCCGGTGGTCCTGGCCGCCTGGGAGGCGCTCGCCCAGGAGCGGACCACCGGAGGTGGCGGCTGGCAGTCCACGAGTGGACCGGCCCCGTTGATCATCGTCAACGGGCCGCTGCGCCAGGAACTCGGATTCAACAGCACCGGAGGGGTGTTCGGCCCCGGTTTCCGGGCCAACGCCACCGTGGCCCGGGCCATCGGTCTCACCGTCCGCAACGCCTATGGGATCCGCCCGCACGAGCTCGAGCAGGCCACGCAGGGCCTGCCCGGGCGGTGGTCCATCTGCCTCGCGGAGAACGAGGAGGAAAGCCCGTGGGCCCCCCTCGCGGAAGACCTCGGGGTCAGCGGCAACGCCGTGACGTCCACGTTGTTGCGCACCAGCGAGTTCGTGGACAACCGGCACACCTCCGATCCGGAGCAGTTGCTCGCCGACTTCGCCGACACCATCGGCCGTTCCGGGCCGTGGATCTTCAGGAATGCCGGGGCCGGAGTGGTGCTGTGCCCCGAGCACGCCAACCAGCTGGCCCAGGCCGGGTTCTCCCGTGCCGATGTGGCGGCGTGGCTCGCCGAGCACTCCGGACGCACCACGGGACAGCTGGCCTCCGTGGGCAAGGACCGGGCCAACGAGAACGGGGTCCGGTTCCCCGGGGCCAATGGGGACAACGGGGACGCCACGGACCCGGACCGGTTCCAACGCACCATCGCGGACCCGGCCTCCATGATCGTGGCCGTGGCAGGATCCCGCAACGCGGGGATCTCCATGGTGGTGCGCTACTTCGCCGACTGGTCCGGGAAGCCCGTGGCCATCACCACCGGAACACCGCAACCCACCGACACGTCACCACAGAAGGATGATCGATGACCAGCACTGACGTCGAGGAACGCCTGACCGGCACACCGCTGGAGGATCCGCTGGCCGCCCAGGGGACCGCCCGGATGGCCGGGCGCCGGGCCCTCATCACGGGGGCCGGGCAGAACGGGGACCTGCCCGGAGTCGGGTACGGCATCGCCCGGCTCCTGGCGGCCCGCGGCGCGTCCGTGGTGGTGCTGGACCGCAGCGACGAGGCGGCCCAGCGCACCGTCGACCGGATCACGGCCGAGGGTGGCACGGCCCACGCCCTGACCGCGGACGTGACCACCGACGCCGCGTGCGAACGCGCCGTGACGGAGGCCGCCGGACTCCTCGGCGGGTTGGACACCCTGGTGAACAACGTGGCGAGCGGGGACCGGGCGGGGATCTTCGAGGTCACCCCCGAGCGGCTCGACGAACTGATGAACATCAACTTCACCTCCGCCTGGTCCGTCACCCGCCACGCGGTGCCCCATCTGCCCCCGGGCAGCGCCATCCTCAACATCTCCTCCGTGGGCGTGAGTGCGCGCGGGCCCGGGATGCCGTACTGCGTGGCCAAGGCCGGGTTGGAGAACTTCAGCGTGGGAGCGGCCTCCACCCTCGGTCCGCAGGGCATCCGCGTGAACTGCATCGAAGTGGGTGCCATCTGGGGCTCCTTCGCCGCCGCCAATATGGACGAGCGCTTCCGTGAGGCACGCCGGGAGAGCACCACCCTGAAGAAGGAGGGCAGCGCCTGGGACATCGCCCACGCCGCCGCCTTCCTGCTCAGCGACGAAGCCCGGTGGATCACCGGCCAGATCCTGGCGGTGGACGGCGGCCCCTTCGGGCGCAGCGGCCCCGCCGCCCCGCCCGTGGCCACCGTGGCCCGCTAAGGAGAGACCGACGATGACACAGCGTTTGCATGACCACCTGCCGGACACCGTGAGGGCCGTGGTCCAGACCGGTCCCAGCACCCTGGAGATCCGAGAGTTCCCGCGCCCGGTGATCGGCCCCGACGATGGACTGCTGAGGGTCGAGGCCAACGGCATCTGCGGTTCGGACGTGGAGATCTTCCGCGGCCATCTCCAGGGCCGGTCCAGGCCACCCTTCATCCCGGGGCATGAGCCGCTGGGCATCATCGAGGAACTCGGCGAGCGCGCCGCCGAGCGGTGGGGCGTCCAGGTGGGTGACCGCGTGGCCCTCGAGGTGATCGTGCCCTGCCGGTCCTGTGCCGACTGCCTCATGGGCCGCTACCAGGCCTGCCGCCACAAGCAGAACGGCCATGGCGTCACCCCGGTGGACGTGGAGCCGTCCCTCTACGGCGGCTTCGCCGAGTACCTGTACCTCGCGCCCAACGCGGTGATGCACAAGATCGACAAGTCCCTGCCGATCGACATCGCCGCCATGTACAACCCCCTGGGAGCAGGGGTCCGGTGGGCGGTGGACCTGGGCGAGGTCGGCCTGGGGGACACCCTGGTGGTCCTCGGGGCCGGACAGCGGGGGTTGGCCGCCGTGATGGCGGCCAAGGCCGCCGGCGCCCGCACCGTCATCATCACCGGGCTGGAGTCCGACCGGCACAAGCTGGCGGTCGCCGAGGAACTCGGAGCGGACCACACCGTGGTGGTGGACGGTCCGGACGGACGGGACATCGTCGAGGCCGTCACGGAGATCACCGGGGGCCGGATGGCGGATGTCTCGCTGGACCTGACGCCCATGGCGGCGGGACCGGTCACGGATGCCCTGAAGGTGGTCCGCCATGGTGGCCGCGTGGTGCTGGCCGGTCTGAAGGGCGGGCGCGAAATCCCCCTCAGCACGGACCTGCTGATCAACCGGGGTCTCACGGTCCGTGGCGCCTACGGCGTGGACGCGGCCGCCAACGAGAAGGCCATCGCCCTGCTGGAATCCGGACGCTTCCCGCTGGAGCGGCTGCACACCCACACCTTCGGCCTGGAACAGGTCGCCGAGGCCATCGAGACCCTCGCCGGAGACCGCGAGGACAAGAGCGCCATCCACGTCACCGTCCAACCCCACCTCGGGCGGATCTCTGACCCAGGGGTGGCACCGCACCTTTTGACCGCAAGCCACTGAGTCATCCCCGAACGGGAGAAGGACACACCATGATCATTGACGCCCACGCCCACGTGCTGCCAGACGGCTACCCCGAGGATGCCCCGTCCTGCTTCCCGTCGATGGAGGCGGTGACGGGTTCCACGGACCGCACCCTCGCCTTCGGCGAGATGCGGTTCCGGGCCAAGGATGTGTTCTTCGCCGCCGAACGGCGACTCGAGGCTCAGGATGCCTCGGGTGTGGACCGGGAGGTGGTCAGTCCCATGCCGCCGCTGCTGAAGTACGACCTCCTGCCCGCCGATGGCCTGGCCCTGGCCCAGCACGTCAATCACTTCACCGCGGAACTGTGTGGCCATGACCCGGACCGATTGACCGGTCTCGGGATGGTGCCGCTGCAGGACCCGGACGCCGCCACCGGCGAACTGGCCGCGATCAAGGAGGCGGGCCTGGCCGGCGTCGAGATCGCCTCGAACATCATGGGCGACTCGATCGGCCACGAGAAGTTCCTGGGCTTCTTCCAAGAGGCCGAACGGATCGGCCTGTCCGTGTTCGTTCACGCCATGCCCTCACCCATGAACCGACTCCCGAAGTCCGCCATGGGGACCTACGTCGTCGGGGTGGAGGGCATGTTCGCGGCCGGTTCCATGGTGCTGGGCGGCACGGCCGCCGCCTGCCCGGACCTGCGCATCTCCTTCAGCCATGCCGCCGGCGGCTTCGCCATGATGCTGCCGCGGGCCAACTACTTCTGGGGCGGCGCCTGGAACGAGGGTCCGGTGGACCTGGACCGGGCCGTGATGCACGACGACGGCCCCTCGCCTCTGGAGATCGCGCGGCGGTTCTACTACGACTCGATGGTCTTCGACCACCGGACCCTCCGTTATCTCATCGACCTGCTCGGAGCTGACCGGCTATTGGTGGGGTCGGACTTCCCCGCGATGCTCCGTGAGGACCCGGTGGCCAAGACCCTGCGTGACATGGACCTGCCCGCGGATCAGTGGGAGGACATCAGCTCACGCAACGCCTTGCGCTGGCTGGGAGAGGCCCGACCGGCCACTTGACCTGACGGCTTCCGACTGGCTTTCACCCGATGGAAATCATCTGTGAGCGGCTCCCTGACTGGGCCAGACTTCTCGTAAGCGAGATGTGCGGTAGATCACATCCCGGACCCGTCGTCCACCATTCTGGGGAGTCGTCATGAGCTGTACACCACGCCAGAAAGCCCCGCGCCGCGGGTTCCTGGGAACCGTTGCCCTGGCGGCCAGCCTGGGCCTCGTCCTCGCCGGCTGCGGAGCCGGAGATGCTGGCACCAACGTCTCGGACAACGGGGAGGCCGCGGTGGGTGAGCCACAGTCCGGCGGGGACCTGACGGTGCTCCTGGACGCCGGGTACTCCGGCGGCTGGGACACCGGGCTGGACCCGGCGACCTCCAACTCGGTGGGGGCGAACCAGTCGCTGAACTCGGCGATCTTCGGTGGGCTGTTCACGCTGGAGGCCGATGAGAACGGCGAGAACGCGGAGATCGTTCCCCATCAGGCCGAGAGCTTCGAGTTCTCGGAGGACGGGCTGACCCTGACCGTGAAGCTCCGGGAGGGCATCACCTTCTCGGATGGGACGCCCATGGACGCCGAGGCCGTCCTGTGGAACTGGATCCGCAACCTCAGCTCGGGGAGCACGGGAGCCCCGCAACTGGACCTGGCCCATGACCTGCCGATGCCGGAACTGGACCAGCAGTTCCTGGACGACCTCTACGCGGCCCTGCCCGATGACGTAGACCAGGAGTTGATCGAGCAGCGTCTGGGAGCCATCCGTGCCGTGGATGACGTGACGCTGGAGATCCACCTGGCCACGGCGAACGGTGCCCTCGTGAACGCCATGCCCTACAACAATCTGAATCTGATCGCCTCGCCCACGGCGTATCAGGAGATGGGTGCCCAGGAGTTCAGTCAGGCCCCCGTGGCGGCAGGTCCGTTCACGGTGGAAGCCAACCGCATCAGTGAGCGTCTGGACCTGGACAAGAACGAGGACTACTTCAAGGACGGCCTGCCGTACCTGGACGAGCTGTCCTTCCAGTCCGTGGCCGGAGACCAGGTGATGTACCAGACGTTGCAGGCCGGCCAGGGGGATGCGATCGAGGGCCTGAGCTCCCTGACTCTGATCGAACAGGCCCAATCCAATCCCCAGGTCACCACCACACTGGGGGCGCCCACCTCTCCGTACGTGATCCAGCTGAACACGCGCAAGGCGCCGTTCGATGACAAGAAGGCGCGGGAGGCGATCTACTACGCCACGGACTTCGAGGCCATCAACGAGGGACTCTTCGGCGGTCAGGGTGACATGTCGCAGTCCTTCACCGCTTCCGGCGGCCTGTTCCATGAGCCGGAGGTCGAGGGATACCGCACCTACGATCCGGAGAAGGCCCGGAAGCTGGTCGAGGAGATCGGCGGACTCACGGTCGAGCTGGGCACCACGGACATCGTGACCGCCCGCCAGGTCACGACCGCGCTACAGACCCAATGGCAGGACGCCGGGATCGACGTCACGATCGACTCCAAACCTCTCGGTGACGTCATCACCAAATTCGGCACCGGGGAGTGGGAGTCCATGCTCCAGACCGCCGGCGCATGGGACCCGGCCGCCGGCATCGGCGTGGCCGTCCGCTTCGGCTCCACCTCCACGTACAGCGGGACCCCCTTGCCGGAGGGAGCCAGCACCGCGGCCGACGCCCTGGCAGGTGGGTTGCAGACCGACCTGGACCAGGTCATCCAGGACGCCGCCGGAACGGTGGACGAACAGGAACGTGAACAGCTCTACCAGCAGGCCGCGAAGATGATCTCCGACGAGGCCTACGGTCCCTTCGGCATCGCCTTCTCCCCGGCCCAGGTGGTCCGCAAGGGCGTCCACGGCCCCGGGCTCACCACCCCGATTCCTGCCCTGGCGGTCAATCCCGGGGTCATCTACGAGCGCGTGTGGGTTGAACAGTGACTGACACCGCGATCCACTCGCGCGCGGCCCGACCGGAGGGGGGCGATCCGCCCGGCGGGCACAGGCGCAGGGCCACCCAGGGCACCAGCAGCGGCTCGCCCCTGCTGAGGCTGTTCGGCCGCCGCCTGCTGATGACCATTCCGCTGCTGCTGGCCATCAGCGTCCTGGTCTTCGTGCTGCTGGAGATGATGCCCGGGGACCCGGCGCGCAACCAGGCCGGCATGGATGCCTCCGAGGAGCAGGTCGAAGCCGTCCGCCAGCGGATGGGCCTGGACCGGCCCGCCCCGGAGCGATATTTCGGCTGGCTCTTCGGCCTCTTCCGCGGGGACCTCGGCCAATCGTCCGTCAGCGGCCAGTCAGTGGCGGACATGATCGCCGATCGCGCCCCCGTCACCCTGGAACTGGTCGTCCTCGCCTTCGTGGTCTCCCTCGGGATCGCGATCCCGGTGGCCCTGATGGCCGCACGCAAGCCCGGCGGGCTGTTCGACCGGGCCACCATGGTGGTCGCCATGACTATGTTGGCCATTCCGAACTTCGTGCTGGCCATGCTGCTCGTCCTGGTCTTCGCCATCACGCTCCAGATGCTGCCCGCCATCGGGTTCGTCCCCCTGGAGGACGGGCTGGTACCCAACCTGAGATCGGTCGCCATGCCGGTCCTGGCCCTGGCCGTCCCCCTGGCAGCCTTCTATACCCGTTTCCTGCGCGGCGACCTCGTCGAGCAGATGAACTCCGCCGACTACGTGGACACGGCTCGGTCCAAGGGCGTCCGCCCCGGGTTGGTCCTCTGGCTCCATGCCTTCCGCAATTCCTCCTTCGGGTTGCTGACCATCGTGGGCCTGAACATCGGCACCCTGGTGGGTGGCACGGTCATCATCGAACAGATCTTCGCGATGCCCGGGATGGGCATGATGATGCTGGAGGGCGCCATGTCCCAGGACGTGGCCGTGGTGCAGATGTGCGTGTTCATCTTCGCGGCCGTGGCCGTGCTCGCCAACCTCGTCGTCGACCTGATGTATGCCGTCCTCGACCCAAGGATCCGTTATGGCAGTCACTGAAGCCCCCGCGGTCCTCGCCGCGTTGCCCGATGTTCACGACGATTCCGACCTGCGCTGGGGCCGCCTGCGCCAACGCCTGGTGGTCGGCCTGCCGGTGGCCTTCGTCAGCCTGCTGCTGCTGGCCTGCTTCGTGGCCCCGTACGTGTTTCCCGTTCCGGCCCCGGTCGGCGGCAGCATCCTGGAAAGCGCCCTGCCGCCGGGCAGCCCCGGTCACCTGCTGGGCACGGACATCAACGGCAACGACGTCCTGGCCCGGCTGCTGCACGGTGGCCAGTCGTCGCTGATCGTGGCCATCTCGGTCAACCTCATCGGCCTCGCCGTCGGTGGGGGCATCGGCGCCTTGTCCGGCTATGTCGGCGGCCGGGTGGACAACCTCATCATGCGGGTCCTGGACGTGTTCATCGCCTTCCCCTCCCTGGTCCTCACCATCTTCATCGCCCAGGCCCTGGGCCCGAGTATCCCGAACACCATCCTGGCGCTGTCCGCCTTCAGCATCCCGGCCGTGGCCCGAGTGGCCCGCTCGGCCACGCTGAGGGTGATGACCATGCCGTACCTCCAGGCCGCCGAGCTCAGCGGCAGCCCTGCCTGGCGCATCCTGCTGCGGCATGTAGCGCCGAACATCAGCCCGCAGATGCTGAACTTCGCCATGCTCGGCATGGGGATCGTGATCGTGACGGAGGGTGCCCTGAGCTTCCTCGGCCTGGGCATCCCACCGCCCGCACCGAGCTGGGGAAACATGATCTTCGAGGGCCAGCAATCGATGTCCGCCACACCGCTGCTGGTGTTGTGGCCCAGCCTGGCCCTGCTGGCCACGGTACTGTCCTTCAACCTGTTGGGTGAGAACATCCGCGACGAGATGAGTGGGCGATGAGCACGACCATGACCATCACACCAGAGCCGGCCACCACTGGCGGGAACGGAGACAAGCCGATCCTCAGCGTCAGGGACCTCCACGTCACGTTCACGCGGGCCGGCAAGCGCATCCGGGCCGCCAAGGGCGTTTCCTTCGACGTCCGGCCCGGGCAGATGCTGGCCATCATCGGCGAATCGGGCTCCGGCAAGTCCGTCACCGTTCGCGCTCTGATGGGCCTGTTGCCGCCCAGCGCCAAAGTCTCTGGGTCCGCGGACCTCGACGGCAGGGAACTGGTGGGCCTGAGTGACCGGAAGATGAGGTTGGTACGGGGTCAGGAGATCTCCATGGTCTTCCAGGACCCGGCGCGCTCGCTGAACCCGACCATGTCGGTGGGTGCGCAGATCGTGGAATCGGTCCGGACTCATCGACCGATCGGCCGCAAGGACGCAGCGGCGAGGGCCATCGAGCTTCTCAAACTCGTCAGGCTGCCCGCCCCCGAGAAGAGATTCCATCAGTATCCCCACCAGCTGTCCGGCGGCATGCGCCAGCGCGTCATGATCGCCATCGCACTGGCTTCTGATCCCAAAGTGCTCATCGCGGACGAGGCGACCACGGCCTTGGACGTGACCACCCAGGCCCAGATCATGGAGCTGCTGGTCGACCTGCGCGAGCGGCTCGGGACTGCGGTCATCATGATCAGCCACGACCTGGGACTGGCCGCCAGCTATGCCGACGAAGTGCTCGTGATGTATGCCGGTCAAGTGGTGGAGCAGGCCGAGACCTCGGAACTCTTCGCCAACGTCAGGATGCCGTATACCCGCGCACTCCTGGAAGCCATTCCCCAGGTGTCCCGGCCGTCCCACTCGGCCCTGACCGTCATCGGCGGGCACCCGCCGGATCCTTCCCAGCGGATCGAAGGCTGCCCGTTCCGGCCGCGATGTGTCCGGGCGACCGAGACCTGCGTCACGGCGCCGGCATTGCAGGAGCACGAGGCCGGCCACTGGTACGCGTGCTGGCATCCGGTGACCGGTGCGCTGACTGAAGGGCCGGCGTCGGGAATCGATGGAGAACACGGTGTAGTGGAGCCGGAAGAGGAGCCTCGCTCATGACCACGGAGAACTGTCTCGAAGACATTGGCTCGAAGAGCCGTGAGCCACTGCTGTCCGTCAGGAACATCGTCCAGGAGTTTGAGAGCCGTGGACCCGGGGGAGTGAAGGAAGGCGTGGTCCATGCCGTCTCCGACATCTCGTTCGACCTGATGCCCGGCGAGACTCTCGGGATCGTGGGGGAGACCGGCTCGGGAAAGTCCACCTTGGCCCGTGCCGTGATACAGGTCGACCGGCCGAAATCAGGATCCGTGGTGTTCAGGGGCGAGGACCTCACCGGGCTCAACCGCAAGGATCTGAAGAAGGTCTGGGCCAATTTCCAGATGGTCTACCAGGACCCCTTCAGCTCCCTGAACCCGCGGTGGCGGATCGAGGACGTGGTGGCCGAGCCACTGGACAGCCACCGCTCACTGAATCGGCAGGAACGCCGGGCGAAGGTGCGGGAGCTTCTGGATCTCGTTGGCCTGGACCCGGACACCTACCTGCGGCGCAGGCCCATGGAATTGTCCGGTGGACAGGCTCAGCGAGTCGCCATCGCCCGGGCGATCGCCCTGGACCCGGCGGTCATCATCTGCGACGAGGCCATCTCTTCCCTGGACGTCCTCATCCAGGCTCAGGTGATCAACCTGTTCGAGAAGCTCCGCGTCGAACTGGGGCTGTCCTACCTCTTCATTGCCCACGACCTCGCCACGGTGAAGCAGGTCAGCGACCGGGTCGCCGTGCTCTATCTCGGCCAACTGGCCGAGATCGCCCCCTCGAATCGGATGTATGAGACGCCGCGCCATCCCTATACGCGTGCACTGCTGGACTCGGTGCCCGGCCTCAACCCGGAGACTGGGGTGGCCAAGCGGCCCATCACCCTGCCCGGTGATGTTCCGAGTCCGCTGGATCCGCCCTCAGGGTGCCGGTTCCGCACCCGCTGCCCTTTTGCCCAGGATGTCTGTGCTGCCGTGGAGCCGAGGCTGGAACCGTGCTCCGGCGGCGGATTCGTGGCCTGCCATTTCCCCTTGGACGACGACGGTCTGCCCACCAATGGACATCCGGAGGGCGTCAAGGACGCCCTGCCCGCGTAGCGCCTTTCGTCCGACGGAAGGTGCATGGTAGCTGCCGGCCAGCTGGGACAGACTTCCGTGAAGTCAATGTGACGTCAATCACTCTGACTGATCCTCCATCATCGTCCTCTTGGGAGTCGTCATGAACACCATGCACCGCCAGATCGGTCCGCGCCGCGGGCTCCTCGGCACCCTGGCCCTGGCGGCCAGCCTCAGTCTCGTCCTCGCTGGTTGCGGTGGAGGAGAGCCCGACGCTGAAGGCGAGGCCGGCGAAGCCGCCGCCAGCGTGGGCGAGCCGCAGACCGGCGGTGACCTGACCGTACTACTCGATGCCGGTTTCGCCGGCGGATGGTCCACCGGGCTGGACCCGGCCACCTCCAATACGGTCGGGGCCAACATGCCACAGAACTCGGCGATCTTCGGCGGGCTGTTCACGCTCGAGGCGGACGAGAACGGGCAGAACGCGGAGATCGTGCCGAACCAGGCCGAGAGCTATGAATTCTCGGAAGATGGGCTGACCCTGACGGTGAAGCTCCGGGAAGGCATCACCTTCTCCGACGGATCCCCGTTGAACGCTGATGCGGTGGTGTGGAACTGGATCCGTGCCCTGAGTTCCGGCAGCACGGGTACGCCCCAGCTGGACCTCGATCTCACGCGGGACATGCCGGAACTGGACCAGCAGTTCTTGGACGACCTCTATGCCGCCCTGCCCGAAGACGTGGATGAGGCTGTGATCGAACAACGGCTCGGAGCCGTCCAGGCCGTGGACGACCTCACCTTCGAGGTCCACTTCTCCGTGGCCAATGGTGCCTTCGTCAACGCCATGCCCTCCACCAGCCTGAACTTCATCGGCTCGCCCACTGCGTATCAGGAGATGGGTGCGGACCAGTACAGTCAGTCGCCAGTAGCGGCTGGGCCCTTCACTGTCGACGCCAATCGGTTGTCCGAACGTCTGGAGCTGACCAGGAACGAGGACTATTTCAAGGACGGCATGCCGTACCTGGACGAGTTGTCCTTCCAGTCCGTGGGCGGCGACCAGGTGCTGTACCAGACGTTGCAGGCCGGTCAGGGCGATGCGATCGAGGGTCTGAGCTCGGTCACGCTGATCGAGCAGGCGCAGGAGAACCCGAACTTGACCGTCACTCCCGGTGCGCCGACGTCTCCGTACGTGATCCAGCTGAACACGCGCAAGGCGCCGTTCGATGACAAGAAGGCGCGGGAGGCGATCTACTACGCCACGGACTTCGAGGCCATCAACGAGGGACTCTTCGGCGGTCAGGGTGACATGTCGCAGTCCTTCACCGCTTCCGGCGGCCTGTTCCATGAGCCGGAGGTCGAGGGATACCGCACCTACGATCCGGAGAAGGCCCGGAAGCTGGTCGAGGAGATCGGCGGACTCACGGTCGAGCTGGGCACCACGGACATCGTGACCGCCCGCCAGGTCACGACCGCGCTACAGACCCAGTGGCAGGACGCCGGGATCGACGTCACGATCGACTCCAAACCTCTCGGTGACGTGATCACCAAGTTCACCAGCGGGGAGTGGGAGTCCATGCTCCAGACCGCCGGCGCATGGGAGCCCGCTGCCGGCATCGGCGTGGCCGTCCGCTTCGGCTCCACGTCTCCGTTCAGTGGCACTCCGTTGCCGGAGGGTGCGGAGACGGCGACCCAGGCGCTGGAGGAGAATCTGAACACCGAACTCGATGAAGTGCTGACGAATGCCGCGTCCACCGTGGACCAGGAGGAGCGCGGCGAACTCTACAAACAGGCCGCGAAGATGATCTCTGACGAGGCCTACGGACCGTTCGGTATGGCCTTCTCCCCGGCCCAGGTGGTCCGAAAGGGCGTCCACGGCCCCGGACTCACCACGCCCATCCCGGCCCTCGTGGTCAACAGTGGGGTCCTGTATGACCGGGTCTGGGTGGAGCAGTGATGCCAGTCCGATGAACACACCGCCACACACCGCCGGCCGGGGGCAGCGCCCCCGGCCGGCGGTGTGTTCAGACAAGGTTCAGACGAGCTGGCCGTCGTCGCCGATCTCCGTGGGGTAGGTGATGTCGATCGCGTCAGCGGCCGTGCCGGTGGCGTTGGAGATCATGGCGGCCATCAGGTTCTTGGGCACCAGGCAGTCCCCGCAGACACCGTCCTCGGCACGGATGCGGGCGTCAAGCCGGTCACCGGACTCGTCGATCTGCAGGATGTAGCCGTCCGCGGCCAAGGTCTGGCGCAGGTCTTCGAGGGGCTGGGTGGTCATGGTTCCTCCGGTGGGGTGGCGGGAGCCGAGGCTCAGGGTGGGGCTGGCGGCCGGTGCCGTTCCGAGTGCCGGCATGGCCGTGTCGGGTCAATTGTGGTCCCCGGGCCGAGCAATCCTGAGGTGTCTTTCCGCCGCACGGAACATCGCCTGGGCGGGGAACCGGCGTCGTGATCTGCTACCGCGAGCTCTCCCAGGAGGCATCGAAGCGGCCGGTCTTCAGCGGCAGGATAGCCACCAGCGCCAGCACCCCGAGGGCCAGGATGTACAGCGAGATCGGCCAGGAGGCACCGAAGCTGGCGTAGAGGCTGGTGGCGATCAGCGGGGCGAACCCGCCGCCGATGATCGAGCCGATCTGGTAGGCCGTGGAGGCGCCCGAGTAGCGAACGTTGGCGGGGAACAGTTCGGCCACCAGGGCCGCCTGCGGGCCGGCCATGAACGACTGGGCGAGCAGGAGGACGGCGAAGCCGAGCAGGATGAGCACGGGCTGGGCCGTGTCCACGAGCCAGAAGAACGGGAAGGCCCCCAGGACCACGAGCACCGCGCCGGCTACGAAGACGGGCTTCTGCCGGAACCGGTCCGCCAACAAGGCTCCCAGGAGCACTGTGGCCAGGTGGACCACGGCGCCGCCGACGATCAGCCAGAGCATGGTGGGCTGGGGGAGGCCCAGTGCCTCGGTGCCGTAGGAGAGCATGTACACGGAGTAGAGGTAGCCGATGGCCGGGGAGGCGGCGGAGGCCAGGCCGGCGAGCAGGGTGGTCCAACCGTGGTGGCGCAGTAGCTCGCCGAGAGGGAAGCGGTGCACCTCGTCGTTCTTCTGCGTCTGCTGAAAGACCGGGGAGTCCTCGACCTTGAACCGCAGGTAGAGGGCCACGATGATCAGCAGGGCGGAGACCAGGAACGGGACGCGCCAGCCCCAGGCTGCGAACGCCTCCGGGGCGAGGGTGGCCGTGACGAGGATGAAGACCAGGTTGGACACGATGATGCCGACCGGCAGGCCCATCTGCGGGAATGCGCCGAACAGGGCGCGCCGGTTCCGCGGGGCGTACTCAACCGCCATGAGGACGGCACCACCCCACTCGCCACCCACGCCCAGGCCCTGGACGAAGCGCAGCACCACCAGCAGGATCGGCGCCCAGACGCCGATGGCCGCGAAGTTCGGCAGTAGGCCGATGCCCACGGTGGCGCCGCCCATCACCAGCATGGTGATCAGCAGCATCTTCTTGCGGCCGATCTGGTCGCCGAAGTGACCGGCGAGCAGCCCGCCGATCGGCCGGGCGATGAACCCGACCGCGAAGGTGGCGAAGGCGGAGAGGGTCCCGGTGATGGGGTCCTCGCTCGGGAAGAACTGCGGTCCGAAGATCAGGGCTGCCGCCGAGCCGTAGATGAAGAAGTCGTACCACTCGATGGCGGTGCCCACGAAGCTCGCGCCGAGGACCTTGCGCTGTTCGGCGGGGGTGGGGGCTACCGCGCCGGCTGGCGGCGTCGGGGAGTGGAGTGTCTCTGCGGCGGGAGCGACGGGGTGGTTCGAGGACAAGGATCGAAACCTTTCTCGGATCTGGTCACGGGTGCATCGGTGGAAGTCGTCGTGCGGTGATCTGAAACACATGTCACTATCCCCGTAGGGAGTTGGATTGTCAACAATTTTGTTGGCAGTTCCATAGGTTCGTGTCTACGCTGGGGGCGAGAGTGAGCATCCAGCACCGGCGCACCGGCGCTGACACCCCCGAAAGGAACCCCACCATGACCAGCAGTTCCCCCTCCGACCGTTCCGCCGGCCGCCTCCTGGTGGTCGGGGCCCATTCCGCTGATTTCGTCTGGCGTGCGGCCGGTGCCGTCGCCACGTTCGTCCAGGCCGGCGGTGAGGCGAAGGTCGTCGCCCTGACCTACGGTGAGCGCGGCGAATCCGGGGTCCTGTGGCAGGAGGAGGGGCAGACCGAGGAGAACGTGAAGCGCATCCGCCACCAGGAGGCCGAGAAGGCCTCCCAACACCTGGGTGCCTCCTTCGAAGCCTTCGATCTGGGCGACTACCCCCTGGTCAACGACCACTCGGACATCGAGCGGCTGGCCGACCTGATGCGTGAGTTCGCCCCGACCGTGGTGCTGACGCACCCGGACAAGGACCCCTTCAACCCGGACCATCCGGTCGCCTACGAGATGGTCCAGAAGGCCCGCCTGATGACTTCCGGGGCCGGCGTCGAGTCCGGGTTCAAGACCGCCCCCCCGAGCGAGTTCCTCGTCTTCGAGCCGCACCAGCCCGAGCTGTGCGGCTTCGTGCCGTCCGTCTTCGTGGACATCACCGCGGTCTTCGAGCAGAAGAAGGCCGCCATGGCTGAGATGAAGGCGCAGGTCTACCTGCAGTCCTACTACGCCGAGCGCGCCGAGCACCGCGGCAACCACGCCCGCAAGGTCACCGGCAACAAGGAGATCCGCCAGGCCGAGGCCTTCATGCGCCTGGTCCCGAACGTGGTGGACAGCCTGTGAGTGTCCCCTCCGAGGCCGCAGAGGCCGCCGCCCAGCTGTCCGAGGCGGAGCTGATCGAACGCTTCGCGGCCCTGCCGGTGGCGAACGTCGGTGACGCCATGGACCGGCTCAACGTGCTTGATTCCGGCATCCAGTCCGTCTGGCCCTCCGCCGGCGCCAAGCTGGCCGGCCGCGCCGTCCCGGTCACCGTGGCCGGCGGAGACAACCTGGGCATCCACGAGACCATTCCCACCCTGCAGCCAGGAGACGTGCTGGTGGTCAACGGCCAGGCGGCCACTCATCGTGCGCTGATCGGCGAGCTGATCGCCGGCCGTGCGATGGCCCGCGGCTGCGTCGGCTTCGTGTTGGACGCCAGCGTCCGCGACGCCGTGGACCTCCAGGAGATGCGCTTCCCGGTTTTCGCGCGCGGCACCACCCCAGCTGGGCCCTATCGCAACGGACCGTTCCAGTCCGGGGTGGCGGCCGCCGTCGGGACCGTGGTGGTGCACCCTGGTGACCTGGTGCTCGGCGATGACGACGGCGTCGCGGTGGTCCCGTGGGGGAGTGCGGCCGAGATCCTGGTCAAGGCGGAGGCCAAGCACGCCGCGGAGACGCAGCAGCGCGCCGAGATCGGGTTCTGAGCGCGCCGCCCTCACGTTGAGTCTGGAGCGATTCACGCTTTTGGCCGCCGAAAACGTGAATCATTCCCGACTCAACCGGGTGGCCGTCAGGTGAGCGGGTCGGCAGTCTCCGTGACGAGGTCGAGCTCCTCCACTGCGGGCCAGGCCGTCAGGGAGTTGATGGCCTCGTCCTGATCGACCTCGCTCCCCGGGCTGGAGGGCTCTTCGGCCAGCATGATCGCCAGCGACTCCAGTCGACCTTCGTGAATCTGCAGCTCGATCTCGAACGCGGCCTCACCGCGCTGGAAGCGTGCCTTCACCGGCCAGACCTGCGTGCGGGGCGCGATGCGCGGGGTCTCCTCGCCCACGGCCAGGTAGGCGTCCGTCATGAACCCGGCTTCCGCATCCCGCTGCTGGACCGAGTCCAGTTGGACCCGCAACGCCTCGACGCCGGTGACCCCGGGTTGCAACAGGGCGTCCAGGACGGCCGTCATGGCCGGGTCGGCGAGGCCGAGGTTCTCATCCGTGTTCTCCAAGGCCTGCCGGGCTTCTTCGTGGGAGCTCTGCAGGCTGCGCAGCTCGGCCCGGTCGGCGGCCCAGCCCGCCGCCACCACCGCGACCCCGACGCCGGCCATCCACCAGCGCGGGTTGCGCACCCCGTGCTCGGTGAGCCAGCCCGTGATGCGGGCGTCCAAGGCCTCGAGCGGGTCGGCCAGGCCCAGCATCAGGCCGCCGGCAGCCAGCGCCGCCGAGCCGCGCCCGATGGAGCAGAGGGGGACGAACTGTCCGCGTGGCCCGCCCATGTAGCGCGCGGGCATCCCCGCCGTGGTCCCGGCGGGCAGGATGGCGGCGGTGTACGCACCGGTGAGCGCCGCCGTCGTGATCCGGTACGCGGCCCGGGCCCCGGAGCCCAGGGGCCGGGGCTCGACGAGGCTCAGCCCGCCGAACGCCGCGGCCGACGCCACGGCGAACAGCGGCCTGGCGGCGAGGGGCGGAGGCGGGGCGAAGGTCTGGCCAGACAGAGGTGCGTCGGCGAACCATCCAAAGGACTCGGTCATGCGCCGAGCCTACGCGGCAGAGAACTGAGTCCCACGAATTGGCCCCGCAGAGGCGATACGGGGCCAATTCGTGCGACTCAGTTGGCCGAGGTCAGGACTCCAAGCCCTCGTCACGCTTCGGTGCCTCATGCGGGTTCGCCGCGGAGTCCGCGTCCTCCACCACGGGGGTGCCGTGGGTGTGGAAGGTCGGGATGGTCTTCATGCCCCAGGCCTGGCCCCTGGCGCGCTCCTCCTGGGTCCAGCCGACCGGCTTCCAATCCGGGGCCAGGATCAGGCGTGAGCCCTGGTTCGCCAGCTCGATGCGGTTGCCGCCCGGCTCCCATACGTAGAGGAAGAAGCCCTGCTGGATGGCGTGCTTGTAGGGGCCGTACTCAATGAAGATGCCGTTCTCCAGGAAGATATCCGCGGCTTTGAGGATGTCCTCGCGCGTATCGGCGGCGAAGGCGACGTGGTGGAGGCGGCCGGGGGTGCCGGTCCAGTCGTCCGAGTAGACCATGTCATAGGACTTCTGGCCGAAGGTGTACCAGTGGGCGCCGACGTCGCCGTCGTTGAGCTGGATGAACTCGGTGGTGTATCCGCCCATCACCTTCTCGGAGAACTCGCACACGCCGGCCATGTCCGCGGTGAGGTAGTTGATGTGGTCCAGGCGGCGGGCGTTGGCGCCGAAGCCGGGGAATTTGGACGCCTGGTTCTTCAGCGCCGGCCGGTCCTCATCCGTGGCCTCGTACCACTCGGTGTCGAAGTAGACCTCCATGAGGTGCCGGTCCGGGTTCTGAAAGCGGTAAGTGCGTCCGCGGCCCTGCTCGCCGTCCACCCAGCCCTCGCCGAGTCCCGTCGCCTCGATGCGGGCGACCGTGCGTTCCAGGGCCTCCGGGCTGTGGGCGCGCCAGCCCACCCGGCCGACGCCGGCGTGTTCCTTCTCGGTGAGCTTGATGGAGTAGGGCTCGTAGTCGTCCCAGCAGTGCAGGTAGGCGACCTCGCCGCCGTTCTCCGTGGTGCGGCCGACCTCTCGCATGGCCAGCAGATCCCGGAAGAACCAGAGCGACTCCTCGAACTTCGGGGTGTACAGCTCGACGGTGGACAGGTGGGCGATGTCGCGGATGCGTTCGGTCATGGACGGGCTCCTGTGGGGACGTGGTGCTGCTCGGAGAGCGTGTCACGGATATTGAACAAGATTGTCAACAAAATCATAGACAGTTTGCGAGGCTATGGCTACGGTCATAGGTATTCGACTCCATTGTGACCCATCTCACATTTGATCCAGGAGTAGCCATGACGTCATCCCGCCTGAGCTTGCTGTCCGCCGTCGCCGTCGCAGGACTTGCCCTGACCGCCTGTTCGTCCGATTCCCCGTCCGGGACGGGCGACGCTCCAAACTCCGGCGGATCCGACGCGGCGGCCGGTGAGCTCACCCAGGTCACGGTCGGCCTCGTTCCGCTGGCCGCCTCGATCGCCGTCGAGTACGGCATCCAGGAGGGCATCTTCGAAAAGCACGGCCTCGACGTCGAGATCGCCCTCGCCAATGCCGGCGCCGCCATGCTGCCCGCCGTGTCCAACGGTCAGATGGACTTCGGGGTCGGCAACCCGTTGTCCGTCCTCACGGCCGTGGACCAGGGCCTGGACATGAAGATCGTGGCTGGATACTGCAACTCTGCGGACGAGGGAGAGGACACCTCGGGAGTCGTGACACGGGTGGACTCCGGAATCGAGGACTACGGCGACCTGGCGGGCAAGACCACCTCCATCAACGCACTGCGGACCCTCGGGGACCTGACGCTGATGGACCTGGCCGAACAGGGCGGTTCCGATCCGGCGGACGTGAAGTTCGCGGAGATGCCGTTCCAGGACATGCCGGCTCAGCTCGAGCAGGGGAACACGGACGCCATCTGGATCCCGGAGCCGTTCCTGACCACCGCACTGGAGAGCCCCGACAACAAGCTTCTCGGCTACTCGTTCCGTGACTCGATCGAGGGCATGCCGACCATGGTCACGTTCACCTCGGGGACCTTCGCCGAGGAGAACCCGGAGACCGTGGAACAGTTCCAGGCGGCCATCACCGAGGCGCTCGCAGCCACGGACGAGAACAACGATGAGGCCAAGAAGCTCCTGCCGGAGTTCATGAACCTCCCCGAGGACGCGGCAACGGCCCTCAAGCTCGACGAGCTCGGAGGAGAGGTCCGCGAGGACCAGATCCAGGCCATCGGCGAGTTGGCCGTGAAGTATGGGTTCATCGACCAGGAGCCGGACCTGATCTCCATGATCATCCAGTAGGCCTCAGCGGCCGCCATCAGCAGGGATATGGAAGAATAAGGGGTCGTTCGAACGCCACCCGGGGCAGCGGGTGAGCGCGGGGTCGTTGAGACCGTCAGCCGCCGCGTCCGGATCACAGTGAGTGTTAATACAGCCGACCGCCACCGCGCCCTGGGGCGCTGGAGGCCTCGGCAAACCACCGCCCAAGGACCCCACGTGAACTCTTCCGCACCTGCCCCTCAGCACGTCCCCGCCCGCTTCGCCCCCACCGGCACCGGCCTCTATGCCATCTTCACGGCGGTCATGGCCGTCGTGCTGATCCTGTCCAACCTGGGGGCCTCCAAGGGCGTGACCTTCGGGCCCATCGTCACGGACGGCGGGTTCTTCCTCTTCCCGTTGGCATACATCATCGGAGATGTGGTCTCCGAGGTCTACGGATTCAAGGCCTCCCGGCGTGCCATCGTCACCACGTTCGCCCTCTCGGTCTTCGCCGCGCTGTGCTTCTGGGTCATCATCGCCCTGCCCGGTGCCGAGTGGTACGACGGCCAGGATGCCCTCGTCCGTACCCTGGCACCCGTGCCCCTGATCGTGCTCGCCTCCCTGCTCGGGTTCCTCGTCGGCCAACTGGCCAACTCCTGGCTCATGGTCCGCCTCAAGCGCCGCTCCGGCGAACGCCTACTCTTCGGTCGGCTGGCAGCCTCCACCCTGGTGGGTGAGTTCCTGGACACCCTCGTGTTCTGCTCCATCGCCGCCGGCGTCATCGGCATCACGGACCTGCCGACGTTCCTCAACTACGTCTTGGTGGGCTTCGTGTTCAAGTCCGTCGTCGAGATCGTCCTGTCCCCGGTGACCATGTGGGTCATCGGCCGGGTCAAGAAGGCCGAGCCGGCCTACGCCACGGTTCCCGAGGCGTAGGGAACCGAGACTTCACGCGCCCTCGGTCAACGACCCGGCCAGCGCCCAGGACCGGTCCCGTTCGGCAGCCGCCGGGGACGGCTACGTCCAGCACCCGCAGGCGGTGGTGATCAGACCCGAGGAGGCCGACGTCTCTTGAGCGGACGTGCGTCTCACCGCATCCCGCAGGGACAGTGAGGGAGACTTCGCGGCCCGGTGCAGGGACGGAAACACCCCAGAAACGGACGCTTCCTAGGTTGGGAGCATACCTACCCCCTCGCCCCTGGAGTGATGTCCCATGTCCTACGTCAGCCCCCCCAGACTTCGTGAAGCACATGGTCGACGCCGGTGAGTCCAAGGTCTTCATGTCCACCCGGGACACTCTGATCCGCTCGTTCATGGCCGGTGCCATCCTGGCCCTCGCCGCGGCGTTCGCCATCACGGTGACGGTGCAGACGGGCAATGCCCTCGTCGGTGCGTTGCTGTTCCCGGTCGGATTCATCCTCATTTACCTGCTCGGTTTCGACCTGCTGACCGGTGTCTTCACCCTGGTCCCGCTGGCCTGGATCGACAAGAGGCCCGGCGTGACCATCGGCGGTCTGCTGCGCAACTGGGGCCTGGTCTTCGTCGGCAACTTCGCCGGAGCCTTCCTCGTGGCCGTCATGATGGTGGTGACCATGACCTACGGCTTCCAGACCCCGCCGAACGAGGTGGCCCAGCAGATCGGCTCCATCGGCGAGGGGAGAACCGTCGGCTACGCCGAATACGGTGCGGGTGGCATGCTGACCCTCTTCATCCGCGGCGTGCTCTGCAACTGGATGGTCTCGACCGGTGTGGTCGCGGCCTTCCTGGCCAAGGACGTCGTGGGCAAGGCCCTGATCATGTGGATGCCGGTCATGCTCTTCTTCTACATGGGATTCGAGCATTCCATCGTCAACATGTTCCTCTTCCCGGCGGGCCTCATGCTGGGCGGTGAGTTCTCCATCATGGACTACCTCGTCTGGAACGAAATCCCGACCGTGCTCGGTAACCTCGTGGGCGGCCTCTCCTTCGTGGGCCTGACGCTCTACGCCACCCACTACCGCACGGCGGCCAAGCGTCAGCCGAAACTGCCGACCCTGTCCGACCACGCCGTGAGCCGCTGACCATGGACCCCATCATGCATAAGGCGCACGCTGCCGACCTCGTCAATGCCGCACGCATCCGTGCCGGTCTCACCTGGGCGGGACTCGCCGCCGCCATCGGGGCCGCACCGGTGTGGACCACGGCCGCGCTGCTGGGACAGCACCCGATGACCGCGGCTCAGGCCGGCGTCGTGGTCGAGATGCTCGGTCTGGGCGACGACGTGGCCGAGAGCCTGCAGCAACAGCCGAACAGGGGCAGCGACCCGGCCGTGATGAGCGATCCCACGATCTACCGGCTGATGGAGGCCATGTCGGTCTACGGGCCGGCGCTGAAGGCCCTGATCCACGAGGAGTTCGGGGACGGCATCATGAGCGCCATCAACTTCAAGGCAGACGTTACCCGCCGTGCCGATCCGGACGGCGACCGCGTGGTCATCACCTTGGACGGCAAGTTCCTGGACTACCGCTGGTGACCGACCAGCACTGACCTGTCCCGGCCGTCACAGACCGTCATCTGGGGCGGCCATGGACGGTCGGGGCGGCATACCGGCACGGAAACGGGCCCAGATGACGCCAGACCGCTGAACATGACCCGACGCTTGGCGGCCACGTGCTGACTGCCTAGGGTCGGAAACAGAATCACGAGATCCGGTGCTAAGCCCTGGCTGGCCGGACGGCAACCCTCTCACCGTAGTGGGGTGCTCCAGGTGATGATTCGGCCTCCGGTGACCACCGCGGGGCAAGTACGGCACCACCGTGAATGCGTGTCCCGGCCGCCAGGCCATGACGACGCCGTGTTCCGGGCCAACGCCATTCCGGTGTGCCATGGAAGACGGGGACACCCATGACGGACACCACCCACCTCGAACACCGCACCGTGCCGACCAGGCTGCCCACCTTCGAGGAGCTGCGGGCGGCCATCGGCCCCTCCGGTCCGGCGGACGCCCAGCTCACCGAGCACTTCGCCCCGGTCTTCGCGGCCATCGCGGCGGGCTCGGCACAGCGCGAGCAGGACCACGAGCTGGCGTTCGCTGCCATTGAACACCTCCGCGGCGCGGGGTTCACCCGGGTGCGGCTCGGCCGCGATCACGGTGGCATCGGGGCGAGCCTGCCGCAACTGGCCGACCTGCTGGTGGATCTCGCCGCCGCCGACTCCAACCTTCCCCAGGCGCTGCACGGGCATTTCATGTTCACCGAGCAGCACGAGAACGAGTCCCAGGGCGCGGTCTCCGAGTGGTGGCTGGCCGAGGTCGCCTCGGGGAAGATCTTCGGCAATGCCCTGGTGGAGTTGCCGCCGTCCGCGGGCCGCCGCCCCGTGCACTGGATCGATGCGGACCCGGACACCGTGCAGGCGGCTGCCGCCACGGGCACCACGGAGGTGGCCCGCCTGACGGGTGACAAGTTCTACTCCACCGGGGCGATCTTCGCCGACTACCTGCTGGTCTCCGCGGTCCGGCCCGGGCTCGAGGAGGACGGTCCGGTCTTCGCGATCATCGACGCCCGAGACCCCGGCGTGCAGCGCATCGACGACTGGAACGGCTTCGGCCAGCGGCTCACCGCCTCCGGCACCACCACCCTGGACCACGTCCCCGTGCGGGCCCAGCGGACCCAGGAGTTCAACGTCCCCACGGGCGTGCTGGCCTACACCGTCCTGTGGATCGTGCTGGCGGCCACCCAGGCCGGGATCGGGGCCACCGCACTGGCAGAGATCACCGCGTTCGTCCGGAGCCGGCGTCGTACCTATGACCACGCCACGGCGGAGACGCCGGCGGAGGACCCGCTGGTGCACCAGGTCATCGGCGCCGTGTCCGCCAAGGTGGTCTCGGCCCGGCACATCGTGCGGGGCGCCGCGGCCGTGGTGGAGGAGTCCTTCCTCCAGGTCCGGGGGCACACCGACCTGGAGGACCCGGTGGTGGTCCAGGCCCACGCCCGGGCCAACATCGCGCTGTCCGAGGCGTCGCTCGTGGTGTCCGATCTGATCCTGGAGGCCACCAACCAGATCTTCGAGTCCGGCGGGGCCTCGGCCACGGACGCCGCCAAGCAACTGCACCAGCACTGGCTCAACGCCCGGACGATCGCCAGCCACACCCCGCTGATCTACCGCACCCAGGCCGTGGGCGGCTACCGGATCAACGGCGCCATCCCGCCGTTCCACTCCACGGCCCGCAACTCCGCCGCCGCGGAGGCCGCCACCACAGCCACCACCACCACAGCCACCACCGAAGGAGCATGATGACCACCACTACCGAGCGCACCAACTCAGCCTCCAACGGCGCCTCCACCGGAACCGAACCGTCCGGCCAGGCCTACCGGGCCGTCCGGGAGCAGCTGGCCCCGGTGTTCGCCGCCATCGCGGACAGCGCCGCCGAACGGGAGGCGGAGCACATCATCGACCGCGACGCCGTCCGGCGGCTGGCCGCGGCAGGGTTCACCTCCCTGCGGGTGCCGGTGGAGTACGGCGGCGCCGGACTCTCCTTCGCGGAGCAGGCACAGTTGATCGTGGAGCTGGCGGCGGCGGACTCGAACCTGGTCCAGGCCCTGCGTGCGCACCTGATCAACCAGGAGAGCGTGCTGGGTCACCCGGACCCGGTGTTCCGGGACCGGTGGCTGCGCCGCCTCGGGGACGGCGCCGTGGTCGGCAACGCCGTCACGGAGATCAACAATGCCGTGGGGGAGGGGACCACCACGCTGGTCCAGGACGCCGAGGGCACCTGGCGGCTCAACGGCACGAAGTTCTACTCCACCGGGACGCTCTACGCCGACTGGATCATCGTGGCGGCCGTGGACGCCCACGGTGAGGAGATCGCCGCCACGGTGTCCGTGAATGCCCCCGGTGTCACCCTGCTGGATGACTGGGATGGCTTCGGCCAGCAGCTCACCGCCTCCGGCACCACGGTGTTCGAGAACACGCCGGTCGAGGCCGAGGAGGTCTACACCGGCGGCCTGGATGACGGCACCCGCGTCGCCACCGGCCAGGCCAGCTGGCAGTTCCTGCACCTGGCGGCGTTGACCGGCATCGCCGAGGCCATCGTGCGGGACGTCAGCGAATATGTCCGCGGCCGGCGTCGTTCCTTCAGCCATGGGACCGCGGAGCTGCCGCGGGACGACGCCCAGGTGCTCCAGGTCGTCGGTGAGCTCTCCTCCGCCGCGTTCGCCGCGCGGGCCGCCTTCGACTCGGTGGCCTCCGCGCTGGGCGGCATCCTCGGACGGGAGGCCGCCGGTGAGGACCTGCCGGAGGAGGACACCAACGCCCTCTACATCCGCGTCTACCAGGCCCAGCAGGTCATCGCGAAGAACGTCCTGGCCGCGGCCACCCACCTGTTCGAGGTGGGCGGCGCCTCGGCCCTGAGCCAGTCGAAGCGGCTGGACCGGCACTGGCGCAACGCCCGCGTGCTGGCCAACCACAACCCCCTGATCTACCGGTCCCGCCTCATCGGGGACTGGGAGGTCAACGCCACTCCGCCGGCCCGTTCCTACCGCATCGGCTCCGTGCCGAACGCGCAGTGAACCCGAACCCCGATCAGCATCCAGGAGAGCCCATGAGCACCGAGAACCCGACCCCCTCCAACACCGCCCCGCGCCCCCTGCGGTTCAACGCGTTCGTCATGAACACCACCAGCCACATCCACCACGGCCAGTGGCGCCGCGAGGATGCCGGCCAGACCGAGTTCACGGACGTCAACACGTGGATCAACCTCGCGAAGACCCTGGAGGCGGCCAAGTTCGACGCGATGTTCTTCGCGGACGTGGTGGGCCACTACGGCGATGCCGACGGGGACTACTCCGTGTACGTCAACGAAGGCCTGCAGATCCCGTCCAACGATCCGACCGTGCTGCTCGGGGCGCTCGCCGTGGTCACCGAGCACATCGGCCTGGCCACCACCTCGAACGTGTTCCAGTCCCACCCGTTCCAGTTCGCCCGCCAGCTCTCCACCCTGGACCACCTCTCCGGCGGCCGCATCGCCTGGAACATCGTCACAGGCACCCAGGACAACGGCTCGCGCAACTTCGGTCTGCCGCGGCTGACCGACCACGCCGAGCGCTACCGCTGGGCCGCGGAGTACATCGACGTCACGTACAAGCTGTGGGAGGGGTCCTGGGACGAGGACGCGGTGGTCAAGGACCGTGCGGGCTCGCGCTACTCGGACCCGGAGAAGGTGCACAAGATCCACCATGTGGGCGAGCGCTACTCGGTGGAGGGCCCGCACCTGCCCTCCCCGTCCCCGCAGCGCACGCCGGTGCTGTTCCAAGCCGGTTCCTCGGCCTCCGGCCGTGACTTCGCCGCCCGCAACGCCGAGGCCGTGTTCATCATCGCGACCACCCCGGATGTGGCCCGCCAGCAGATCGAGGACACCCGGCGCCGCGCCGTCGAGGCCGGCCGGGCACCGGAGGACATCACGTTCTACCAGGGGCTCAGCTTCGTGATCGGGGACACCGAGGAGGAGGCCCAGCGCAAGCTGGAGGAGTACGAGCAGTACGCCTCCCTGGACGGCTACCTGGCCCATGCCGCCCTCGTGGATCCGGACGGCCGGGTCTATCCGCCCGAGACTCCGCTGAAGGATCTGGAGACCAACACACAGAAGGGCTTCGCGGAGTGGGTCTCCAAGGCGATCACGGACCGCGAGCCCGTGGTGGCGGACATCGCCTGGCGCAGCCACCGCAACAGCCGCGTGGTGGGCACCCCGGAGCAGATCGCCGACCAGCTGGAGGAATGGCAGGCGGCGGGCGTGGACGGCATCAACGTCATCAACTGGGTCATCCCCGGCTCCTTCGAGGAGTTCGCGGAGAAGGTCCTGCCGGTGCTGCGCGCACGCGGCCTGGCCCAGTCCGAGTACGTCCCGGGCACCCTGCGCCAGAAGCTCTTCGGCCACGACCGCCTGCCCGAGACCCACCCGGCCGCCCAGTACCGGGGTGCCTTCGCCCGCCTCGAAGACGCCGTGCCCGCCGGCGCCTGACCCCCGGGCCTCCCGGCCACGAGAGCCGCCCAGCGGCCCGAAAGGAACCCCATGAGTACCCCACCCTCCCCGAACGCGCCCGAAAACCGGCGCGGTTCGGATGACCCGTCAGTCACCACCGCGGCCAACACCGCTGCCAACACCGTTGCCACCGCCAGGGCACGACGCCGGCCAGGCGCCCTCACCATCGGCCTCACCTTGGTCTTGGGTTCGGCCCTGGCCCTGTCCGCCTGCTCGTCCGGCGGCGCCGGCTCGGAGGAGTCGGAGGAGCAGGCGGCCTTGACCGGCTCCGCCACGGAACCGGTCCAGGGCGGCATCCTCGAGTACGGGCACCTCCAGGAGCCCAACTGCATCTTCGGCGGCTGGATCCAGGAGAACTTCACGGCCCGCCAGGTGCTGGACAACCTGGTCTCGGCCACGGAGGACGGCTCGGTGGTGCCGTGGATCGCCACCGAGTGGTCGGTCTCGGAGGACCGGACGGTGTGGACCTTGCATCTGCGGGATGACGTCCACTTCACGGACGGCACGCGGCTGGACGCGGAGGCGGTGGCCTACAACTTCGACTACTGGATGGACGGCGGCAACGGCACCGCAGCGGCCCATCTGGGCGGGTTCTACGACCACTCCGAGGTGGTGGATGCTGACACGGTGGAGATCCATCTCTCCGCTCCGTTCGCCCCGTTCCTGTCCACCCTCTCGCAGTCGTACTTCGGCCTGCAGTCGCCGACGGCGCTGCAGACCCGGACGGCTGAGGAGAATTGCACCGAACCGATCGGCTCCGGCCCCTTCACGGTCAAGGACTGGAAGCGGGGCGAGTACATCGAGTTCGAACGCAACGAGGACTATGCCTGGGCGCCGCCGAACGCGCGGCACCAGGGACCGGCCCACCTGGAGGGCATCCGCTGGAACATCGTCCCGGACGGCACCTCGCGCTACGGCTCGCTGCTGGCCGGAGAGATGGACGCGATCGGTGAGATCCCCGCCGTCAACATCGCCGAGGCGCGCCAGCGGTATGACTTCACGCAGTACATCACCCCCGGCCGGCCCGTGGTCATCAACCTGAACACCGAACGGGGCCTCTTCACTGACCAGGCGGTCCGCCAGGCCCTGAGCCACGCCACGGACCGCGAGGCGAACATCGAGTCGGCCTTCCTCGGCACTGTCCCGTTCGAGCCCAGCGGGTACCTCTCCCAGTCCACCCCTGACTATGACGCGGACGCGGCCCAGCAGTACCCCTTCGACCTGGAGAGGGCGAACGAGCTGCTGGACGGGGCCGGGTGGACCGGTCGCGCTGAGGACGGAACCCGGATCAAGGACGGGCAGCGGCTGCAGGTGAAGATCGTCTACGGCCTGAACACCATCGTCACGCCGGACGGAAACACCGCCATCCAGAACTTCCAGGAACAGGCCCGGGCCGCCGGATTCGACATCGAACTGCGACCACTCACCCCCTCCGAGAACTTCTCCGGCGCCTACTCCACCCCGGACAGCTATGACGGCAGCGTCGGGTACTGGACCAGCCCGCACGCCGGGATCCTCAACATCAACTACCGGCCCTCCACCGAGGACCAGCCCAATGGGGCCAACACCACATTCCTGGACAACGAGCAGGTGTTCACCACCATCCAGGAGGCCCTCCAGGCGCCCACGGCAGAGGAGGTCAGCGCGAAGTTCTCCCAGGCCCAGTATCAGCTCAGCGAGCTGGCTCCTGCGATCGGCCTGTATACGCAGACCAACACCCTGGCGGTCTCGGACCGGGTCACCGGCCTCTGGCTCGAGCCGGCCCAGGGTGGGCCGATCTTCCACGACGCCCACTTCACCTCGGACGAGGCCCGGGACTCCTCCCGCGGCTTCTCCGCGGAGAACGCAGAGAACCCAGAGAGCGCAGGCTGAGCCATGCCCGTCACCACCGGAACCACCGTGCCCACTGAGAACCAAACCACTGCACCCGCCCAGCCATCAGCCCCGGAGCCCGGTCCCGGTCCCCGTCCTGAGCCTGGCCCCGTCCGGCGCGGACGCCCGGTCGCCTCGACCGCCGCGCTCATCGGGAAGAAGGTCCTCGGCGCGCTGTTCGTCATCTGGGCCGCGGCCTCGATCACCTTCCTCATCCAGTCCCTGCTGCCCGGAGACCGCGCCACGCTGTTGTTGAACCAGCAGACCGGGCAGGTGCAGGAGCGCTCCGCCGAGGAACTGGCGCCGATCAACGAGCAGTTCGGCTTCGACGATCCGCTGATCACCCAGTACGTCACCTTCCTGGGTGGCCTGCTGCGCGGGGACCTGGGCACGTCCTACACCCTGTACCAGCCGGTCACCACCGTGATCGGGGACCAGATCGTCCCCACCCTGGTCCTGACGTTCACCGCCCTGGCCGTGGCCTGGGCCCTGGCGATCGTGCTGCTGTTGCTCACGGCCCGCCGCGCGCCCTGGGTGTCCCGGATCTTCTCCGGTCTCGAGTCCGCGGCGGCCGCCCTGCCGCAGTACTGGCTGGGCATCATCCTGCTCGTGGTGTTCTCCCTGTGGCTGGGACTCTTCCCCGTGGTCTCGGGCAGTGGCACGGCCGGCCTGGTGCTGCCGGCGTTGACCCTCGGCATCCCGCTGGCCGGCTTCCTCGCCCAGGTGATGCGCGCCGAGTTCGAGCGGACCCTGGATGAACCGTTCGTCCTCACCGCCCGGGCCCGAGGCATGTCCGACGGCGGCGTGCGGCTGCGCCACGTGCTGCGCCACTCGCTGTTGCCCGGTCTCAGCCTGACCGGCTGGGCGGTGGGAGCCCAGTTCTCCGCCGCCGTGATCGCCGAGAACGTGTTCGCCCGTCCCGGCCTCGGCCGGGTCCTGGTCACCGCCGTCAACGGCCGTGATCTGCCGGTGGTCTGCGGCGTGGTCATGCTCGTGGCCCTGGTCTACGTGATCACCAACCTGATCGTGGACACCGCCTACATCCTCGTGGACCCCCGATTGAAGGAGGCAGCATGACCACCCAGCCCCAGACCCAGCCCCGAATAACAGCCGACGCCGGCACCACCGGTGCGGTGCCCGCCGCGCCTCACCCGGCCGGGCCGGCGTCGTCGGCGGCCTGGCGACGGGTCCCGACCACCGTGTGGATCGCCGGGGTGTTCGCGGGACTGCTGGTCCTCGCCGCGTTCGCCCCCGGGGTCCTGGCCACCCATGATCCGCGTGCCATCACCCTGGAGGCCCCGCTGGCCCCTCCCGGCTGGGAGCACTGGTTCGGCACCGACCAGTCCGGCCGGGACCTGTACTCGAGGATCGTGCACGGCACGGCCCAGTCCCTGCTGATCGGACTCGGTGCCGCGGCCGTGGGCGTGGGACTCGCCGTGGTCTTCGGATCCTGGGCCGCACTGGGCGGACGCTGGGCGGACACCGTCATCGGCCGGGGGATCGAAGTCCTCTTCGCCTTCCCCATCCTGCTGCTGGCCATGGTGTTCATCGCCGTCTACGGGCCCTCGGTGCAGACCCTGATCCTCGCGGTCGGGCTCGGGATCGCCCCCGGCTATGCCCGGATGGTCCGCGCCCAGGTGATGAGCGTCCGGCGGTCCGGCTACGTCCAGGCGGCGCAGGCCCTGGGTCACCACCCCGGCCGTGTCCTGACGCAGCACATCCTGCCGAATGCCCTGCGGCCCCTGCTGGCGGTCCTGACCCTCGGCATCGGCCAGTCCATCGTCTGGGCCTCCGGCCTGGCGTTCCTCGGCTTCGGCGTGGCCCCGCCCTCGCCCGAGTGGGGCGCCCTGCTGGAGGCCGGCCGCCCCTACATCATCGAGGCCTGGTGGCTGGAGATCATCCCGGGCCTGGCCGTGCTGGCCACCGCCCTGACCGCCACCGTCCTCGGCAAGTTCGTGGAGTCCACCCTAGAAGGAGAACGCTGATGACCACTGTGACCGACGCTGACACCGCCACGCCGCTCCGGACGGACCCGGCCCCTGAGACCGGCGCCGCCAGAGCCGCTCCCCGTCCCCTGGCCGAGTTGGAGAACCTCAACGTCTGGTTCTCGGACGCCCACGGCCGCCGCAGCCACGTGGTGCATGACGTCTCCGTGCAGATCCAGCCCGGCGAGTGCGTGGCGATCATCGGCGAATCGGGCTCGGGCAAGTCCGTCACCGCCCGGACCCTCATCGGCCTGACCGGGCCCGGCTCCCACGTGCAGGCAGACACGGCCACCGCGCTGGGCCGGGACATCCAGACGCTGCGGGACGCGGACTGGCGGTCCATCCGCGGCAAGGACATCGGCTTCATCCTGCAGGACGCCCTCGTCTCCCTGGACCCATTGCGCACCGTGGGAGCGGAGATCGGCGAATCGCTGCGCCTGCACGGCGTGCGGGACCGTGCGGAGCGGGCCGCCCGGGTGGAACAGCTCCTCGCGGAGGTCGGCGTCCCGGAGCCGCACCTGGTGGCAGGCCAGCGACCGGACCAGCTCTCCGGTGGCCTGCGCCAGCGCGCCCTGATCGCCTCGGCCATCGCCAACCACCCGTCCCTGGTGGTGGCCGACGAACCGACCACCGCCCTCGATGTCACCGTCCAGGCCCAGGTCCTGGACCTACTGGCCCAGCGCAAGGAGGACGGCACCGCGATCCTGCTGATCAGCCACGACTTCTCCGTGGTGGGACGGTTGGCCGACCGCGTGCTGGTGATGCAGGGCGGCTGGATCGTGGAGTCCGGGACCGCGGCCGAGGTCCTACAGAACCCACAGCACTCCTACACCCGCCAGCTGCTGGACGCCGTGCCCTCCGGCCACACCAAGGGCGAGTACCTCACCGAGGACGGTCGGCTCCGGGCGCTCGAGCGCGCCGCGGACTCCGAGGCCACCATCCCGGCGGCTGAGGCGCCCGCGGTGCTGTCCGCCCGCGGGCTGACCAAGTCCTACCGGGGGCCGGACGGCCGGGACCGCACCGTGGTGCGGGACGTGTCCTTCGACGTGTACGCCGGCAAGACCTTGGGGATCGTGGGGGAGTCCGGTTCGGGGAAGTCCACCACGGCCTCCATGGCGCTGGGTTTCATCACCCCGGACGCGGGCACCGTCCTGCTGGACGGTGCGCCCTGGAGCGAGCTGTCCCTGGCCGGCAGGAGGTCCCGCCGCCGCGAGGTGACCGTGGTCTACCAGGACCCGCTGAGCTCCTTCGACCCGCGGTGGAGCGGCGAGCGGATCCTCACCGACGCGCTCGACGCGGGCGCGGCCCCCGGGGTGTTCGCCTCGTCCCGGGCGCGGCGGGCCCACCGGCAGGAGCAGTCCGAGCGGGCGGCGCAGCTGGCCCGCGTGGTCGGCCTCGCCCCGGAACACCTGGCCAAGCACCCGCTGCGGCTCTCCGGCGGTCAGCGGCAGCGGCTCTCGATCGCCCGGGCGCTGGCCCCGGAGCCGAAGGTCGTGGTGTTGGACGAGGCCGTCTCCGCCCTGGACGTCTCCGTGCAGGCCCAGGTGCTGGACCTGCTCTCCGAACTGCAGGAGACCCTCGGGACCACCTACCTGTTCATCTCCCACGACCTCGGGGTGATCCATCACATGAGCGACGAGATCCTGGTCATGAAGGACGGGACGGCCGTGGAGTACGGAGGGGCCGACCGCGTGTTCGAACAGCCGGACCATGACTACACGCGGGCGCTGCTCGGCTCGCTTCAGGCCCTCTCCACCCACGTGCCCTGACCCGGCTGATCCAGGTGCCGGTGAACCTCAGTCGATCCGGGCGGAGACGTTCCAGATGTCGATGCTGGACTCGCGGCCGGTGATCGCATCGATGCGCGCCAACTCCTCGTCCGTGAACGCCGTGTTGGCCAGGGCGCCCAGGTTCTCGTCCAGCTGTCCCGTGGAGGAGGCCCCCAGCAGCACCGAGGTCACCCCGCCCTCGCGCAGCAGCCAGGCGATGGCCAGCTGGGCCAGGGACTGGCCGCGCTCGCCGGCGATCTCGTTCAGCGCCCGGGCCGTCGCGAGGTTCTCCTCGGTGAGGTGACCGGACAGGGAGGTGCGGCCGCCGGAGGGGACGGCGCCGTCGTCGTGCAGGTACTTGTCCGTCAGCAGGCCCTGGGCCAGTGGCGTGAAGGCGATGGACCCCATGTCCTGCTCCTGCAGGGTCTGCAGGAGGCCGTCCTCCACCCAGCGGTTGAGCAGGGAGTATGCGGGCTGGTGGATCACCAGCGGAGTGCCCAGCTCCCGGGCGATGCGCTGGGCCTCGACCGTGCGCTCGGGTGAGTAGGAGGACAGGCCCACGTAGAGCGCCTTGCCTTGGGTGACCAGGGTGTGCAGGGCACCGATGGTCTCCTCCAGGGGGGTGTCCGCATCCGCGCGGTGGGAGTAGAACAGGTCCACGTAGTCCAGGCCCATCCGCTGCAGGGAGGCGTCCGCGGAGGCCAGGATGTACTTGCGGGAGCCCAGGTTGCCGTACGGCCCCGGCCACATGTTCCAGCCCGCCTTCGAGGAGATGATCAACTCGTCCCGGTAGCGGCCCAGGTCCTTGGCCAGGACGCGGCCGAAGTTCTCCTCGGCGGATCCGGCGGGCGGCCCGTAGTTGTTGGCCAAGTCGAAGTGCGTGATGCCGCGGTCGAAGGCATGGGTCAGGATCTCCCGCTGGGTGGAGAAGGGGCGGTTGTCCCCGAAGTTCCACCACAGTCCCAGGCTGATCGGCGGCAGCGCGAGGCCCGTGGCGCCGACCCGGCGGTAGCCGGTGGACTCATAGCGGTCCGCCGCCGCCACATAGGGGGCGTGGTGTTCGGGCGTGGGTACGGGGCGGATCTCACCGGTGCTCATGCAGTCCTCCAAGACGTTCGTCGGTCTTCTACCGTGGAGCACTGTACGCCCCGGATGGCAGGCTGGGGACATGAGCGAAACACAGGGCCATCCAGCCGTCACCGGCGAACCCACCGCCTGGTTCGAGCGGGACGGTCCGGCCTGCCGCACCATCGTGGAGGTGGCCGTCCCCGGAACCGCCGAGGAGGCCTGGGAATCGGTCGCCACCGGCCCCGGCTACCGCCGCTGGTTCGTCGAGGCCGAGCTGGAGCCCCGCGTCGGCGGCGCCCTGGTCACCCACCATGGCGACTTCGGCGACTCCGAGGGCACCATCACCGCCTGGGATCCGCCCCACCGCTACGCGTACGTGGAACCCGACTGGATGGGCGAGGGCACCCCGGTCCCGGACTGGACCACCGAGATCACCCTGGAACCCGTGCCCGACGACGGCCCGCCGGCCACCCTCGTCCGGCTCACCAGCGGCGTGGCCACCGAGGCGGAAACCTGGGGCGAGGACATCGAGGGCACGCTGCCCGGCTGGCGGTCCGCGCTGCGGCTGCTCGCCGAGTTCCACACCCACTTCGCCGGGCGGGACACCGCCCAGGCCCTGGTGATGCGCGAGGTCCCGGAGGGACACCGGCTGACGGTGCTGCTGGGATTGGACGGGGCCGTCGTCGGGCAGCAGGCCACCGCCCGGGCCGAGGCCGGCGGGTGGCACCTCGCGGTGACCGGCACGGTGATCGAGGCGAGCAGCGGCCGGGCCGGTGAGGGGCCGACCCAGCAGGACTCCGTGGTTCTGCGCGTGACCGACGGAACCGCTCCGGGCGTCTACGAGTTCGGCACCATGCAGTACGGCGAGACCCGGATGTCCGTGGTGCGCGGCTACCTGTACCTTCCCTTCGGCGCAGATCCGGACGCCTCCTCGGCTGCCAGAGCAACGGAACGGGACTGGTCCGCTATCGTCGATGCCCTTCTGGCGTGACGGGCGGTCAGGCCTTCGGGGCGTAGTAGCGGCCCAGCACCTCGTCCTTCAGGTCCCAGAACGTGCCGTCCTGGATGGAGACGCGGATCCGGTCCACCAGGCGCACGGTGAAGCGCTCGTTGTGGATGGAGATCAGCGTGTGCGCCACCATCTCCTTGGCCTTGATGAGGTGGTGGATGTACGCCCGCGTGTAGTGGGCGCAGGTATAGCAGTCGCAACCCTCCTCCAGTGGGGAGAAGTCGCGCTTGTACTTGGCCCCGGGCAGGTTGAAGCGGCCGTCGGCGGTGTAGAAGGCACCGGTGCGGGCCACACGGGTGGGGGAGACGCAGTCGAAGGTGTCCGCGCCGTTCTCCACGGAGGTGAACAGGTCATCCGGTTCGGAGATGCCCAGCAGGTGCCGTGGCTTGTCCTCCGGCAGCTCCTCGGCGCACCAGCCCACGATCGTGCCCAGATTCGCCTTCTCCAGGGCCCCGCCGATCCCGTAGCCGTCGAAACCGTGCTCGAGGGCATCACCGCCACTGCCGCCGCCGTCGGGGAATCCCGTGCGCATGGCGGCCAGGTCACCGCAGGCCTGACGCCGCAGGTCCTCGTACTGCGCCCCCTGGATGACCCCGAACAGGGCCTGGTAGGGCTTGGCCGCGCGCTCGCCGGTGAGGCGGGCGTGCTCGTCGAGGCAGCGCTGGGCCCAGCGGCGGGTCCGCTCGAGGGCTTCCTCCTGATAGCCGCGGGAGTTGTGCAGGGTGGTGAGCTCATCGAAGGCGAACATGATGTCCGCGCCGAGCTGGTGCTGGATGCCCACGGAGACCTCCGGGGTGAACCGGTGCTGGTCCCCGTTGAGGTGGGACTTGAACCAGACCCCGTCCTCATCCACGTTGGCCAGTCGCTCCTTGCCGGGCGCCACGGCGTCGTCCGCGCCCTGGCCGGAGGGGGCCTTCGGGCCGGCCATATCGATGACCTTCTTGAACCCCGAGCCCAGGCTCATCACCTGGAAACCGCCGGAGTCGGTGAACGTCGGCCCGTGCCAGTTCATGAACTGTCCCAGGCCGCCGGCCTCGTCCAGCAGGTCCGCTCCCGGCTGCAGGTACAGGTGATAGGCATTGGCCAGCAGGGCCTGCGCGCCGAGCTCCGCCATGGCCTCGGGCAGCACGGCCTTCACGGTGGCCTGCGTGGCCACCGGGATGAACGCCGGCGTCTGGATGGTCCCGTGCGGGGTGGTGATGGTCCCCGTGCGGCCCGGGCGCGGCTGCCCGTCCGGTCCGGTCAGGCGGGAGCCGACGCCGAAGGAGAAGTCCCGCGGCGTGGCCGCGGCGGGTGCGGGGCCGGCGTCGGGCGTGGCGTTGGTCCCCGGGGCGTGCGCTGGGTTACGGGGGGACGTCTGATGGGTCACGGTGGGCGGGGTTCCTTCGATCGGGGGTCTGCCATCAATGGTATGTATCAGGGGAGGGAAGCATGACCACAGGAGAATGAGGCGGACGGTGGCAGACAGCACGGACGAGGCCGGGGGCCGAGCGAGGCCCCGGCTTGCGGACATCAACCCGATCCCCTCGTTCTTCACCATGGCGCCGGCCGACCGTGACCACGAGGTCGCCATCCGCTGCGGGATCACCGTGCTCGTCCCGCTGCTGACCCTGCTGCTGATCGACCGGATCGACCTGGCGGTCTTCGCCTCCTTCGGCGCCTTCACCGGGATCTACGGCCGGAACCTGGCGCACGGGGCCCGGCTGCAGATGCAGGCCCGGGCCGGTTCCCTCATGGCCGTGGTGCTGCTGCTGGCCACCCTGGCCGGACGCAACGGCTTCTCCGGTTCCGAACAGCCCTGGGCCCTCGTGGGGCTGACCACCCTCGTGGCCGGGGCCTGCGCCGTGGTGGCCGCCTACTGGAACCTGCGCCCATCCGGATCCCTGTTCCACATCTTCGCCTTCGCGGCGGTGTCCTCCGTGCCGTTCCAGCCGCCCCTGGGCGAGGCGATGCTGACGGCGGTGCTGACCATCGGGTTCGCGTTGCTGGTCGGGATCTCCTCCCGGGTGCTGCCCCGGAACCGGCACCGCATCGAACGGCCCGCTGGTGAACCGACGACCGGTCGGCACCGCCTGGTCTGGTCCGAGGCGGCCTGGTACGTGGTGGCCGCCGGGGTGGCCGGCTCGTTGGCGACGGCGCTGGGGCCGGTGCTGGGCATCGATCACAACTACTGGGCCATGGTCGCAGCCGTGGTCCCGCTCGTCGGCCACTCCACGCGATATCGCGTGAACCGCGGCCTGCAGCGCATCCTGGGCACGTTCCTGGGCCTGCTGGTCCTCGCCGGGGTGTTGTGGATCCACCCGCCACTGTGGGCCATCGTGCTGATCATCGCCGTGCTGCAGTGCACTGCCGAGCTCTACATCGCCCGCCAGTACGTCTTGGCGCAGATCGCCGTCACCCCGCTGGCCCTGCTCTCCACCGTCCTGGCCATGAGCTCCTCCACCACCGCCGTGGACACCACCGGGCTGATCTACGACCGCTTCGTCGAGACGGTGATCGGCGCCCTCGTGGGCATGGCCTGCGTCCTGACGCCCTGGGCCTGGCGCAAGTGGGTGCTCCACTCCGAGCACCCGTCCCGGATCGGCTGAGGCGTCAGTCCTCCGGGGCGGTCTCGGCGATCCGGTCCGCCAGGGCGCGCAACGCCGCGACCTCGCGGCGCACGCGCCGGTCCAGCTCCTCTTCCGTGAACGTCTCCGAGCCGCCGCGAGCCCGCAGGTACATCAGCGTGGCCAGCCGGGACTCGCGCCATCCGCGTTCGCCGATCGGATCACCGTTGGCCTCGGCGCGCAGCACCTCGCGGTCGTAGAGGTTCGGTTCGTTCATCTGCCGCTGGCGGATCTCGGCAGCCCGCTGGGCGCGGATCGGATCCTCTTCGTCCTGGTCCGGCTCGGCCAGGCGCGCGCCAGCCGCCCGGCCCTCCGCCACCTCGCCGCGGTGGAAGTGGATGTTGGCGGCCAGGGCCAGGGAGGACTCGATGGACTTCCACCGTCCCATCGCCCCGTCATAGGGCAATTGGGTCAGCAGGGTGGTCAGCCGCAGGGCGCCGTCGGAGTCGTCCAGGTCGATGAACAGGTGCCGGGCCAGCGTGTCGATGTCCTCGAGCTGGGCGCCCGAGCGCAGGTTGATGCCCCGGGACAGCTTCGAGGCCACGGCCAGCACGTGCTGGTTGTCCGGGTGCAGCTGGGCGACCTCCACGACGGTGGCCTCCGGGCTGCCCTCCTCCGTGGGGGAGAGGTCCGTGCTGACGTCCAGGGCCGGTGCCGGCCGGTGCGTGCGCACACGGATGGTGGAGCCGTAGGCGATCCGCACCTCGCGGCCGTCGGACAGGGTGGCGACCACGAGGGCCGGGGTGCCGAAATCATCGCGAGTCGTGCGGACCTGAGCCACGGGGGTCGAGGGTTCGCCCTGCCGGGTCAGGAAACGGTCACCCGGCCCGACCTGCTGGGCCTTGACGGAACGCAGGTAGTCTCCTGCGGCGTCGTGCGGTCCGGTGTTCTGGGGGTTCGGGGTGGTCATGGTTCAGCGCCCCCATCCCACGTGGGCGAGGGCCTGGCGCACCAGGTTCCCGCGGCCGCCGATGAACTCGGCCTGGACCACCTCACTGACCGCCTCCTCCGGGGTCAGCCAGGACAGTTCCAGGGCGTCACCGCGGGGTTGGCATTCGCCCGTCACGGGCACCAGGTAGGCCAGGGCCACGGCGTGCTGGCGGTCATCCGTCAGCCCGGTCTCCGAGGGGCTGGGGAAGTACTCGGCCACCGTGAACGGCGTGATGGACGGCGGTAATTGCGGCAGGGCGAGCGGGCCGAGGTCCTTCTCCAAGTGGCGCATGAGGGCGGCACGCACGGTCTCCCGGTACTGCACCCGGCCGGAGACCAGGGTGCGGCGCAAGTGGCCGTCATTGTCCGCCCGGTACAGCAGGCCGATCTCCGACACGTATCCGAGGGGGTCAAGGCGGACCGGCAGGGCCTCCACGTAGACCATGGGCAGGCGGCGGCGGGCCTCGTACAGTTCCTCTTCCGACAGCCACCCGGGATTCGGGTCGGGGGTGCGAACGCTCATGCCCTCAGTTCTACCCGAGTCCGGTGCACCGGTCACGCCGACGGCCCGTGGAGGGGGCAGACTGGGGACATGTCAGCTCGCCACGCCTGCGGCCGCGGTCTCACGCTGGCGCACCGGGGTGGACAGCCGGCCCCAGGAACCGCGGTGATAGGCCGGAGCCAGCAGCTGCCGCCACCGCTCGTCTCCGAGCGACTGGGCGGCCTCCACGGGCCAGTTGGGATGGACCAGGGCGGCCCGGCCGATGTCGACGGCATCCGCCCGGCCCTCGGCGATCACGGACTCGGCGAGCTCCGGATCGGTGATCGCCCCGACGGCCGAGACGAACAGGCGGCGGGAGGTGCCGTCGTCGGACACCGGCATGCCTTGCCCCGCACCCAGGGCGAGATCCGCGGTTCCCGCGAGGACGGCGTCGGCCAGGGGAACCTGGTAGGCGGGGCCCTTGGGTCCCTGGTAGACGTCGCCAATGCCGCCGGAGGAGACATCCACCCAGTCCAGGCCCAGACCCGTGAGCTCGCGGACGAGGCGGACGGTGTCCTGCTCGCCCCAGCTGTCCTCGAGCCAGTCGGAACCGGAGAGCCGGATGCCGAGGATCTTCTCCGCCGGCCACACCTCGCGGACCGCCTCCACGATCCGGCGGGCCAAGCGGGTGCGGTTCTCGAAGGAGCCGCCCCACTCATCCGTCCGGCGGTTGGTGACGGGGGACAGGAACTGGTGGATGAGGTAACCGTGGGCACCGTGGATCTGCACGGCGTCGAACCCGGCCTCGTCAGCGCGTCGGGCGGACGCGGCGAAGGCCAAGATGACCTGCTCGATCTCGGCACCGCTCAGCTCCCGGGTGGGGCCGACGGCGGAGACGGCCGGGACGCCGGAGGGGGAGACGGTCTCCCAGCCGCCCTCATCCAGCGGGATGGCGTCATCCGGGTAGCCCGGGTGGGCGGGCCAGGTGGAGGCCTTGGAGCCGGCGTGCGCCAGCTGGATGGCCGGGACGGCGCCCTGGGAGCGGATGAAGTCGACGATCGGGGCCCAGGCATCCCGCTGGGCGTCGTTCCACAGGCCGGTGTCCTGGTCCGAGATGCGTCCCTCGGGGACCACCGAGGAGGCCTCGGCCACCACCATTCCGAAGCCACCGGAGGCGCGGGCACCCAGGTGGGCCAGATGCCAGGGCCCGGGGACGCCGTCCTTGGCGGTGACGTTGTACTGGCACATGGGCGGCAGGATCAGCCGGTTGCGCAGGGTGAGGCCGGACACGGTCACGGGATCGAAGAGAAGACTCATGTCAGGCACAACCACGGGGTGGTCCGGGAGTATTCCTAGACTGTCCCCATGCCGTCCTTCCGCGCCCGACTCCAGATCGGTGACCTGTTGCCCGGCCATTCCCCCGAAGAGGTGATGGACCGGGCCGAGACGGCACTGGCCGCCACCCACAATGTGGAGGCCAAGGACCTGGAGGTCGTGGCACGCGTGCCGCGCATCGTCCTACGGTTCACGGTTCCGGACTCCACCTGGGACTCGGAGAACCGCGCCGCCCTGGCCGCGGCCGGCCGGATGCGCGAGGGCGTCCGGGACGTGGCCACGACCGGTCGACTGGACGTGCTCCGCCGGGACCGCGGCCGGTGGGCGCCGGTCGGCTAGAACTCGTCGACCTCGTGGCCCAGGGCGGCCCGGTGCTCGGCGTGGTTGATCCGGTAGCGCCGGTTCTCGGTGGCCAGCAGCACCATGAAGAGGCCCATGGCGGCCACGATCGCGACCCAGACGGAGGTCATGGACCCCACGAGCCGGGGCACCAGGATCGCGGCCAGGCCCCAGGAGAGGCCGAGGGCGATGCTGATGCGGCCGCGCTCGGTCATGGACATCATGGTGGTGCCCCAGACCACCACCACCAGGGTGAGCACAGCCCAGACCGGGCCGGGGATCCAAAGCAGATTGATGCCGAGAGCCTGCAGCCAGACCGACGCGTTCGTGGCGGCGAAGATCAGGGCCCAACCCGTGAACAGCCCGATCATGCCGTCCGTGATGGCCCGCTCCGCGCGGTTCCGCGCGGTGTAGAGGTTCAGCTGGTGGACGCTGTCCACCAGGAGATAGCCCAGGGCCAGCCAGACGACCAGCTCGACGCCGAGCATGACGCCGGTCCGGGCGAGGACGAACCAGACCACCGTGGCCACCAGGGCCACCGCCACGCGCCAGCCGGTGGCGCGTTGCCGGTCCGCGGAGGCCTGGCTCGGCAACCACTGGTGCACCGTGTAGATGCCCAGGGCCACCCACAGCACCGGCCAGATGAGCTGGTGCCAGAGGGCCATGGACAGCATGGAGAAGCCGCCGGCGAACCGCCCCTCATGCAGGTCGTGCAGCCAGGGCCCGGTGGCGTCCTCGCCCAGGAAGCCGAGGCCGTAGACGCCGCCGAGCACGAACACCAGGTAGGCCACGGTCACGGTGACCCGGCGGAGCAGGTCCAGCGGGGTCGGTGCCGGGTCCGGTTCCCGGGAGGGCAGGTTGTAGGGCGGGATGTAGCCGTGGGGCGCCTGTGCCGGCTCTGGCTCCGCGGCGGCGGACGCCGGCCGGGTGCGGCGGACCGTGGAGGCCTCGATGGCCTGGGCCTTCTCCACGATCCGGTCGCGGTGACGCCATTCCGGCAAGGAGGCCCGGGCGCGTTCCAGCAGTTGGGCATCGGTCAGGTTCTCGCCGCGCTCCTCGAGCATGGCGCGCCGTTCCGCCGGGGGAACCCAGTCGGTCCCATCGGACTCGCGGGCCGCGACCTGCAGGGCCCACGTCTCGCGTTCGCGCTGGCGGGCCAGCCACTCCTCGTGTTCCTGGCGTTCCATCTCCCGGCGCAGGGCCTCTTCCTCGGCGCGCTGGAGTTCCAGCAGCCGTTCCTGCTCGAGGCGGGCCTCCTCCTCAGCCTGGCGTCGGGCCGCTCGTTCGGCCTCCTCGGCGGCGAGCCGTTCGGCCTCGAGCCGGTCTGCCTCGGCGTGCTCGGCGGCACGCTGGCGCTCGAGCTCCGCCTGCCGTTCGGCCTCGGCGCGTTCGGCGGCGGCTTTCCGCTCGGCCTCGGCCTTCTCCTCGACGCGGCGCTGGCGTTCCGCCTCGCGGTGGGCCTTCTGCCGTTCGTAGGCGGCCTTCATGGTGGTCGGCGACTCGTAGATGGACTGCGAGACCTTGTCCCAGTCGGGCTCGCCAAGGGAATCGAGCCAGTCGTTGAAGGATTCGAGGGGGCCCTGGGTCTCGTGCGTGTTGGCGTGCCGCAGCCGCGGCTGGTCCGCGGCGGGCTTCCGAGAGGTTTCCGTGGTGGAATCAGTGGGACTTTCGGCACTTTCGGCACTTTCGGCGCTGCCAGGGGCGTGATCGGGGCGTGATCCTTCACCCGCTCCGGTGGCCGGACCGGACGATTTCTCCGCCGCGGCCTTCATGCGTTCCAGCGCAGCAGAGGACGACGACTCAGCGTTCACCCATCACCTCTCCCCGAGCGCCGCCGGATGGCGACGATCCCCGCAATGATCAACCCTGCAAGGGTACCCAATCCCATGCCCACCACGGCGCTGGCCCAGAACGGCAGGCCTGTCGCGCTGCCGGTGAACCAGCCGAGCCCCACCATGTAGACGGACCACACGGCAGAACCGATGCCTGACAGGGCCAGGAACGGGCCCCAGGGGATGCCGGCGATCCCGGCAGCGGCCATGGACGCCGTCCGGCCACCCGACACGAAGCGCAATACGAACAGGGAGGCATACCCCGGCGCGGGGCCGGCCTTGTCCAGCAGCCTCAGGATCCCGCGGTGGATGCGCTGGCCCCACGAGGCTCGGTCGAGCAGCCCGGTCAACTGGAACCGGAACAGGGCATACAGTCCGATGTCCCCGGCCCAGCACCCCAGCCACGCCGCCAGCACGGAGGGCAACAGCGCCACGCTGCCCAGCTGGGACATGGCCCCCGAGCCGATGACGAACAGCTCGCTGGGCACGGGCGGCACGGGCGCATCGACGGCCACCAGGGCCGCGGTCAGCATGTGGAACCACCCGCCCAGCGACTCGACCCAGGCGGTGTCTAGGCCCGACTGCATGTCAGTCACGCCCCCGGTCCCGGGCGTTCGGACAGCGCCAGCTGGGAGCTGAATTGCCGTGGGACACCGGTCAGCGGGTCCGTGAACCCGATCGTCTGGGCCAGCAGCTGCAACGGCCGGTCGTAGTCGTCCGGGGCGGCGTCCAGCAGGACCGGATAGAACGGATCGTTGAGGATGCCCAGCCCGAGGGCGGCCAGGTGCACGCGCAGCTGATGGGTTCGGCCGGTGCGCGGGTGCAGGCGGAGGTGGGCGACGCCGGCGCCCGCCCAGGTGCCCGCGGAGACCCCCGCTTCGATCAGCTCGATCCGGGTCTGGGCATTGGCCCCCACGGTCGGCCGGTTCGTCTTCCGGCCCGGTCGGGTGGCCTGGCCCAGGCAGCGGCCCGACTCCCGGGGGCCGTAGTCCAGGGTGCGGGCGGTGAGCACACCCTTCACCTTGTCCATCCGGTTCCGGTAGGTCAGCGGGAACCGGCTTGCCGCGCCGCCGTCGGGAAGCGCCGAGACGGCCTCGTAGACCTTCCAGATCTGGCGCCGTTCGAAGAGCACCTGGTAGGCGCCCCGCGTGTCCGGGTTGGTGGAGAACATCACCACGCCGGCGGTCGCCCGGTCGAGGCGGTGCATGGGCACGAGGTGGTCCAGACCGAGCTGGTTGCGCAGCCGCACCAGCGCCGACTCCTGCACGAAGCGTCCACCCGGCGTGGTGGGCAGGAAATGCGGTTTGTCCGCCACCAGCAGGTGCTCGTCCTGATGGAGCACTGTGATGGGGAAGGGGATGGGCGCCTCCTGCGGAACACTGCGGTAGTACCAGACGAAGTCGTGGGCGCTCAGGGGGGTGTGCTCGGTGACCGTGGTGCCGTCGGCGGCGCGGACCTCGCCGGTGCGGAAGCGTTTGACGATCCCCACCGGGTCCACGTGGCCCCACCGGTGCAGCACGTAGTCCAGGATGGTGTCCCAACCGCTGTCCGGGACGGTGAGGCGGGTGGCGTTCACGCCGTCACGGACGGGCAGGGGCGGTTGCTGGGACACGGCCCCAGTCTTCCAGACCGCGGAGCCACGGACGGACGGCGGCTCGGTGGGGAGGTCAGGTGCCGGTGGTCTCGTCCGCGCTGGCGGGCCCGCGGTCCTCCGGTACGAGGACGGTGATGTTGCCGGGCCCGGGTTTCGTCCGGCCGGAGCGTCCGGTGGGGATCTCCGCGCCGACATCCGCGATGACCGATTCCAGTTCGGCACCGGCGGGGACCACGCAGTCACCGAGCAGGACCGACCGGGACACCCGGGCGCCGGCTTCCACCACCACGCCGGGGCCGACGATGCTGTGCTCGACCTCGCCCCTGATCCGGCAGCCGGCCGTCACGAGGGAGGCGGACACCGTGGCACGGGTGTCGATCCAGGCCGGCGGGGCATGCTTCGGGTTGGTGATCAGGGGCCAGCCGGGCCGGTCCAGGTCCAGGCCGGTGCCGTCCAGCAGTTCCATGTGCGCCTTGAAGTAGGCCTCCACGGTGCCGACGTCCCGCCAGTACCCGTCCAGCCGGTAGGCGTGGGTTCTCCGGTGATCCACGAAGTGCGGCACGATCGACTCCCCGTAGTCGCCCAGCGAGTCCCCGTCCGCGTCCCCGCGCTCCGCCGTGAGCCGGCGGGTCACCTGCCCCAGTGCGGCGACGTCGTAGACGAAGATCTCCGTGGCCACCAGACTGCCGTCCGGATCCTCGGGCTTGTGGTCGTAGCGGGTGACCGTGTGGTCCGCGTCCACCTGCACCACCCCGAAGCGGGAGGGGTCCTCGTCCGTCTGCGTGGTCACCACAGTCAGCTCGGACCCCCAGGCGCGGTGCTGTTCAAGGACAGGCCGCAGGTCGAACTGGTATAGGTGGTCGGCGCTGAGCACCACCACGGTGTCCGCGCCGAAGGACTCCAGCAGGGGCATCTGCTGGTGCAGGGCATGCCCGTTGCCGGCGGCGAAGCCCTCCTCGGTGCGTCCCTCGGCCGGGGGCAGCAGACGCAGGCCGTGGCGGGTGCCGTCCAGGTCCCACGGCCGGCCGCCGGCCAGGTGCTGGTTGAGGGTGAAGGGCCGGTACTGTTCCACGATCCACACGTCCCTCAGGCCCGAGTTGGCCAGATTGGACAGGACCACGTCGATGAGCCGGTACTGGCCGGCCACCGGGACGGCCGGTTTGGACCGGGCATCGGTCAGCGGGGACAGCCGGCTGCCTTGGCCTCCGGCCAGGACGAGGGCCACAGTGGAATGCGCGCGGTCCTGCGGGAACGGATCGGCCATCTCAGCCTCCTTGCGGATCGGACGTGCCGCGGCGCCGTAACGGTCACCGCTGGCACTGCCTGCACCAGTACAGGGTACGTTCCACGGTCTCGTCTCCGAGAGCCCCGACCGTGACCGACCCGCCGCAGCGCAGGCACCCCTCGCGCTGGCGGCCGTAGACCCAGTACGGCGGTGTGTTCCGCCGTTCGGGCCGGGTGGCGGGAAACGTGACGCGCACGCCGTAGGGGGCGCCGTCGTCGGGCACCACGCCCGTGGTGGTGCGCCGGGGTGCAGGTCGGCCGGGCAGGGCCGGCACCGTGTTGGCACGCATCAGGTTCCGGACCAAGTCCACCAGGCCCGGCAGGTCGGGGACGGAGGAGACTGGCCGGTGCGGGTCCAGGCCGGCCAGCAGGAGGGCCTCGCAGCGGTAGATGTTGCCGACGCCGGAGAGCAGCCGTTGGTCCAGCAGGGCCAGTCCGACGGGCCGCTCCGGGTCCACGAGCAGCCGCCGGACCCCTTCCGCCCTCAGCTCGCCGGCGCGGTCCGGGGCTTCCCACTCCGGGTCCAGCAGGTCGGGACCGAGGAAGCCCAGCCGGCCCGGGACCTCTGCGGTGGGCAGGACCTCGAGGAGGCCCAGTTGGAACCCGACCACTTGGTGACGGGCCGTCTCCAGCACGCACCGGGCCTGCCAGCCGGGATGGCGCCAGCGCGGCGTGACCGGGGATCCGGCATCGTCCACTCGGGAGTATGTCTCCCAGCGGCCCTCCATCTTGAGGTGGGAGAGCACCGTCAGTCCCTCGGCAGCATCAACCTCGAGCAGAAGGTATTTGGCCCGGGGCCGGACCGAAAGCACCGTCGTCCCGGCCAGGTCCAGGGTAGCCAACCGGGGGACGCGGAAATCGGTGCGGAGCAGTTCCTGGCCTTCCAGCACTGGCCGCAGCCGGTCGGCCAGCCGGACGAGGGAATCACCTTCGGGCATGCCTCAGGCGCAGTTCAGCTGCCACGTGACGCCCCACCGGTCGGCAACCCAGGCGAACCGGCGGGAGAAGCCGTAGCCGTCGGCCGGCATCAGGGCGTGGCCGCCGTCCGAGGACAGTGCGCCGGCCAGGGCATCGACCGCATCGAGCTCGACCTGTGGGTCCGGCCCGCCGGCGGGGAGCGCCACGAAGATGCTGATCGACGGGGTGAAACTGAACTGATGCCCCGGTGGCGAGTCGAAGACCCGGAACGGCGTGCCGGCCACGGTGAACTCCCCGGCGTACACGGTGCCGACCAGGTCCGGGTTGTCGGCGGCCTCGGGGGACTCGGCGGTGCGGCGCTCCAGCCGGGTCACCTCGGTCCCGGAGATGTAGGGGGCCAGGGTCTCCACGTAGAAGGTCATGGCTTCGCCGCCCTGACCTTCGAACATGAGGAAAGGGGTAGCCCTCGGGGCGGTTGATACTGCTGGGGTGCCGGTCTGCGGTGTCTCGCTCATGACCTAAACCTAAGCCCGGACGGGGACGAGTAGAACCCCGCCTCGGCCAGCGCCGTGGCCAGCGGGGTGCCGGTGAGGGGCAGGCCATTGACCTTCTCCAGGGACATCTTCTCCACCCGTGCGGTCCGCAAAGCCCACGCGAGCGCCGTTGCCATCGGGGCCAGCGCCGACGGCTCGTCCGAGAACAGCAGCAGGGTGCGCCCACCCCGTTCGACGTACAGGGCCAGTTCGCCGGCCACGAGGACGACGACGGCGCCCGCCTTCCGCCCGGGGCGTTGCCCGGTCGGCCGCACCCCGTCCGGACCAGCGGGCAGTTCCGGCCAAGGCAGGGCCGCGCCGTAGGGGTTGGCGGGGTCGGTGGCCGCCAGCGCGACGGCCTGCGGCGCGGGCGCGGCACGGGCATCCTGCCAGGGCGACGGTGCCCCGGCGTGCTGGGGCCGGGGGCCCGGCACATCCTGCTGGGCGAATCCGCGCAACCGGTCCACGGTGGCCCCCGTGGAGAACTGGGCTGCGCCGAGGTGCTCCACGTAGTAGCCGCGGCGGACCTGCCCGGCCTCCTCCATACGGGTCAGCAGCCGGTACTGGGTGGCGAAGCCCCCGGGGACCTCCTCCGCCACCACGGAGCCGCGGGTGATGACGCCATAGCGGTCCAGCAGGTACTCGGCGGTGGCATGCGCCAAGAGGGTCGGATCGGCCGAGGGCTCGGGCAGCAGGGACCAGCGGCCGGCGGCCCGGGGCACGTCCATCGGCCCGAGGTCCGCGGGCAGGCCACCGGCCGGACGCGCCAGTGAGTCGGTCCGTCCCCCGTCAGCGCCGAGGCTGCCGGAGGCCTCCTGGAGTCGTTTCCACCGGGACAGTCTCGCGCCGCGGCCGGGACGCGCCGGCCTCGCCCGCGGCGAACGCGACTTGGACTTGTGCGCGGTGCGGCCCTGGCCCAGCAGCCCGCGGATCGGGGCGAAGGTGTCGTTGCCCACGAGCCCGGCCCAGACCAGGTCCCACAGGGCGCGGAGGAGGTCCCCGGAGGAGACTCGCGGCGCCGGCTCGTCGCGCCTGGTCTCCGTGGTCTCCGCGGCAGCGAGGACGGTGCGCGCCCGCTCGGCGAGCTGGCCGAAGAACCAGGCACCGCCGGCGTCGAGCACCTCCAGCAGGGCCCGGTGCACGGGTCCGGGTTCGAGGTCCTCACGCCGCGTCAAGGACAGGTCCGCGGATTCGGCGCTGTGGAAGGCGACCCAACCGTCGTCGCCGCTGGCGGCGGCCGTGCCGGACCAGAGGAACTCGCCACTGGCCAGCAGTTCGTCCAGGAGGGCCGGCGTGTAGTCGCGGACGCGGGAGGGCAGGACGTGACTCTCCCAGCCGCTGGCGGGCACGGGGACGCCGGAGAGCTGGTCGAGCACGGTGGCCACCCCGTCGATCCCGGACAGCGTGGCCGGCGACCCGCCGCCGGGAGCCGGGGACAGGTGCTGCCAGTCGGCGAGGAACCGGGCGTAGGCGGACTGTTCGACGGGCTCGACCTCCGCCCGCAGTACCGCCAGGGAACGCCGCCGGATGCGCCGCAACACTTCGACCTCGCACCACTCGGTCTCGTGCGGGCCGGAGGGGCGGGAGCCGTCCCCGTCAACACCGTGGCCGGCCGTGGGGCGGAACTGCCCCTCGGTCACGCGCTGTTCGGCGGCGAGCCGCTGCAGGACCTGGAGCACGACGGCGGCGCCCAGCCCCAGCGCCACCCCGGCCTCGGCGGCGGTGAAGGGCCCGTGGGTGCGCGCATAGCGCGAGACGAGGTCGGCCAACGGATCCTCGACAGGCTCGATAAAGGCCACCGGGATGCCCATGGGCAGGGCCACGCCGAGGGCGTCGCGCAACCGGGCCGCGTCCTCCACGGCGGCATACCGGGTCTGGCCGTTGATCCTGACCCGCAGGGCCCGGTTCGCGGTGACAAGCTGGTCCAGCAAGCCGGTCGCCTCTGCGTGCTCGTGCGTCTCCTCGTCCGTTTCGACTGCAGGGCGCAAGCGGGAGGCGGCGCCCTCGGCGGTCAGGGGGCCGAGCAGGCGGAGGAGGTCCGCGAGTCCCTCGGTGCCCTTGACCCTGCGGTCCGGGGAGAGCCGTTGCAGGTCCGCCTCCACCGTGGCCATGACGTCCGGGTCCAGCAGGTCCCTCAGCTCGGCCCGTCCCAGCAGTTCGTTGAGCAGGCCGGGGTCCAGGGACAGGGCGGCGGCCCGGCGCTCGGCCAACGGGGAGTCGCCCTCGTAGATGAACTGGGCCACGTAGCCGAACAGCAGCGACTGGGCGAAGGGCGAGGGGGTCTGGGTGGTGGTCTCCACCAGCCGCAGGGACTTCGCCTCGATCCGGGTGGCGAGGTCCTTGAGGGCCGGGAGGTCGTAGACGTCCTGGAGGCATTCGCGGACGGTCTCCAGGATGATCGGGAACTGCGGGTACTTCCGCGCGACCTCCAGTAATTGGGCTGAGCGCTGCCGCTGCTGCCACAGGGGGGTGCGTTTGCCGGGATCCCGGCGGGGGAGCAGCAGCGCCCGAGCGGCGTTTTCCCGGAATCGGGCGGCGAACAGCGCCGAACCGCCCACCTCGGCGGTGACGAGTTCCTCGAGCTCTTCCGCCGTGAAGAGGAACAGGTCTGCTCCGGGAGGCTCGTCCTCCATCATCGGCACGCGCAGCACAATGCCGTCGTCGGCGGCCATCGCCGAGCCGTCCATGCCGTACCGCGCATGCAGCCGGGCCCCGACGGCAAGCGCCCACGGCGCATGTACCGGCATCCCGAAGGGGGAGTGCAGCACCACGCGCCAGTCCCCGAGCTCGTCATGGAACCGCTCCACCACGAGGGTCTTCTCCGTGGGCAGCTGCCCTGTGGCCTCCCGTTGTTCGGCCAGGTACGCGGTCAGGTTGTCCTGGGCCCACGCGTCCAGTCCGGCCGCCGCCAGACGTTCGGACATCGGGTTCCCGACGCCGGCCTCGCCCCCGCCCAGCCCGGCGGAGACCTCACGGCGGAAGGCCCCGACCGCCTCGCCGAGCTCGACGGGACGGCCCTCGGCGTCACCCCGCCAGAACGGGAGCCGGCCCGGCTGGCCGAACGCGGGGATCACGAGGACCCGGTCATGGGTGATGTCCTGGATCTGCCAGCTCGTGGCACCGAGGACGATCACGTCTCCCACGCGTGACTCGTAGACCATCTCCTCATCGAGTTCGCCCACCCGCCGCCCGCCCGTGCGTGCAGTGCCGGCCGAGGCCTTCGCACCGCCAGCGGTGCCGGCGTCGCTGGTCGTCTCGTTCTCGGTGCCGGCGAGGAAGACGCCGAAGAGGCCGCGGTCCGGGATGGTCCCGCCGGAGGTGACCGCCAGCCACTGCGAGCCGTTGCGGCCAGCCAGGGTACCGGCCTCCCGATCCCAGACCACGCGCGGGCGCAGCTCGGCGAACTCGTCCGAGGGATAGCGGCCGGAAAGCAGGTCGAGTACCGATTCGAACGCGGAATACGGCAGGGTCGCGAAGGGCGCGGAGCGGCGGAGCAGGTCGAACCAGGCCTCGACGTCGAGCTCATCCAGGGCACAGGCGGCCACGGTCTGCTGGGCGAGGATGTCCAGCGGGTTGGCCGGAATGGACATCGACTCGATCCGGCCGGAGAGCATGCGCTCAACCACCACGGTGGTGTCCACCAGGTCCCCGCGGTGCTTCGGGAAGAACCAGCCGGAGGAGGTCTCGCCGACCTGGTGACCGGCCCGGCCCACCCGCTGCAGCCCGGAGGCCACCGAGGGCGGGGACTCGACCTGGATGACGAGGTCCACCGCGCCCATGTCGATGCCCAGTTCCAGCGAACTGGTGGCGACCACGCACCGCAGCTGACCGGACTTGAGTGCGTCCTCGATGAGGGCGCGCTGTTCCTTGGAGACCGAACCGTGGTGCGCGCGGGCGAACTCGGTGCCGGTTCCCTGCGAGGCATGGCCGGCGGACTGGCCCGCGCCTCCCATCAGCTGGGCCGGGGAACCGGACCGGCCGGCGTCGGGCAACTCCTGGGGCACCTCCGGGGGTGGCTCCGCGACCTGGCGCTCCTCCCAGATCTCGTTGAGGCGGCCGGTGAGCCGTTCGGCGAGCCGGCGGGAGTTGGCGAAGACGATGGTGGAGCGGTTCGCCTCGACCAGGTCGACGATCCGCTCCTCCACATGCGGCCAGATCGAGGCGTTCGTCTGCAGCCCGGACCCCGGGCCCAGATCATGCGCGGAGGAAGCCGAGGGCAGCTCGGTCATGTCCGGTACCGGGACGGTGACGTGCACGTCCCAGGACTTGGTGGAGGCCGGGGCCACGATCCGCACCGGTTGGACGCCGCCGAGGAAGCGGGCGACCTCCTCCTTCGGCTCCACCGTGGCCGAGAGCCCGATCCGCTGGGCCGGCTTCGCCAGGAGCGTGTCGAGGCGTTCGAGGGAGATCGCGAGGTGAGCGCCGCGCTTGGTCCCGGCCACGGCATGCACCTCGTCCACGATCACCGTCTGAACCCCCGCCAGGGTGGACCGCGCCTGGGAGGTCAGCATGAGATAGAGCGATTCCGGGGTGGTGATGAGGATGTCCGGGGGATGGCTGGCGAGCTGCCGGCGCTCGCGGGCGGGGGTGTCCCCTGACCGCACGCCCACGCGAACGTCCGGGGCGGCCTCGCCCAGGCGCTTGGCCGTCTGTGTGATGCCGATGAGCGGGGCCCGCAGGTTGCGCTCGACGTCCACACCCAGGGCCTTGAGTGGGGAGATGTAGAGGACGCGGGTCTGCTTCTTGGCCTGCTTCTCGGTCTTCTCGGAGTCCTGGATACTCGTGGCCGAGGGGACGCGCAGGAACCCGTCGAGGGCCCAGAGGAAGGCCGAGAGCGTCTTACCCGAGCCGGTGGGCGCGACCACGAGGGCATGCTGGCCGGAGGAGATGGCATCCCAGGCCCCGAGCTGGGCAGTGGTCGGCGCGGCGAAGGCCCCCTCGAACCACTCGCGGGTGGCGGGGGTGAAGCGGGCAAGCACCTCGTCCGCAGCGGGTTCTGCGGCGTCGGGTCGGGAGTCTTGAGCCATCGCGGCCATGCTACGCCGGGACCCGGACGTCATAGCCCTGTCCCTCCGCCCTATACGTGGTGGTACGGCCGGCCGCCGGCGATCTCCTGGGCGCGGTAGAGCTGTTCAGCCACGACCAGGCGGACGAGCTGGTGGGGGAAGACGAGCTGGGACAGCGACCAGACCGTGTTGGCGCGCGTGTGCACGGAGCCGTCCACACCGTAGGCGCCGCCGATCACGAGGGTGACGGTCTGCCCGGCGTCGAACCGGCCCTGGAGGTGGCGTGACAGCCCGGGAGAATCGAAGTGCGTGCCGCGCTCGTCGAGCAACAACAGGTGGTCGCGCTCGCCGACCTTCGCCAGGATGCGGGCTGATTCCTCCTCGCGGGCCGCGTCGCCCTCGCGGGAGGAGTGGGGGAGCAGCTGCCAGGAGACGTCGAAGGGTTTCTTGAGTCTTCTGACGTAGCGGTCGATGCCCTCGGACACCCAGGGTTCGTGTTTCTTGCCGATGGCCAGGACCTTCACGCTCATGGGACCATCCTGTCAGGACACCGAACCGAGAGTGAGCAGACGCCATGACGGAACCCCGCCCGCCGTTCCCGCCCTTCACCGAGGAGACCGCCCGGCAGAAGGTCCAGGCTGCCGAGGACGCCTGGAACACCTGTGACCCTCACCGAGTCTCGTTGGCCTACACGTCCGATTCCGTCTGGCGCAACCGCGACCGGTTCCTCACGGGCCGGGAGGAGATCGTCGAGTTCCTCACCGCCAAATGGGAGCGTGAACAGGAGTATGCGCTGCGCAAGAATCTGTGGAGTTTCTCTGGGAACAGGATCGCAGTCCGGTTTCAATATGAATCCCGCGACCGCGACGGCCAGTGGTGGCGCAGCTACGGCAACGAGCTGTGGGAGTTCGAGGAGAACGGGCTGATGTGCCGGCGGGAGGCCAGCATCAATGACCTGGCCATCGACGCCGGCAATCGCCGGATTCAGGGACCTCGTCCGGAATCGGAGCGGGGTCTGGAGCTCCCCCTCCAGTAATCTTCGCCCCCTCAGTGGGGCGCGCCGGGCTTCCGCGCGCCGATGGAGGAGAACTCGCCCGGGTCTCCGCGGAGGGCGTGCAGCACGGTGCCGTGGAACCAGTCGAGGGCCGCGGTGTGCTGACTGGTGGTGCGCTTCAGCAGGGAGATCTCGACTCCCGGCAGTTCGAAGGGCAAGTCTCGAAGGACCACGGGCCAGGTCTCCGCCCAGCCGCGGGCGATCGACGCGGGGACCGTGGCGATCAGGTGGTTCGGCGCCGACAGGAGCGGCGGCAGCGAGGCGAAGTGACGCACGGAGACCGCCGGATGGATCGGTGCGCCGAGCCGTCGGAGCGCCGCGTCCAGAGCTGGCCGGCCGGAATCACCGGCCACCACAGCATGATCGGCCCCGAGGTAGTCGTCCAGCGCCAGGGCCGGAGCCGCCCTATCTGTGTTGTCTGTGCCCTTGAAAGCCAGCGGATGGTGCTGCCCCATGAGCACGGCGTAGCGCTCCGATTTCAGCACCCGGTGCTCGAAGGACCCGGCGATCGGCAGGGACGTCACGGCCAGGTCCACCGTTCCCCGGGCCAACCACTCGGGAAGCTGCTCCAGGTCCAGGGAGACCACGTCGATCCCGATGTTCGGGGCCGAGGAACGGACGGTGGCGAACAGGGCCGGGAAATAGCCGATCTCGCCCAGCTCGGACATGGCCACGGTGAAGCGGCGGTCCGAGGTCGCAGGGTCGAAGGAGTGGACGGCGTCCAGGGCCCGGTCGATGGTCATCAGGGCATCCCGGAAAGAGGGGTAGATCGCGTGGGCGGCCGCGGTGGGCTCCATGGTCCGGCCCACCCGGTGGAACAGCGGATCATCCCATTGCCGCCGCATACGCGTCAGGGCCTGGCTCACGGCGGGCTGGGTGACGTACAGCCGGGCTGCTGCCGACGTGAGGCTCCGTGATTCGTATACGGCCACGAAGGTCCGCAAGAGGTTCAGGTCCAAGGCTCAGTGACTCAATCTGCGAGATCGATGGATAAGCAATTCTTATGCTCGCCTTGCAGAACTATACGTAGGCTGACGGTGACATCGCCACCCGAGCACCACCGCTACTTCAGGAGTCCCCATGTCCCAGCATCCCGAATCCCTGGCCGCCGCCATCGCCCGCGTCGGCTCGCCCGTCGAGTACCTGCGCAACGCCCCGTCCAAGGCCACCGTCTTCCCGGTCCAGCCCGAGTTCTCGAACTGGCGTTCGGAGCAGCAGTCCTGGCGGGACTCGGTGGCGTTGTTGGACCAGTCCCACCACATGACCGACCTGTTCATCACCGGACCGGATGCGCTGAGGCTGCTCACCGACGTGGGCGTCAACAGCTTTGCGACGTTCGCCCCGAACAAGGCCAAGCAGTTCATCGCCGTCAACCACGAGGGTTACCTCATCGGCGACGCCATCCTGTTCTACCTGGAGGAGGACTCCTTCGACCTGGTCGGCTGGCACATGGTGTTGGACTGGGTGCAGTACCACGGGGAGACCGGCGACTATGACGTCACTTTCGAGCGGGATGCCAGCTCCGCCGTTCGCCAGGGCGACCCGAAGCAGTACCGCTTCGAGGTCCAGGGCCCCCGGGCTCTCGAACTCATGGAGAAGGTCACGGGGGCCGCGGTCCCGGAGACCAGGTTCTTCGGCATGGCCACCTTCGAGATCGACGGCGTCCAGGTCCGCTCGCTGCGTCATGGCATGGCGGGACAGCCGGGCTTCGAGCTCTTCGGTCCGTGGGCCGAGGGTGAGCGGGTCCGGTCGGCCCTGCTGGCCGCCGGGGAAGGGCTGGACCTCGTCCAGGTCGGCTCGAAGGCCTACTCCTCCTCCAACTTGGAATCCGCCTGGGTGCCCTCCCCCTTCCCGGCGATCTTCAGCGGCGAGGGCACCGAGGCCTACCGCGAGTGGTTGCCGGCCAGCCGTGCCGGGTCCCTGGCGGGCAGCTTCGACTCCGCGGCGGTGGAGGACTACTACCTGACCCCGTACGACCTCGGTTACGGACGCAGCGTGTCCTTCGACCATGAGTTCATCGGCCGGGCCGCCTTGGAGCGTCACTCGGCCGAGCAGAAGCGCCAGAAGGTCACCCTGGTCTGGAGGCCGGAGGATGTGGCCGCCGCGATCCAGACGCAGTTCGAACCGGGGGTCCCGGCGAAGTACATCGACGTGCCCAAGGCGCGTTACGGCCAGTACCAGGTGGACCGCGTCCTGGTGGACGGCCGGGACGTCGGGATCTCGCACGACGCCGGCTACCTCACCAACGAGCACGCGTTCGTCTCGCTGGCGAGCCTCGACGGCGCCGTGGCGGCCCCCGGCACCGAGGTCACCGTGGTGTGGGGCGAGACGACACCTTCGGCCAAGCCCTCCGTGGAGGACCACCGCCAGGTGCAGATTCGAGCGACCGTGGAACCTGCCCCGTACTCCGCGTTCGCCCGGGAGAACTACCGCAAGAACTAGCGGATCTCGGCCTCCACGAGGGCGTGCTCGGCGGCGACCCAGCCGAGCATCGCGCACTTCACCCGGGCCACGTAGCGGGAGACCCCGCCGAGGGCCACGGCGTCGCCGAGCAGTTCCTCGTCGGGGGCGATCTTGCCGCGGGACTGCATAGCGGTGCGGAAGGCGTCGATGCGGGTGCGCAGGTCCTCCACCGTCAGCCCCTCGGCGAGCTCGGTCAGCAGGGAAGCCGAGGCCTGCGAGATCGCGCAGCCGTGGCCCTCCCAGCGGATCCGCTCGACCACCCGGTCGGCACCCTCGCCGTTCAGGTGCACCTCGAGGGTGATCTCATCACCGCAGGTCGGGTTCAGCTGGTGCGACTGCCCGGCCGCACCGCCCAGCAGGCCGACGCCGTAGGGGTTCTTCGAGTAGTCGAGGATGACCTGCTGATACAGGTTCTGCAGTTCGGACGAGCTCACGCCTTCACTCCAAAGAAGTTCGCGGTGGCGGCCACCCCGTCCAGGAAGCGGTCCACCTCCTCGGTGGTGTTGTAGAGATAGGTGCTGGCACGGGTGGAGGCCGTGAACCCGAGCCGCCGGTGCAGGGGCTGGGCGCAGTGGTGACCCACGCGGATGGCGATGCCCTGATCGTCCAGGAACTGGCCGACGTCGTGGGCATGCACCCCGGCGAGGTCGAAGCTGGCCGCGCCCACGCGCGGTCCGGGCGCGGACCCACCCAGCACCGTCACACCGGGGATCTCGGCGAGCCCGGCCAGCAGACGCGCGCCGAGCTCGTCCTCGTGGGCGGCGATGCGCTCCATGCCGATGCCCTTCAGGTACTCCACGGCGGCGGCCAGGGCGATGGCCTGCGAGACCTTCTGGGTGCCGGCCTCGAAGCGCTGTGGTGGCGGCAGGTACTCCGCGGCCTCCATGGTGACCGTGGTGATCATGGAGCCGCCCGTGAGGAACGGGGGCATGGACGCCAGCAACTCGCGGCGGCCGTAGAGGGCGCCGATGCCCGTGGGGGCCAGCATCTTGTGGCCGGAGAACGCGGCGAAGTCGACATCGAGTTTCTTCAGGTCCACGGGTAGGTGCGGGACGGACTGGCAGGCGTCCAGCACCACGAAAGCTCCGACGGCGCGGGCCCGGGCCACGAGGTCTTCGACCGGGTTGATGAGCCCCAGGACGTTGGAGACGTGGGTGAACGCCAGAAGCCGGGTGCGTGCGGTGATGACCTCGTCCGCCGCTTCCATCCGCAGGGCGCCGTCGTCGCCCACCGGGATGTAGCGCAGCGTGGCGCCCGTGCGGAAGGCGAGCTCCTGCCACGGGATGAGGTTGGCGTGGTGCTCCATCTCCGTCACCACGATCTCGTCCCCGGCGCCCAGTCGGAAACGTTCGGCGGCAGCGCCACCGCGGTCCGCGCTGGCATTGGAGAACGCATAGGCCACCAGGTTCAGGGCCTCGGTGGCGTTGGAGGTCCAGACGATCTCGTCTTCCTCGGCACCCACGAAGTCGGCGACCGTGGCCCGGGCGTCCTCGAAGAGCAGGGTGGCCTCGGCGGCCAGGGTGTGGGCCCCGCGGTGGACCGCGGCGTTGAGGTTCTCGTAGTAGTGCCGCTCGGCATCCAACACTGCCCGCGGTTTCTGCGACGTGGCGCCCGAGTCCAAGTAGGCCAGCGGATGGCCGTTCACCTCGGTGGCCAACAACGGGAAGTCCTCCCGCCAGAGATTGATCTCGGCCGCCGTCGGGGCGTGGGTCGTCTCGGAGGTTCCGGTCATCTGAGCTGCCTTTCGACGGGGTCGTCTGCCGTGTGCACCACTGGCATAGCACCGGGAGGCCTAGATTTGTTCCTCTTGTTCCACCTCGGGCTGGAAATGCGAGAAGGCCTCCACCTCCCGGGATCCCGGGCCGTGGAGGCCTTCTCAACTGGCGGTGACGGTGGGATTTGAACCCACGGTAGGGGTGAACCTACACAACATTTCGAGTGTTGCACCTTCGGCCGCTCGGACACGTCACCAGACCGCACCACTGTACCGGAGGGGCCAACCGCACCCCAAACCCGCCCCGGAGCGCGGTCAACGGCGCCGATGCTCCTGGAAGAACTCTGTCAGCAACCCCGCGCACTCGTCCCCGCGGACGCCGGAATGCACCTCGACCCAGTGGTTCAGCCTCGGCTCGCGCACCACGTCGAACACGGAGCCGCAGGCGCCGGCCTTGGGGTCCCAGGCCCCGAACACCACCCGCGGGATGCGCGCCAGTACCAACGCCCCGGCGCACATGGCACACGGTTCCAGCGTGACCACCAGCGTGCAGTCGTTCAGTCGCCAGCCGTCCCCGTCGCCAGCCTCACGACGCGCGGACGCGGCCTCGCGCAGTGCGAGCACCTCGGCATGGGCGGTGGGGTCCCCGGTCGCCTCGCGCTCGTTGCGTCCGGTCCCCAGGATGGTCCCGTCCGGGCCCACGACGACGGCACCGATCGGCACGTCGGAGGTCTCCAGTGCGGCGCGGGCCTGGTCCAGGGCCGCACCCATCCACTTGTGGTGCGAGGTTTGCATGGGGCGACCCTAGCGTTCCCGTGGTCTTCCCGGGCCGGATCGGCGGCCCGGCGGCCAATGGCGGAGCCCGTGCGCCCGGTAGGGTTGTGCCCATGCGTGTACAGCTCGTGGAACATCCGCTCGTCAGCCACAAATTGACCGTTCTCCGTAAGAAGGAGACGCCGTCGATGATCTTCCGGCAACTCACGGAGGAGCTCGTCATGCTGTTGGCCTATGAGGCCACCCGGGACGTGAAGGTTCAGCCCGTGGAGATCGAGACGCCGGTGGCGAGGATGACCGGAGTCGCGCTGGCCAAGCCGACCCCGCTGGTGGTGCCCATCCTGCGGGCCGGGCTGGGCATGCTCGAGGGCATGGTGCGGATGGCTCCCTCGGCCGAGGTGGGGTTCCTGGGCATGGCCCGGAACGAGGAGACCCTGGACATCGTCACCTATGCGGAACGGCTGCCGGCGGACCTGACGGATCGCCACGTCTTCCTGCTTGACCCCATGCTGGCCACCGGGGGCACCCTGGTGGAGGCGGTGCGGTTCATGTACGCCCGCAATGCCCAGCGGGTGACCTGCATCTGCCTGCTGGGCGCTCCGGAGGGGATCTCCCGGTTGGAGCGCGAGCTGGCGGACGTGGAGGTGGACATCTACCTGGCGGCGATCGACGAGCGTCTGGACGAGCAGTCCTACATCGTCCCCGGACTGGGCGATGCCGGCGACCGTCTCTACGGCCTGGCGGAGTAGCTTCCGCGGCCGCCGGTCAGGCATTTCGGGCCGGCAACCGGGGCAGTAACAAAAGTGCGAACCCGGGAGGTTCGCAGTAAGTTGCCCCCAAAGTGCCGGAATGGGTGTTTCACAGCCGGGAATGGGTGTGACCTTGCTCACGAATTGGGGCTTTCGTCTCACATAGTGAGACCCCCATCCCATTGTTACTTGCAAGGAACGAATGTGACGACAGAGTGTTGTCACATGAACTTCCGCGACTCGGCGGTCCCTTCGGGGACGACGACTGTTCGGCGATGGTGCCGGCAGTCTGGCCGGGCCGGCTCCTATTCGGAGTGTCCGCAGCGAGGAACGGCCGTGATCCGGCCTGACTCGCCGCTCTCACGCCGAACAGGACACTGACGCAAGGATTCATCGACATGACAACCAGTCCCCAGGGATACGTCCACATCTCGGTCCGCAACGCCCAGCGCCGTGCGGCACGGGTCCGCAGTTACCGTGAGCACGGCGGCACCTATGGGACACCGGCCGGCCGGCCGCTCCACTCGGTCCAGAATGTCGTGGAGCCCGCCGGGGAGGCCGAGTCGCAAGCGCCCCAGACGGCGCCGATGCCGGTCCTGGCCCCCAATGGGATCCCGGGCCCCCAGGCGGTGGCCACTGAGACCGAGGCCCGTGGCTTCGTCATCTACGTGGGCATGGACGAATCGGCCGCCTCGGCCGCCGGGACTTCGCTGACGCGGCTGGCCAACGAGCTGCGCCACTATGTCGAATCCCTGGTGCCGGGTTCCCAGTCCGCCGCCGCCGTGGCGATCGCCCCGGCAGGAGCTCCCGGATCGGACCTCGAGGTCGTCCGCCAGGTCCTCGGGGACCCGACCATTCAGCAGGGCATCCGTCCGGACCTGCTCCAGGCCCCTGCTCCGGTCTCGACCCGCCAGCCGGGCGTCCTGATCGATCTTGCCCGCCGCGAGGTGCAGCTGGACGGTGAGGGCCTGAACCTCACGTACAAGGAGTTCGAGCTGCTCAACTACCTGGTGGAGAACGGCGGACGGACCGTGGGCCGTGACGAACTGCTCGAGTCCCTGTGGAGGAACTCGGACGAGGTGCCGAACGAGCGCACCATCGACGTCCACATCCGCCGTCTGCGTTCCAAGCTGGGGCGGCTCTCCGGTACGGTCCGGACCGTGCGCGGCCAGGGGTACCGCTTCTACGAGCACCCCGAAGTGGTCGTATGGGCCGCCCCCGAATACAGCATCTGAGCCGTGGCGGGCACGTAGGCTGGCCGTATGCCTGCCGACGCCGCGATGCCCGACCGTATTGACACCTCCGGTGACAAGACTCTGATCCTCCTGCGCCATGCCAAGTCGGACTGGCCGGACGGCGTGAACGATCACGACCGTCCACTGGGTGGCCGCGGGAATCGTGAGGCACCCGCCGCCGGTCAGTGGCTGGTGGAGCAGGGCGTGTACCCGGACATGATCCTGTGCTCCGATGCAGTGCGCACCCGCCAGACCTGCACGTGGGTGTGCAGCGAGCTGGGGGAGAAGGCGCCGACCCCTTACCTGGACTCCCGCCTCTACGACGCCGACGCCACCCGTGCCCTGGCCGTCATCAACGAGACCGAGGAACGGGTGCGGACCCTGATGGTCATCGGGCACATGCCGTGGGTGCAGGACCTGGGTATGCGGATCGCCTCGGTGGACTCAGATGAGGAGGCCGTCGTCTCCATGGCGGAGCGCTATCCCACGCTGGGTCTGCAGGTCTTTCGGATCCCGGGAGCATGGGCCACGTTGGACGGACGTGATGCGCGGATGACGCACTTCGTGGTGCCTCGACCGTAGCGGGCGGTTCCGGCGCCACCGGTGTCCCGGCGGCTCAGGTCTTGGCGTCTTGGCGGGGGACGACCACCCGTCGGATGATCAGCAGTACGGCCGCCGTCGTGGGAACTGCGATGAGGGCTCCGACCAGCCCGAGCAGCGTGCCACCCACCAGGGCGCCGATCACCACGAGGGCGCCGGGGACGGCGACGGCCCGGCTCATCACCCGCGGCGTCAGCAGGTAGGCCTCCACCTGCATGTAGACCAGGTACGCGATCGCGAAGATCAGCGCTGAGGTGGGGTCCACGAACACGGCGAAGAAGCTGCCGATCACCCAGAACAGCACCGTTCCCACGAGGGGGATGATGGTGATGCAGAAGGCCGTGACGGCCATGAGGGCCGGGAAGGCCAGCCCGAGGACCACGTGGAGGACGAAGACCACCACGGCGTTGGCCAGGGCGAGGACCACCATGCCCGCGAGGAAGGCGCCCACGGACTGGGTGATCTCCTCCGTGAGGTCCTCGATCCCCGGCCGGTTCCGGGCGGGCGCCAGGCGGTAGAGGGCCCGCTTCATCGACTGCAGCGAGGCCAGGAAGTACAGGGCGAGCACGAGGACGATCAGCGCCCCGGAGACCCCGTTGGCGATCCCCACGCCGGCCTGTAGGGCGCCGCCGCCGATCGTGGCCAGGCTGTTCGGGTCGGTGAGGAAGGACTCGATCTGGGCGGTGAGCGTGCTCAGCCCCTCCCCAAAGGTCCCTTCCAGCCGGGTGTAGAGGTCGGAGGTCATGAAGTCGTCCACCATGCCGGGGATGCTGGAGACGAAGTTGGCGACCTGCTGGACCACGGTGGGCACGATCAGCCACAGGACGCCCGCGATGGCGAGCAGGAACGCCAGCAGGGTGACGGTGATGCCCCACGGGCGCGGGAGGCCGCGGCGGTCCAGGAACCGGACCGCCGGTTCGAGGGCGAGGGCGAGGAACAGTGCCACCACGATGTACATGAGCACCGTGCTCAGGGAGGTCAAGGCGGCGCCGATGAGGATGGCGGTCAGGGCCCCGAGGGTCAGGACGAAACCGAATCCGAAGGGGTGGCCCACGGCATCCAGCGCCGCCCTCAGCTTCGAGCGCGTGCTGCCATGATCCTGCGCCGCGCGTGGCGACGGCGACGGGGGTGGGCAAGAGGGTGCGGCGGGGGAAGGGGGCGGGACGTCGGTGGACTCGTCCAGATCGCGGGGGTCGTCGGTGGCCATGGTCACCATTGTCCGTGATGCTCCGGTTGCCGCCTCGCGGCGCAGGTGACCACAGGGGCCGGTGGAGGCACGGATCATCCTGAAGGCGTGAAGCACAAAAACCCGGATCCGCCGTGGATCCGGGTTTGAACTGGCCTGATGTGTCAGACCTCTTGGTGCGCCCTAAGGGATTCGAACCCCTGACCTTCTGTTCCGTAGACAGACGCTCTATCCAGCTGAGCTAAGGGCGCATCGACCGCGATCGGCCTTGAAAGACTATACCGGCCCGCTGGCCGTTCACCAAATCTCAGCTTCTGGGCGGGACGTGCGTACGGGCCGGGTGCGCCGCCGTCGTCCGCCGGGCCGGGGTGCGTACATGTCAGGTGGCGTCACCGAAACGTCTGCGAAATCTCCGTGGGTAGAATGAGTCGTGGAGACGGTGTACGCACAATGGAGTGCCGGCCGCTGACGGCCGCATTCCCTTGTGCCCAACCGGAATGCACCCGCAACCCAATGGAGGACCCCCATGGCCAAAAACTCCTCACTCGCGTTCGCAGATCGCGCTGTGGCGGAAGCGCCGACCAGTTACGGCAAGCTTCTCGACTGGGTGAAGGAGGTCGCCGAGCTCACGGAGCCCGACTCCGTGTATTGGGTGGACGGTTCCCAGGAGGAATACGATCGCCTGGCCGGCGAACTGGTCGAGGCGGGCACGTTCGTCAAGCTCTCCGAGGACAAGTTCCCGAACTCCTACGCCGCCTTCTCCGACCCTGCCGATGTGGCGCGCGTCGAGGACCGGACGTTCATCTGCTCCGAGAAGGAGGAGGACGCCGGCTTCACCAACAACTGGATGGACCCGTCCGAGATGAAGGGCATCCTCAAGGACACCTTCGCCGGATCCATGCACGGCCGCACGATGTACGTCATCCCCTTCGTCATGGGCCACCTCGAGGCCGATGACCCGAAGTTCGGCGTCGAGATCACGGACTCCGCCTACGTGGTGAACTCCATGCGCATCATGGCCCGCATCGGGACGGACGTGCTGAAGAAGATGGAGGAGACCGAGGCGTTCTTCGTCCCCGCCCTGCACTCCGTCGGCGCCCCGCTCGAAGAGGGCGATGCCGATGTGGCATGGCCCTGCAACGAGACCAAATGGATCGTGCACTTCCCCGAGGAGCGCTCCATCTGGTCCTACGGCTCCGGCTACGGCGGCAACGCCCTGCTGGGCAAGAAGTGCTACGCGCTGCGCATCGCCTCGGTCATGGCCCGGGACGAGGGCTGGCTGGCCGAACACATGCTGATCCTCAAGCTGACCAACCCGGAGGGCAAGTCCTACACGATCTCCGGCGCGTTCCCCTCGGCCTGCGGCAAGACCAACCTCGCGTTGATCGATCCGACCATCGAGGGCTGGAAGGCGGAGACCCTTGGTGATGACATCACCTGGATCCGCCCCGGCAAGGACGGCGAGTTCCGGGTGGTCAACCCGGAGGCTGGCTACTTCGGCGTGGCCCCCGGCACGGGCTGGGGCACCAACCCGAACGCCATGAAGGCCATCTCCCAGGGCAACTCGATCTTCACCAACGTCGCCCTGACGGATGACGGCGGCGTGTGGTGGGAGGGCATGACGGACGAGGTCCCGGCTCACCTGACCGACTGGAAGGGCAACGACTGGACCCCGGAGTCCGAGACCCCGGCGGCCCACCCGAACTCCCGGTTCTGCACCCCGATCGACCAGACCGAGATGCTGGCGGACGAGTACCACGAGCCCAACGGGGTCAAGCTGGATGCGATCCTCTTCGGCGGCCGCCGCAAGACCACCATCCCGCTCGTGACCGAGTCCTTCGACTGGGAGGACGGCATCTTCAAGGGCGCCACCCTCTCCTCGGAGACCACGGCTGCCGCCGTCGGCGCCGTGGGCGTGGTCCGCCGCGATCCGATGGCCATGCTGCCGTTCATCGGCTACGACGCGGGCGACTACCTGGAGCACTGGGTCAAGGTCTCCGGCGAGGTGGACCAGGCCAAGCTGCCGAAGATCTACCTGGTCAACTGGTTCCGCCGCAACCGGGACGGCGGCTTCGCCTGGCCCGGCTTCGGGGAGAACTCCCGCGTGCTGAAGTGGGTCGTGGGACGCCTCGAGGGTACGGCTGACGCCACCGAGACCCCGGTCGGCTACGTCCCCACCCCGGAGGCGCTGGACCTGACGGGCTTGGACCTCTCGGCGGCGGACCTCGAGGACGCCCTCCGGGTGGACACCGGGGAATGGAAGGACGAGGTGGCGTCCATCGAGGAATGGTTCGCCCGCTTCGGTGCCTCCCTGCCGGCCTCGATCGCCGGCCAGCTGGACGGGTTGCGCCAGCGCGTCAACGGCTGACCACGCTGACTCCGTTGGCTACGCCGCCGCCCGGTACCGATTCGGTGCCGGGCGGCGGCGTTTAACCGAGCCGGACCATGCCGGTCGCCTCCTCCACAGGGCACGACGACGGCGCCCTCCTCCACCGTCCGGCGCACCGAGCGCTGGGGTGTCCGTCCCGGCTGGAATACTGGCCGCATGGCGTACAACGACAACGACGGTGACTTCCCTGGCGAGACCTCGACGGCCCGGGAGGAACTGCGGGCCGAGGCCCGTGAGGTTCTGTGCCGGCTGGTGGGCCGCGAGGACGCCGACTTCCACCCCGGCCAGTTCGAGGCGATCGAGGCCCTGGTGGCCGATCGGCGCCGGGCCCTGGTGGTCCAGCGCACCGGCTGGGGCAAGTCCGCGGTCTACTTCGTGGCCTCCCTGCTGCTGCGTGCACGGGGTGCGGGCCCCACCCTGATCGTCTCCCCGCTGCTGGCACTGATGCGGGACCAGGTCTCCGCCGCGGCCCGGGCCGGGGTGCGCGCCGAGGCCATCAACTCCGCGAACGCCACCGAATGGGACCAGATCCGGGAGCGGCTCGCCGCAGACACGGTGGACGTGCTGCTGGTGTCACCCGAGCGGCTCAACAACCCGCAGTTCCGGGACGTGCAATTGCCGGACCTCATCCGCCGGACCGGGATGCTGGTGGTGGATGAGGCGCACTGCATCTCGGACTGGGGCCATGACTTCCGTCCCGACTACCGGCGAATCCGGGATCTCATCGCCCAACTGCCCGGTGCCGGTGACCGCCGTGTGCCGGTGCTGGCCACCACGGCCACGGCCAACGAGCGCGTGGTCCAGGACGTTGCCGAACAACTCGGCGTGGCTGGAGCAGACGGTTCGGGGGAGGTCTTCGTCCTGCGCGGCCCGTTGGCCCGTTCCTCCCTGCGGCTCGGGGTGCTGCGCATGCCGAGTCCGGCCAGTCGGCTCGCCTGGTTGCTGACCCACCTGGGCTCGCTGCCCGGGTCCGGGATCGTCTACGCGCTCACCGTCTCCGCGGCCGAGGACACCGCGCGCGCCCTGCGGGACGCCGGCCATGAGGTGGTGTCCTACACCGGACGGACGGACCCGGAACAGCGGGCCGAACTGGAGCAGGCCCTGAAGGACAACCGGGTCAAGGCCCTGGTCGCCACCTCCGCCCTGGGCATGGGCTTCGACAAACCGGACCTGGGCTTCGTGGTCCACCTCGGCGCACCCAGCTCCCCGGTGGCCTACTACCAGCAGGTCGGCCGCGCCGGCCGTGCCACGGACCACGCCGATGTGCTGCTGCTGCCCGGCACCGAGGACCGCGAGATCTGGCGCTACTTCGCCACCACCTCCATGCCGGACGAGCACCGGGCCCGGGCCGTACTGGGAGAGCTGGAGGCCGCCGGGAAACCGCTGTCCGTCCCCGCCCTGGAGACACGGGTGGACCTGAAACGCACGCCCCTGGAGCTGCTGCTCAAGGTCCTGGCCGTGGACGGGGCCGTGGAACGCACCCAGGGCGGCTGGCAGCGGACCGCGCAGCCGTGGACGTATGACGGCGAACGCTATGGCCGGGTGGCCCAGGCCCGACTGGCCGAGGAAAAACTCATGCTGGACTACGAGAACACGTCCGGATGCCGCATGGAGTTCCTCTCGCACGTCCTGGATGACCCCGAGGCAGCGCCCTGCGGCCGGTGTGACAACTGCGCCGGCCCGTGGTTCCCCACAGGTATCGACGAGACGGCCAAGGGCAGTGCCTCGAAGGCGTTGGGCCGGGTAGGGGTGCCCATCGAGCCACGCCGGAGCTGGCCCAGCGGCATGGACCGGCTGGGGGTGCCGCTGAAGGGTCGCATCCCGGAGGAATCCCAGGTGGCCGAAGGGCGGGCCGTGGCCCGTCTGACGGACCTGGGCTGGGGCGGACGGCTGCGCACCCTGTTCACTATCACGGAGGGAGGCGTCCAGGATGCCCCCGTGGAGCAGGACCTGCTACAGGGAGCAGTCCAGGTCCTGGCGTCCTGGGAGTGGGCGGAACGTCCCATCGCGGTGGTGTCGGTGCCGTCCCGCTCGCGCCCCCAGCTGGTGGGCTCCTTCGCGGAGGGAATTGCCCGGATCGGACGTCTGCCGTACCTGGGCTCCCTCGAGCTCGTGGACGGAGGGCCCCGCGGGGAATCCGGGGGCAACAGCGCCTTCCGGCTGGCCTCGGTCTGGCGGATGTTCTCCGTCCCCGAGGAGCTGGCCTCCCAGTTGGCCTCGGCCAGGGAGTCCGGACAGCACGGCCCGGTGCTCCTCATCGACGATCGCACGGACAGCCGCTGGACGCTGACCGAGGCCGGCCGCGTGCTGCGTGGCGCCGGAGCCAGTGGGGTGCTGCCCTTTGTCCTGGCTCTGAACGGCTGACCAGCCCGGCGGGGAGACGCGGCGAGATAGCGTGGTCTCATGGACCTCAACACCTTGCTGAATGTGGCTCTCGTCGTGCTCTTCGTGCTCATCGGCGGCGTGTTCGCCGGCACGGAGATGGCCATCGTCAACCTGCGGCAATCCCAGGTCCAGGCGATCGAGGACAGCGGACCGCGGGGTGCCAAGACCGCGGCGCTGGTCCGTGACCCCAACCTGTTCCTGTCCGCCGTGCAGATCGGAGTCACCGTCGCCGGTTTCTTCTCCTCCGCCTACGGGGCGTCCACGATCGCACCGGACCTCGCACCCGTCCTGATCGGTTGGGGGCTGGGGGAGCAGACCGCCAGCACGGCGGCACTCATTGGCATGACGCTGTTCATCGCCTATCTCTCCCTCGTCTTCGGCGAGCTGGTCCCGAAGCGGATGGCGATGCAGAACGCGGTGGGTTTCACCAAGGTCCTGGCTCCGCCGCTGGGAGCCTTCGCCGTCCTGATGCGCCCGGCCATCTGGCTGCTCTCGGTGTCCACCAATCTGGTGGTCCGCCTGCTCGGCGGTGATCCGAAGGCCCACCAGGAGGCGGTCTCCGCCGAGGAGATCCGCTCGATGGTGTCGTCGTCGGAGGCGCTCGAGGACACGGATCGGCACGTGTTGCAGTCCGTGTTCGACGCAGCGGACCGCACGGTGGTGGAGGTGATGCGGCCTCGCCCCGAGGTGAACTTCCTGGCCGGAGACATCAGTGTGTCCGAGGCCATGCGGCAACTGGCGGACCTGCCCAATTCGCGCTATCCCATCACCGGGGAGGACTCGGATGACATCCTCGGTTTCATCCACATCCGCGACCTGTTGCGGGTGCCGGACCCGTCAACCACCTTGGCCGGGATCGCCCGCGAGATCACCGTGCTGCCCGGCACGGTTGACGTGTTGCATGCCCTGAGCCGCATGCGCTCCAGCGGCAATCAGATCGCCCTGGTCATCGACGAATACGGTGGCACTGACGGGATCGTCACGCTGGAGGACCTGCTGGAGGAACTCGTCGGGGACATCTACGACGAGTTCGATGACAGCCTGGCCGCGGAGGACAACTCCTTGGAGCAGGGTGAGGACGCCGAGGTGGACGGCGGGCTCATCCTGCAGGAACTGGCCCAGCAGACCGGCGTCGAACTGCCGGATGATGGCTCTTACGAGACTGTCGGCGGCTTCGTGATGGCCCAATTGGGGCGCGTTCCCGAGGCGGGGGACCGGGTGGAGGCCGAGGGGGCCGGCCTGGAGGTCGTGGACATGGACGGCCACCGGGTCGGACGCGTTCGAATCACCCGCACCCCGGACAGGCCGGGAGAGTGACTCAGGCGTTCTGGCGGACGAGGGTCAGGACGGTGTCGCGGATGCGGGCCATGGTGCCGGCATCGTGGGCCTCGCCGTTGTAGCGGAGGAACGGCTCGGTATTGGACGGGCGCAGGTTGAACCACCAGGAGCCGTCGACCGCGGTCACGGTGGTGCCGTCCATGCGGTCCACGAGCACCCCGGTGCCGGGCAGGCCCTCGGCGTCGATGGCGGCGGACACCGTGTCCTCGCCGGCTGCGGTGGCGTCGGCGGCCAGTGACGGGGCGAAGGCCTGCAGCACGCGCGCCACAGCACCGGCCTTGTCCTCGACCTCGGAGTTGATCTCACCGGAGGCGGTGTACGGGTCGTACTCCGCGGCCAGCTCGGACAGCGGCAACTCCTGGGTGCCGAGGGCCGCCAGGACGTGCATGGCCGCGAGCATCCCGGTGTCCGCGTTGTAGAAGTCCCGGAAGTAGTAGTGCGCGGAGTGCTCCCCGCCGAACACGGCCCCCTCTGCGGCCATGACGGCCTTGATGAAGGAATGGCCCACCCGGGTCTTCACGGCGCGGCCGCCCTGGGCCGCGACCAGTTCGGGCACGGCATGGGAGGTGATGAGGTTGTGGATGATCACCGGCTCGGGCTCCGGGGCCTGCACGGACCCGTTGACGGTGTCTCCGGCCTGGGCACGGGCGATCTCGCGGCGGGCCACCAATCCGGTCACGGCGGAGGGAGAGACCGGGGCACCCTTCTCGTCGATCACGAAGCAGCGGTCGGCGTCCCCGTCGAAGGCCAGGCCGAGGTCCGCGCCGTGGGCCAGGACGGCGGCCTGAAGATCACGCAGGTTCTCCGGTTCCAGCGGGTTCGCCGGATGGTTGGGGAAGGTGCCGTCCAGTTCGAAGTACAGCGGTTCGATCTGCAGGGGCAGCCCCTCCAGCACGGTGTCGCCGAGGACGGCGGGCGTGGTCTTGCCGGCCATCCCGTTGCCGGCGTCCACCACGACCTTCAACTCCCGGATCCCGGACAGGTCCACGAGGGAGCGCAGGTAGGAGGCGTACGCGGCGAGCATGTCCTGCTCCGTCACGGCACCGGTGGACTCCACCGCCGGGATCTGACCGGCATCGAGGTAGCGCTGGGCCACATCACGGATCTCGTACAGCCCGGTGTCCGAGGACACCGGGACCGCGCCGGCCTTGGCCATCTTCATGCCGTTGTAGGCGGCGGGGTTGTGCGAGGCGGTGAAGACCACCCCGGCGGCCTGCTCCACGCCACAGGCGTAGTACAGCATGTCCGTGGAGATCAGCCCGAGCATCACCACGTCCGCCCCGCGGGAGGTGGCCCCCTCCGCGAAGGCCCGGGCGAACTCGGGCGAGGACGGGCGCATGTCCCCGCCGACCAGCACCCGGGAACCAGCCAGCCCCAGCACGTCCACGAAGGCCGCGCCCACGGCCCGGACGGATCCCTCAGTGATCGATTCCCCGACGATGCCGCGCACGTCATAGGCCTTGAAGGACTGGCTCAGATCCACAGAAGTCGTCATGGGAATCAATCCTAGGCCAGCACGGCGCCTCCGCTCTGGTCACGGCGCTAGAGTCGGGCCCGTGGAGACAGGCACATCAGGACCGTGGTCCGGACATATCCCTGGGACCCCCGGTTACCGCCGCCTGCTGCTGGGACTGTTCCTGGCCGGCGTCGCGACCTTCGCCCAGCTGTACTCCCCGCAGGGCCTGCTCCCGCTGATCAGCGAGGACCTGAGCATCACCGCCTCCGATGCCGCCCTCATGGTCTCCCTGGCCACCCTGGGACTGGCCATCGGCGTGATCCCGTGGTCCTATGCCGGTGACCGTTTCGGCCGGAAACGGGTCATGGGGTGGGCCATCATGGCGGCCTGTGCCTTCTCGCTGACGGCGGTCGCGGTGCCGGGCCTCGAGGCCATCCTGGCCTTCCGCCTCCTCGAGGGGTTCGCCCTCGGGGGTGTCCCGGCGCTGGCCCTGGCCTACCTCAACGAGGAGGTCAGCGCCGCCTCTTCGGCGCTGGCGGCCGGGACCTACATCTCCGGCACCACCCTTGGCGGGCTGGCCGGGCGCCTCCTGGCCGCGCCCATCGGAGAACTGACAGACTGGCGACTCGGCATGCTGGCCGTCACCGTGCTGTCCGTGGCCTGTGCCGTCGCCTTCCTGCTCCTGGCCCCGACCGCCCGCGGGTTCACCCCGCACCGCACCACCTTCCGGGAGGCGGTCCACGCGCTGGCGGGCAACCTTCGCTCCCCGGCTCTGCTGGTCATCTACGCCCAGGGGTTCCTGCTGATGGGCGGCTTTGTGGCGATGTACAACTACCTCGGATTCCACCTGGCCGGTGACCCGTTCAACCTGCCCATCGCGCTGGTGTCCCTGGTCTTCGTGGCCTATCTGGCCGGCACCTGGACCTCCCCGCTGGCGGGTCGACTGGCCGGGCGCCACGGGCGCGGTCCCGTGCTGCTGGTGTCCACGGCGATCATGATCACCGGGGTGCTGCTCACCCTGGTCCCCTCCCTGTGGGTGGTGCTGCCGGCCACGATCGTCTTCACCGGCGGGTTCTTCGGGGCCCACGCGGTGGCATCGGGCTGGGCGGGGGCGGCCGCGGTGGCCGGCCGGGCGCAGTCGGCCTCGCTCTACAACTTCGGCTACTACGCCGGCTCCAGCCTGTTCGGCTGGCTCGGCGGGGTGTTCCTGGCGGGGGCAGGCTGGCCCGGGACCGTGCTCATGACGGCAGTCCTCGCGGTGGTGGCGGCGATCCTGGGCTGGTTCCTGCGCAGTAGATGAGAACGCTCTCATTCCGAACTCATGCACCCCTCATGGGGTGTTGGTTCCATGGTTCCCGAGGCCGGCGGAACACCCCGAACGGTCACCGGAACACAGTGAGAGGCCACGCCATGACCATCGAGATGAGCCACCCGACCAGTGCCCTGACCATCGTTGAGAACGCCGGCGCCACCTACCAGCGGGCGGAGCTTCCGGACCGCATCCAGGCCGCCTACACCACCCGGTTCGTGAGTGAGGCCCTGGACGCGGACCGCTCCGCCTTCCACCTGGCCAGCGGCCCCACCGTCACCCCGCAGGCCGGCGACGTGGTCGTGGCACGCGTGAGCGAGATCCTCAACCACAAGCGCGTCGAGACCCCCGAGTCCCGCAAGGCCATCCTGTTCCCCGGCGCGATCATCATGTTGGCCTACGGCCACCGTTACGCCGCAGACCAGTTCCTGGCCCACGTGCCGGACTCCCTGGAACCCTGCCACCTGGTCGCCGCCGGCGGCGTGGCCGGCACGGTCACCGAGCAGCATGCCGACATGGACGATCCGACGAGGATCGAGCCGCTGGGCCTGCTCGCGGACGAATCCGGGATCGTCAACCTCTCCCGGTTCGCCCCGTACTCGCTGAACCCGGTTCCGGCCCTCGGTGCCCCCGCCGAGGAGCTGAACGCCGCTCTGCCGGGCCGCCCGACCGTGGTCGCGGTGCTCGGCACCTCGATGAACTCCGGCAAGTCCACCGCCATGGCCACCCTCGTCAACGGCCTGACCAACGCCGGCTTGAAGGTCTCCGCCGGCAAGTCCACCGGCACCGGTGCCGGGAACGACCCGATGATCTACGTGGACGGAGGCGCCGCCAAGGTCCTGGACTTCACCGACTTCGGGTATCCCACCACCTTCAAGCTCGACTTCGAGCAGGTCCGCTCGCTGACGGTGAACCTGGTGGATGCCATGGCGGAGACCGATACCGATGTGGTGATTGTCGAGATCGCCGACGGCGTGTACCAGGGCGAGACCGCCCGGTTGCTGCGCGACCCCCTCTTCCAGTCCGTGGTGGACCGCGTGGTCTTCGCCGCCGGTGACGCTCTCGGCGCCGTGGGCGGAGTCCGCGAACTGCAGGACGCCGGCCTGGACGTGGCCGCGGTCTCGGGGGTGCTGACCTCCTCGCCGCTGGCCACCGCCGAGGCCAACGAGGTCCTGGCCTGCTTGGGGGTTCCCGTCATCGACACCTACGAACTCACGAGCGCAGCCGTCTCAACCGCCCTGCTGCCCCAGGACTGGAGGACATCCTGAACCCGGATCGCCCCGAGAACCAGCAGCACGACGACGGCCGGACCGGCTCCCAGCGCCGGTTCCGGCTGTCGGCTGACGCCACCGCCGAGTCCCTGGCCGACGGCCCCCTTGAGGACCCCGCTGAGGACCCCGCTGAGGACACCGCCGGTAGCGCCGTCGGTGCCGCCACGGACCAGGAGGACGAGGGCACGACCGAGGCCACCGGCCAGGGGGAGCGGATGCCGACCGTCTGGGCGGGGCGACGCCGCCATCTTTTGGTGATCCTGTTCCTGCTCGGCATCTTCCAGGCGATCATGGCGCTGGTCATGTCCTTCACAGTGGACTCACTGTTGGGGATGCCCGCCCAGGTCAATGCGGGACTCAACGCCGGGACGGCCCCGGACGGATCCGCCCTGGACCCGGCGGCCGTGGCGGAGGCGGGCACCTACGTGCCGTGGCTGCAGCTGTCCGTCCTGGCTCTCACCGTGCTGTCCATCTTCGGCGCCCGCTGGGGGGAGCGGGTGGTGGGGGAGGACCTCGGCCAGGACTACGTCTATGAACTGCGCCGCAAGCTGATCGGCACCACGCTGGCCGGCTCCGGCAACCCGTCCCTCGGCGTGACCATCACCCGTGCCTCCAATGACCTGACCTCCGTGCGCAACTGGGTCTCCCAGGGCCTGGTGCCACTGTTGACCTCGCTGCCGCTGATCGTGGTGGTGCTCGGCGTGCTGGCCATCTCCAACTGGCAGGTCGGCTTGGCCGTCGGCATTCCCATCGTGCTGCTCGGGCTGGCCGTGCCACCGCTGGCCAAGGCGACTTTCACCCGCGCGAGGTACCTGCGCCGGCGTCGTGGTCGGATGTCCGCCCGCATCGCGGACACCGTCCGCGCCGGGGAGTCCATCCAGGCCGCCGGGGGCATCAACCGCGAGCTCAACGCCCTGGACCGGGACTCGGGCAAGGTGGTCAACGCCGCCGTGTCCCGTGCCCGCATCACGGGGCTGGTCCGCGCCTCCGCCATCACGGCGGCCTCGCTGGCCACCGCCGCCGTGGTGGTGCTCGGCACCCTCGGCATGATCGACACCGCCGGCGTGGCCTCCGCCATGACCCTGGTGGGCGTGATGTCCACCCCGCTGGGGGACCTGGGCCGCGTGGTCGAGTACCGGCAGAACTACAAGGCAGCCCGCCGCATCCAGGCGCCGTTGCTGGCCCAGGCCGAGGTGCTCCGGAAGGCCGAGAAGGACCGTGAGCAGAACTGGAAGGACGTGGCGCGGGAGCGCTCGGATACCGACCACAACGGGCTGCGGATCCGCCGCATGGTGGTCCAGGGCCAGCGCGTCCCCCTCCTCCAGGCCGGCGCCGGCGAGGTCATCCAGATCAGGTCCCATGACCCGGGGCGAATCCAGCCGTTCCTGGTGAACCTCCTGGCCGGTCAGAACACGGCCGCGGAGCCGGGCGGTGAGGTCCCCGGCCTCGAGATGGTCGTGGACGGATACGACTACACCCGGGCGCCGGGCCGCCAACGGCGCAAGCTGCTCGGCCACGCCTCCGTGCGCGTGCCGCTCGAGCGGGGCACCGTGTCCCGGGCCATCACCTACCGCAATCCCCAGGCCACGGACGAACAGACCCGGGAGGTCATCGAACGGGTGGGCCTGGACCGCGTCCTGGAGGCGTTTCCCCGTGGTGAGGACACGCGGCTCAAGAACGGTGGCCAACCACTGACGGGTTCGCAGGTGGCCCGGCTCAAGCTGGGCCGCGCCCTGCTGGACAACCCGCCGCTGCTGGTGCTGGACGGCATCGATGCGGACCTGGACGCGGAAGGCCTGCGCCTGTTGCGAGCCGAGCTGGAGGCCTATCCCGGCGTGGTCCTGTTCACCTCGCAGAACCCCGGAGAGATGGCCCCGGGACACCGGGTCTGGACCGTCGACGCACCCTGAGGGTCTCGCCCTAGACTGGGACCATGGAGTACCTCGTTCCGGTGTTGATCCTGGTGGTCGTGGCCGCCGTCGTCGGTGGCGGCGCATGGGTGCTGTCGCGCCGTGCCGCCTCCGGTTCCACCTCCTCCGGTACCTCCTCCGGGAAGTCAGGTCACCGCCCGCGGCGGGGCTCCTTGGCCGGCCGCATCAGCTCCGAGAACGCCAAGGTTGCCTCGAACCGGATGGACCAGGCCGCGCACCGCGAGGTCTATCGGCTGATCGCCGCCGGCCGCACCGCCGAGGCCGTCACCGCCTACCGCCGCTCCACCGGACTCGGCACCTTCGAGGCCATGATGGACATCCAGGCCCTCGCCACCTATCCGCAGATGTGGACCAAGCCTGCGGCCGAGGGCACGACGCCGGCCGCCTCGCCCACCGCTGTCAATCCCGCTGAGAGCTCGGGCACCCGTGTGCCCCCGGCGGACATCGCCGACGCGACCGACCTCGTGGTCCCGGAGGACTGGCTGGAGGAGAGCCTGCCGGCCGATCGGCCGTTCGAACTCGAGGTGGTGCGGGACGAGACCACCGTCCGCGTGTCCTCGGACGATCTGCCGCCCTATCTGCGGGATCAGCTGACCGCCCTGGTCCGTGACGGACGGGTGGAGGACGCCGCCCTGGAGCTCTCCGCGCACACGGTGCTCACCGCCGAGGAGGCCCTGCAGTTCCTGCACATCCTCCAGCGTGAGCAGGGCCAGGAGGACTGAGGCCCCGACCGCCAGCGGCGCCCGACCCGTGATGGGTCAGGCGCCGCTGGCATGTGATCGTGACATGTGGGGGCGGGGTCAGCCGCGGCGGCCATCCCGGCCGGTGGCGGTGTCGTCACCGTCGACCTCGACGTCCTCGTGCTGCACGGAACCGCTGACCCGCTCGGTGTCCCGGACGGTGTTCTTGTCCACGGTCACCTTCTCGGCGGTTGCGGTCTTGTCCACCACAGGGACCTCTTCATGGGTGGTCACGACGACGTCCTCGTCCCTGCCATCGCGCAGGGCCTCGGGGGAGGACGGATCGATCGGCTCGCGCTCGACGACGACTTCTTCCCGGCTCACCGGGACCTCCACCGTCTCCGTGTCCGTGTAGGTGTGCTTACGCAACCGGACGTGGCCGGATTCGCGGCGTTCCGTGCCCACGTTGAGGTGCTCATCGCGGGCGACCACGGTTTCGCGGTCATGTCCGGCCACACCCGGTACCTGGCCGTCAGTATTGACGTCGCGGTCCAAGTCGGCGGCAGTGCGGTCGGCCCCGCCACGCTGGGTGCCGAGGCCCCCCACGCCGGTGGCAGCGGTGCCGCTGGCAGCGGCCAGACCGGCGTCCCGATCGGTACCGGGGGCCGCGTCAGGCCGGTCACCGGCGCCACCGGTGCCCTGGTAGTCCATGGAGTAGTACTCGTAGAGCCGCTGCTCTTCCTCGGGGGAGAGCGAACCATCGGCATCGATGTTCGGAGCGTCCTTGACGAACGCCTTGTCGAAGGGAACCTGCAAGCCATCTTGGTTCCGGGTGGCCTCGGAGACGGGGATGAATGTTTCCTTCATCCCGAACAACCCGGTCTTCACCGTCACGAACGTGGGCTGGTTGTTCTGATCGTCGAGGTAGACCTGGCCGATCGTTCCGATCTTGTCGCCGTCATTGCCGAAGACGGTTGCGTTCTGAAGCTGGTCGACTGATGTGAAGTCCTGCATGGTGTGCGCTCCTTCGTCATGGGGTGACCGGCGAGCGATGGGCCCAGCCGGCGTCGCGTTGTCGACCCTAGACGCTTGTGTATCCGCACAACAGGAGCGAGGGCCGCCTTCAGGGCATTCAGAGGGGACCATCAGGCGGTGCTCACAAAAAAGTCCTGAGCCGCGACATCGTCAGTCAACGATGTCGCGACTCAGGACAACTGCGGAGACGGGGGGATTTGAACCCCCGGTCCGACTTTCGCCGGACCCTTCATTAGCAGTGAAGTCCATTCGGCCGCTCTGGCACGTCTCCACTGTTGCCATCGGTGAGATGGTAACCCTGACATGGTAGCCGCCGGGGGCCCCGGAGTTCAAAGCGAGTCGTCTGCGACGCTCCTCCACAGGAACTCCAGGGACCGTGCGTGCAGTGCGGCGGCCTGCCGGTTGTCCGAGGCACCCGCGTGGCCGCCCTCGAGATCCTCGTGGAACCACACGTTCGGCACACCTAGCCGCATCATCCGGGCCGCCATCTTGCGCGCCTGGACCGGGCCGACCCGGTCGTCCGAGGTGGCCGTCCACACGAGGAGATCCGGGTAGCCCGTTCCTGGGCCTTCGGCGTCGCGTCCGGCCTCGGCGCCTGGAACCGGACGCTCGAGCAGCAGGTGGTAGGGCGAGAAGGTGCGGATGTACTCCCACTGCTCGGGATCCTCCGGGTCACCGTACTCGGCGATCCAGCTGTGGCCGGCGGAGAGCACCGTGTACCGGCGCATGTCCAGCAGGGGCACCCCGCAGCTCAGGGCACCGAACAATTCGGGGTAGGTGGTGGCCATGTTGCCCATGAGCAGGCCGCCGTTGGATCGGCCGGTGGCAGCCAGGTGGGACCGGTCCGTCACGCCGCGACGGATGAGGTCGCGGGCCACGGCGGCGAAGTCCTCGTAGGCGCGGTGCCGGTTCTCCTGCAGGGCCGCCCGGTGCCAGTCGGGTCCGTACTCCCCGCCGCCGCGGATGTTGGCGATCACGTGGACGCCCCGGCGGCCGGCGTCGTTCCGGCGGCTCAGCCAGCCGCGGCCGTACACGCCGGAGTAACCGGGCAGCTTGGAGGCGAGGAACCCGCCGTAGCCGTCCATCACCACGGGGTTGGCCCCGTCGGTCTCGAGGTCCTCGGGACCGATTTGGAAGTACGGGACCCGGGTGCCGTCGTCGGACACGGCGAAGTGCTGGCGCACGGACAGCCCGGTGGCATCGAAATGCTCCGGCCCGGTGCGCACGGTCACCAGATCGGGAACGACGCCGTCCGGCCGGCTGTCCTCTTCCAGGTGCGCCGGGAGCGTGGCCCGCAACAGGGTGGGCGGGGTGAGTGCGCCGGTGGCGGTGATCCACAGGTCGTTGCCGCAGTCCGGGTCCTCGTCATCCACGGCGCTGACCCCCAGGGTCAGGAACGGGTCGGCGGGATTCGGGTGCGCCAGCCGGATCCGGCGGGTGGCCTCCAGCGCCGGTGGTCGTCCGGCGCTGGTCTGCGGGGTCCCGCGGGGGTCGGTGGCCGCCAGCGCGGTCTGGGGCAGGGCGTACAGGGTGGAGGCGACGTCCTGCAGCACGGTCAGCACCAGGTGGGACGCGGTCCACGTCCATGCGGACAGGGTGCGGTCTGGGGCGGGCAGGAACGCCGCCCGCGGCTCCTCGGAGCCGTCCAGGAAGCCGTCCACCGTGCAGACTAGCAGGGAGCCGGCCGGGTGCACGGCGGTCGGCAACTCCCACTCGGACTTCAGGAACACCGTCAGCCACTGCCGGTGCACGTCCACCTCGGCGTCCAGGGGCACCTCGAGCAACCGCCAGCCGGAGCTGGCCTCGGGCTCACGCAGCCACGTGGTGGAGCGGTAGAAGTCCACGGCGTCGATCGCGATCGTCCGCTCCCAGCCCGGCGTGGAATCGTGCCCGCCGAACGCGGCCACGTGCTCGGCATCCACCTCGAACACGGTGGGTGCGGCGGCGATGGCAGCCTCCGGCCGGCCGCGCTGGAGGACCCGCAGGGTCCGGGCGTAGGAGGACCGGGTGGCGTCGCCGGTGTCGGGATCCGGGTCCGTCACCGTGCCGACCAGCAGCCGGTCGCGGTCGATCCACGAGGCCTGGGTCTTGGCCACCGGCAGGTCGAAGCCCTCGGGCGCCGGCACGAAAGCCCGGGTGACGAGGTCGAACTCGCGCACGGCCACGGCGTCACCGCCATCGGGGGAGAGCCGCAGCAGGGCACGGTCCCAGTCCGGGCGCAGCAGCCGGGCCCCGGCGAACACCCAATCGGTACCCTCTTGGGCGGCCAGGGCGTCCACATCCAGGAGGACCTCCCACTGGGGGTCCCCGGCCAGGTACGGCTCCCAGCGGGTCCGGCGCCACAGACCGCGCGGGTGCTCGCCGTCCCGCCAGAAGTTGTAGTACCAGTCTCCGCGCTTGGTGACGTGGGGGATCCGGTCCGGGGAATCGAGGATGGCGGTGAGGTCCCGCTGCAACGCGTCGAAACCGTTTGAGGCCAACAGCGCCTCCGTGCGGGCATCCTGCTCTCGGACCCAGTCCAGGGGGCGCTCGCCGTGGATGTCCTCAAGCCAGAGGAACTCGTCCTCGGCCTCCGTGGCGAGGCCGGTGGGTGTGACGGTGGGGGCGGGGTGCGGGTTCTGCTGCATGCCACCATCGAAGCACACGTCCCCGCGCCGGCCGTAGGCTGATGACCACGAACACACCGCACCGCGAGAGGACCCCGCCATGACCCCAGCCGTCCCAGGAGACCGGTTCACGATCGCCGTGGTGGGGGCCGGGCCGCGGGGGACCTCGTTCCTGGAGCGGTTGCTGTCGGTGGTGGAGGAGGCTGGAGAGTCGGCACCGGTGCCGCTGGTGGACATCGTGGTGCTGGATCCGGAGGAGCCGGGGCCGGGCCACGTGTGGCAGACCGGGCAGTCAGAGCTGTTCCTGATGAACACCCCGTCCTTCTTCCCGACCGTGGCGGCCGCCGGCACCCCCGGACTGCGGCCCTCGTCGGCGGCACTGACCTTCGATCAGTGGAGGATGGCGAACCCTGACCGGGCCCAGGTTCTGGACCGCACCGACTACCCGCCGCGGGCGGTCTACGGCCGCTACCTCGCCGAGATGTACCGCGAGGTGACGGACGCGCTGGCCGCATCGGCCGCCGTCGGGACCCTGGAATGGCGCCAGACCGAGGTGGTGCACCTGGAACCCGCTCGGAGGGTGACCCCGGTGCAAGGCGCCCACGGCGCCGCGCCCCGGAAGGCGATCCTCACCCTGGGTGACGGGAGCAGGGTGGCGGCGGACGCCGTCGTGCTGGCCGTGGGGCACGTCCCCGCCCGCCTGACGGGCGAGCAGCACCGCCTGGCCACCGCGGCGGCGGACCTGGGGCTGGAATACCGCGGGCCGTCCATCCCCTGTGACCTCGATTGGGACGCCGTGCCCGCCGGGGCGGACGTGCTGGTGCGCGGGATGGGCCTGAACTTCTTCGACGCGCTCGCGCAGCTGACCCTGGGCCGGGGCGGCCGCTTCGTGGATACCGGCCAGGGCCCGGGCCGGGCGCTGCGCTATGAGCCCTCCGGCACCGAGCCCGTGCTGCACCCGGCCTCACGGAGGGGTGTCTGCTACCTGCCGAAGGCCGAGCTGGACGCGTTCGTCCCCCACGCCGTGGCCCTGAAGTACCTGGTGCCGGAGGTGGTGCAGGCGCTGCAGGCCGAGCACGGTCCGCTCGACTTCATGATGCACCTGTGGCCGCTGATCCACCGTGACGTGGTGCGCGCCTACTACAACGCCCTGGTGCACAACCGGCCGGAGATCCTCGGCGGCTCCGGTCCGGCCATCGAGTTCCTTGCTTCGCTCGTCGGCCTGCTGGAGTCGGCCGGCCGCGGCGAACCGGTCACGGCGCACCAGGCGCAGGAACTGCTCCACGCGTATGCGCCGGGCATGCCGTTCCTGGACATCCGAACGCTGGCCCGTCCCTTCGAGGGCCGGGTGTACGACTCGGGTGAGGAGTACCAGCGGGAGGTCGCCGGATTCCTGGAGGGGATCAGTTCCGAGGCCGCGGCCGGCGAGGACTCCCCACTCATGGTGGCCATCGGGACCCTGCATGCCGCGCGGTTGCTGGTGAAGCAACTGGTGGCAGAGCAGCGGCTCACCGATGCCTCCCGGCGGCGGGACGTCTCCGGCTGGTTCGAGACGCTCGTGGAGGGTTTGGCGTCCGGTCCGCCGCTGACGCGCGTGGAACAACTGCTCGCCGTGGCCCGTGCGGGCCTGGTCCGGTTCGTGGGACCGGACCCGCAGTTCGAGCCCGACGCCGGCAGGTCCCGGTTCACGGTGTCCTCCCCGCAGGTGGGTGGTGCGGACGAGACCCTGGACGTGCACCGGGGGACCTGGATGATGGAGGCGATGATGCCACCGAACCGCGTGCTGCTCTCAACCTCCGGCCTGGTGTCCTCGCTCCTGGCCGACGGCACCGCGGTGCCGTACACCGTGGAGGACGAGGAGGGTGACCCGGTGCCGGGCCGCGGCTTCGACGTGACCGGGCGTCCCCACCGCCTGAAGGGGGCCGGGGGAGCGGTCCAGGAGGGGGTGTTCGTCCTGGGGCTCCAACTGGCGTCAGTCCAGTGGGGCACGGCGATCGCCGCAGAAGCCGGCCGCGATCCGGACGGACGGGCCCGCACCCTGGGCGACGCCGACGCCGCGGCCCGGGCGATCTGGGCACTCGCCACCGGCTGATCCCGCCGCCCGCCCCACGTTATCTGAAGGTCAGAAGAGGCCCGTTCTCCCCGGAAATCCGGGGAGAACGAGCCTCTTCTGACCGCTGGTTCAGCAGGGGGTGGGAGTCAACTCACTTCCAGGGGTTGCCCTTGCCCTGACCGGGGTGGTTCCCGCCGTGGACCGGGTGTTCACCCTTCTTCGGGCCCTTTCCGGAGTTGTTGCCCGGACCCTTGTTCGGGTTGCCGTCCTCGACCGGCTCCTCGGCGTCACCGAGCTGGACGCCCACGAGGATCGGGTTGTGGTCGGAGGAGCGCCACTGATCGGGGGCGTAGAGCTGCTCCGGGGTGTAGTTGTAGCGGGAGTACTCCATGGCAACGGACTCGTTGGCGTTGATCATCCAGATGTCCGTGCCGGTCACGGTCTCGTCGGCGCTGCCGGAGGCGAAGATCCCGTCCAATGAGCCGACGCCGGCATCGTAGGCGTAGGAGTACTCGCCCTCGGCCTTGGCCCCCTGGCTCACGTAGCCTGCGGCTTCGAGGACCTTGATCGGGTCCTCCTTCTCGTAGGCATTGAAATCGCCCATGAGGAACACCCGATCCGTGTCCTCGGAGTCCTTCAGGTCCTCGGCGAAGTCCACCAGGGACTCGGCCTGGGCCACTCGGTCCGCATTGGAGTTGCCCTGCCCGTCACCGCTGTCCTCATTGCCGGCGCCGGAACCGGAACCCTTGGACTTGAAGTGATTGGTGATGGCCACGAACTCGGTGCCCTCGATCCCGCCGTCCTCGCCGAGGGCGCGGAAGGTCTGGGCCAGCGGCTCGCGGGCGTTGCCGAAGGCGGGATCACCGGTGAGGATGGTGGATTCGCCGACAGTCTCCACGGCGGCCGGCTGATAGATGAAGGCGTTGCGGATGTAGTCCTCATCCGCGGCGGCGGGACGCTCGGCCGGTGAGGCGGCATAGGCCCACTTCTCCGAGCCCGCCTCGGCATTGAGGGCCTGCACCAGTGCGGCCAGGGACTCGTCACGGTCCTTGCCGAACTTGGCGGCGTTCTCGATCTCCTCGAGCGCCACCACGGAGGCGTCAAGCCCATTGATGGCGGCGACGATCTTCTCCTGTTGGCGCAGGAAGTTCTCCTCGTTGTACGCGCCGCGGGGATCACAGTAATCGGTGGCAATCGGGTTGCCCTCGTGGTCCTCGTAGGCATCGCAGTCCTCGAACTCATCCCCCAGGGTGGTGAAGTAGTTCAGCACGTTGAACGAGGCCAGCTGCACGTTGCCGCCCACGTCCTCCGGGGTGGCCTCCGCCTCACGGGTGTTCTCGAAGGTCGCCGGCTGGACCTCCTCGGCATTCTCGTGCGTGAGGTGCTGAGTCGGCTGGAAGTTCCAGGCGTCGTAGCGGTAGTCGAGGATCACCGGGTCCGTGAAAGTCACGGCTGAACCGACGCGCACGGGATCGTCGATGTTCAGGTACGGCAACTTGTTCTGGTTGCCGGGGGAGCGCATGAAGTTCGTCGAGGCACCGTCATCCAGGACGATGAGCTTCTCGGCGTTCTCCGCCATCACGGCCTGCGCCTCGGCACCCGGGTTGGCGACCGACGTCGGGTTCGGGAGCGGGTCAGCGCCCGGGGCGAGGCCGAGCGAACCGTAGGCGTTCACGTCATAGTTGTCCGTGATCGTCCACTCCAGCCCCGAGGGATCGAGCAGCATGCCCTCGTGAGCCTCCTTGGTCTCCTCGTCGGCGGGGAACTCGAGGACAGTGGGCTTCACGGCCTCTGCGGCCTCGTCGAGCTGTTCCACGCCACCGGCGCGGACGGTCAGCTGGGTGCCGCCGTAGTACTCGGACACCTCGCCGACGACCTGCACGTGATCGCCCAGGGTGACCTCACCCACGGTGTCCGCGGAGTAGATGAAGATGGCGTCGGAGGCACCCGGGGTGGAGTCATCGTCACCTCCGGAATCGGCAGTCTGGAGGTAGTACCCGTTGAAGCCCCCGGTGGAGTAGACGGCGGTGACCACGCCCTGGGTCATGACATTCTGGCCGATCATCTCGGAGGCAGCGCCGGTGCCCTGGATCTCCGCGATCGAGGTGAGCTCGGTCGGCTGCTCCGGTTCCGGCTCGGGATCCGGGACCGCGCCGGTCTCACCCGCCGCGTTGGTGGGGGTGACCGTGCCGGTGGCCGCGAAGTCGGCGGAGTTGTCATCGGTGTCCACGCCGTCCGTGCGGGTCATGGACTTCGGGTCGTTGTTCGCGGAGGGGCCGGTGGCGGCGGCGGTCTCGAAGGTGTTCGAGGTGCCGTAACCCAACAGGTCGACGACGCCGGCCGCCTCGGTCTCGGCGGTCACGGAACCGACCGGCAGGGAGACCCGTTCGGTCTGGTTGGCCAGGACGATGGTCCCGTTGGTGCCGGCGAAGGCCACGCTGGTGCCGATACCGGCATCGGCGACTGGCAGGGCCGCACCGTTCGGCTCGTTGCCATTGGCATTGCCCTGGACCAGGTAATGGCCGCCGGCCTTGATGGTGCCCGAGAGCTCGATGACCCCGGTCGGGTCGCCGGTGCCGCCCGAGGAACGGTATTGGATGGACCAGCCGTCCAGGGAGACGTCGGCATCGCTCGGGTTGTAGAGCTCCACGAACTTGTGGGTGAAGACGGCGTTGGCGGAACCGCCGTTGGTGTAAGCCTCATTAATGATGACGGCGTCGGTATCGGGGGCAGCCGTGGCAGCCTGTGCCGGCACCACGAGGGTGGCGGACAGCAATGCCATCGAGGCGCCGACTGCGGTCAGTCGTGAAGAAAACGTCATGGTGATGTCTTTCGGTGGGAGTGACGTTGGGATGATGCCCGGCACACAGTGACCCCACCCCGTCATTGCTGCGGGGGAGGGGTCACTGTGCGGGTGGAGAGGTGGAGGGCGGCGACGGCCTCGGTCAGTCGATATCGGTCAGGTCGTACTGGTGCATGACCTTGGCGACTTCGCCGCGGCTGATCGGGTCGTACGGGCGGTACTCGCCGCCGTGGTAGCCGTTGACCAGTCCCTCGGCAGCGGCCCAGGAGATCGCCTCGTAGTACGAGCCGGAGGACGGCACGTCCGGGAACACCGAGACCTCGGGGGCGGTGAAGCCCTCAGGATCAGCGGCCCGGTAGAGGAAGGTCACGAACTCCGCACGCGTCACGTCCTGGCCGGGCCGGAAGGTGCCATCGGCGTAGCCCTCGGAGACGGGGCCGGCACCGTTGGCGCCGTCGGAGTCGTCGGCGGCCCAGGCGATCGGGGTGAAGTGCGGGGCGCCAGCGGGCACGTCCGGGAACACCGCTTCGGCCGGGTCGGTGGTGTAGTCGGGGGCCAGGTAGCGCTGCAAGAAGGCCACGGACTCGCCACGGGTGATCTCGGCCGCCTTGCGGTAAGTGCCGTCAGTGTAGCCAGTGGTCACGTCGGCAGCCTGCATCCACCGCACCGGTGCGTAGTACACCGAACCGGGCTGATTGTCCGTGAAGTCCTTCGGGACGTCGGTGCCGATCGTCAGGGCCGAGCGGACCTCGGTGGTGGACTCGTACGCGTCGTCGTAGGCCACGGTCATGACCAGTTCGCCCACGCCGGTGGTCTCGGGTGCCTGCAAGGTGGACAGGTCCGCGGACTCGCCGTCTGCTGCGACGTCCACCGTTCCGACCTCTACGGCCTCGCCCTCTGCCGGCTGGAAGGCCACGGAGACCGAGGTGGCATCGCCCGCTCCGTCGGAATCCATCTCCAGGTTCTCCAGTGTCAGGGAGAGCTGAGCTCCGGGGGCGGCGGTCCCGGTGGCGCCCTTGACCTCCACTGCCTTCTTGGCGAAGTCCGGGCGGATGTCGCCGGCAGCTGCGGTCTCGGCCTGGACATACTCCTGGAAGGCCTGGTTGTCCATGATGCCCAGATCGACCTTGTTCTCCTGGCCGATGGCGAAGCCCTCGTAGCCGTCCGGGGCGGAGTTCTCAGTGCCCACCCAGGAGTCGTCGGCGAGGAAGGACAGGGTGCCGATGGTGTACATCTCGTCCATGGACACCGGCTCGCCGGAGATCCAGATGCCGGTGACCTTGTCGTCCTGGGGCCGCGACTCGTCGTAGGTCCAGGTCAACTCCTCGGACCAGCCCAGGTGCAGGGTCTTGTTTCCCTCCTGCCAGTTCTCCTCGAGCACCTGCTTGAGGGAAGAGCCCGGGATGTCGAAGTAGGTGAGGGTGTTGCCGAACGGGGCCAAGTCCAGGATCTCTCCGAGGCTCACCTTGCCGACCATGTCGGCTGCCTTGTTCGGGAACTTGCCGCCGTCGGTCAGTCGGTCGTGCAGGAGCTCGGCGCGCAGGCCGCCGGAGTTGGTGACCCCGAGGTCCACCTCGGGGTTGCTCAGGGAGATGCGGTCCTTGAGGGCGTTGGCGGCCCAGTTGCCCAGGGTGGACTCCTGGCGGCGGGTGCCACCGGCGCGCCAAGCGCCGGACTCCTCGATGCGGGTCTGGTAATCGGTGGTGATGGAGGAGTCCATCTCGCCGATCACGGTGTTCTTCAGTTCGTCGAACTCGGCGACGGCGGCCTGTTCGGTCTCGTAGATGGCCTGGACCGTCTCGGTGGAGTCCGCCACGAGGGCGTCCATGGCCGTCGGGTCGAACGTGGCATCGTCGCCGGCGCCGGTCATCGGGGTAGGTGTTCGTTCGACGAGGTCGGAGGAGTAGTCCACGACCTCCTTGGTCTCTGAATCGATGGTGAGCTCGACGGTGGCCAGCAGGTTGCCGGACTGCCCGGCCTGCACCACCGGGCGCTCTGTCTCTCCGGCCGTCGTCTCATAGTTGTAGGTCTGGTGGGTGTGGCCGTTGAAGATCACGTCCACGGACTCATCGGTGCCGTTGACGATGGAATCGAAGACCGCTGAGTTCTCCACCTCGGTGGCCAGGTCGCCGTTGCCGGAGGCACCGTCGTGGTAGGTGGCCACGATCACGTCCGCGGTCCCGGCGGCCTCGATCTCCTCGGCCACGCCATTGACGGCTTCGACCAGGTCGATGACCTCGTTGCCCTGGAGGCCCGATCCGGTGGTGGTCGCGTAGAGGTTGTTCGGGACGGCACCGATCACGGCGACGTCGACACCGTCGACCTCGAAGATCTCGTGGTCGGTGATGACCGGCTCCTTAGTTTCCGGGTCCACGAAGTTCGCGGCCAGGAAGTTGAAGTCGGCGATGTCGGCCACACGGCCGGTGAGGTCGTCCAGGCCCTTGTCGAACTCGTGGTTCCCGGCGGCGGACACGGCGAGGCCCAGCTGGTTCATGATCTCGAGGGTCGGCTCGTCGGCCTGGACGTTCGACACGGAGGCGGAGGCCCCGATCAGGTCGCCGGCGGAGGTCAGCAGGGTGGAGCCCTCGCCGTTGGCCGTCTCGAACGCGGTGCGGTATCCCTCCACCGTGTGGGAGAAGAGGGTGCCTGCGTACTCCTCGGACAACGCCCCGTGGAAGTCGTTGAAGCTGAGGATGGAGATCTTCTCGGTGCCCTCAGCCGCCGGCTCGGCGGCGGCCTTCACGGCCTCATCGGTGGACACAGAAGCGCCGGCCCCTGTGGAGGCCGGCGCGGGTGGTTCGGTGGTGGCAGACGCAGGCAGTGCGACGGCGGGAGCGGCAACGAGCCCCGCGGTCAGAACACCTGCCAGCAAGGACTTCCTTGACTGCAGAGACATGTGATTCCCTCTTTGGTTCCCCTGGACGGTGCGGACCCGCCGGTGATGGGGATGTACCGGCGCTGGTCGACTTCCACTGACGTGGCAGCCCTGTCATCTGATCACCGCCGGGTGAAATTCCGGTAACGGTGGAGGGAACGGTACAGGGCAGGATCTGTGAAGACCAGATCCAAAAGACCACGATGCCGTGGCAACCGGTTCGACTGCCACGGCATCGTGGTTGGTGCAGGGCGGATGGTAAGAGATTCGAACTCTTGGTACGGGGTTACCGCACACTGGTTTTCAAGACCAGCTCCTTCGGCCGCTCGGACAACCATCCCAGGGGGCCATTCTAATGGCCCCGAACAGCCTACCTGTCTCACGGCAGTCCATGTCCGGGACTGTTCCGTTCCCCCTGCCTGTGCCGCCTCAGTCCTGCACAGGTGGGCCAACTCCAAACTTCATCCACAACTCGGGCCGCCGCTGCTTATCGTGTCCGGCCACCTTCGTAGAGTAGTACACATGTTCGAATCTCAGCGGAGTCAGCGGCGCGAAGGTGAAGTGCCCCGGCCCGACGGCGGCACTTCCGGTAGCACTGCAGCCGCCGGTGCGCGGGTTCCGCTCGTCCCGGTTCCGGTCAACGCGCTTCACCTCATCGGCCTGCGCCAGGCCTTGGCGCTGATGGTCCCTGCCGCGACCGTCAGCCCTGATGAGCTGGACGCGCGGCGGGCCATCGCGTCTCCGGACGGGCCCGAAGCAGAGTCCATCGACCGGATCCGGGCCCTGGAAGCGCTGAAAGCGGCCTGTGCCGCCGCCCAGGCCCGCGAGACCGCTGCCCTGCATGCCCACCGCACCCAGTCCGAAGCCGCCCACGGCATCCCCGAGGCTCGTCGGGGTCGTGGCCTTCCTGGTGAGGTTGGCCTGGCCCGCCGCACCGGGGCCCGGGGCTCCAAACACCTCCGCCTGGCCTTGAACCTGACGGCGGATCTGCCCCACACCTTGGAGGCCCTGACCGCTGGACGCATCAGTGAAGATCAGGCTGCTGCGATCGACCGCCAAACCCACTGGCTCACCTCACCCCAACGTCGGGCCGCCGATACCGCCCTGGCCGACCGGATCGAATTCCTCGGCCACCGCCAACTCGTCCAGGAAGCCCAAGCCGCAGCCCAAGGGCAAGACCCCGCCGCTGCCCTCCAACGCCAAGAACAAGCCTGCCGCGACCGGCATGTGAGCCTGAAGCCCGCACAGACCAACCCGGGCATGGCCTACCTCACCGCGCTGCTCCCGATCGCCCAGGCCAGCGCCTGCTATCAAAACCTCACCACGGCCGCTGCCAGTACCATCGCCGAAGGCGACGCCGCCGAGAGGACCCCACAGCAGGTCCTCACCGACCTGTTCGTCCAGCGCCTCACCGGACAGACCACCGCCGAAGACGTCCCCCTCGAGATCCAACTGATCATGACCGATACCGCCCTCCTCAACGCCGCCGGACTCGCTGGTGATACAGCCAACACTGGCGGCCAAAACGTACGTGCAGGCACCGAAACGGGCGCCGGCGTAGACGCCGATCTCCCGGCGTGGTTGCCCGGTCACGGTCCGATCCCCGCACCAGTCGCACGCCGTATGATCGCGGACACCGAGGCCGAAGTCTTCATCCGTCGGCTCTACACCTCACCTGGCACCGGTCAACTCGTCGCGATGGACTCTCATCGCCGCGTCTTCTCCGGCCTGTTGCGGCACATGGTGCTCCTGCGAGACGGGATCTGCCGGACCCCGTACTGCGATGCCCCGATCCGGCACATCGACCACGCCACACCCCACCGCGACGGCGGGCCCACCTCCTGGGACAACGCCTCCGGACTGTGCGTGCGCTGCAACCACACCAAAGAGAACCTCGGCTGGACCCACCACGCCACCGCCGGCGAACTCCGTGTCACTACCCCCACCGGTCATGAGTACACCAATCACCCCCGTCCCCTCACCCCACCACCAGCTCCAGAACACCCATCGACAGGACCATCACTGAACGAACCACCGCTGAAGGAACATGGACAGTCACGGGTGATCGCCTGCTCCACGAACAGCACAGTGACCGCCACCCTGCCGGACCACATCCCCAGCGACGTGCTAGGAGGTCCGCGAACCGGCTCGACGCGTCCCCCAAGAACGACGCCACGGAGTAGGAGATCGGCGCTGGGGTCAACGTTGCGTTGGGAGACAGCTCGCGCGACCATGCAACCAAGCCACGCGAGTAGCCTAGAAGCAACGCTGAAAGACTCGTTGGCCAGCCACCAGAGAAGGGGAGGACCATGTCCCAGGAGCTTCATCACCACACCATGCGGGCCGTGACGTACACCGGCGCCGGCGGTCGCGAGGTCCTCGCGGTGGAGGACCAGGCACTCCCTGCTCCGGGGCCCGGTGAGGTCCTCATCAAGGTCACTGCTGCCGGCATCAATCGCGCGGACCTGCTGCAGCGGGCGGGCAACTATCCGGTCCCAGAGGGGGCCTCGGAGGTGCCCGGGCTGGAGGTCTCCGGAACGATCGAGGAGACCGGGGCCGGCGTCGGGAATTGGGATTTCGGCACGCCGGTCTGTGCCCTGCTGGCGGGCGGCGGCTATGCCGAGTACGTGGTGGTCCCCGCCGGACAGGTGGTCCCGGTGCCCGACGGCGTCTCCCTCACCGATGCGGCCGGCCTCCCGGAGGTCGCGGCCACCTGTTGGTCGAACCTGGTCCAGCAGGCCGGCGTGGGCCGAGGCGACTGGGTGCTCGTGCACGGCGGCACCGGCGGCATCGGCTCGTTCGCTCTGCAATTGTTGAAGGCACTGGGTGCGCGTCCCGTGGCGACCGCTGGTAGCGCGGAGAAGGTGCAGCGGAGTCTCGAACTGGGCGCCGAGGTGGCCATCAATCACCGCGAGGAGGATTTCGTGGCCCGGATGAACGAGATCACCGGCGGCCATGGCGCGGACGTGATTCTGGACGTGATGGGTGCGAAGTACCTGGAGAAGAACGTGGCCGCACTGGCGCGCGGCGGGCGGTTGGTGGTGATCGGTCTGCAGGGCGGTGCCTCCGGAACCCTGCCGATCGGCAAGGTCATGGGCAAGAACGCTGTGGTGACCGGGACGATGCTGCGTCCACGACCAGTGGAGGAGAAGGCCGGGATCATGCGGGAGGTGGCCGAACATGTCTGGCCCCTGGTGACCACCGGAGCCATCCGCAGCACCACGGACGCGGTGTTCGCCCTGGAAGACGTGGCGGCGGCCCAGGACCGTTTTGAAGAGGCGGACCGGACGGGCAAGATCCTCCTGGTGACCGGGGAGAGGCCTTGATGGCCGGACCGTTCGCGCGGCGCCGGCAGGCCAAGAAGGATGAGACGGAGCTCGGAACCGAACTCTGGCGCCGGAGTCATGACTGGTTCATCCGCTCGCTGGACCGGTACTGGCAGGTCGTCCAGGAGGCCCGCGCCGAGGGCACGATCCCCGAGGACGAGTTGAATGGGCTGGTCAACGCCGGCAACGTACTGGCCGAGCTGGCGCCCCGGGTACGCCACTTGTGCGTGGAGGCCCACCGCCACCACCCCGGGGCTGGTCTGCAGGTCCCCGCCTCGGGCAGCGATGTGCACCGCATCCTGTCCAGGGCCGCGAACGACTTAGCCACCACTGCCCAGGCCGCGGCGTTGTTCCGGCTCGGCCAGGCCTCCCTGCATTCGGTGGGACGGCGTGCCGAGAAGGTCGTGGCTGCCGTGGAAGAGGCGGAAGAGGCTGCCGGGTTCCGCCCGGGAGCCTGAGGACGCGTCGCCAGGTTCAGCAGGTCGCAGGCCTAGCAGGCCCGCTGGGACCGGAGACGAAAACGCGCCGCTGCGGGAGAAGATTCCCTCAACGGCGCGTTTCCTGTCTGAGCCCCCTGCCGGATTCGAACCGGCGACCTGCTCTTTACGAGGGAGCTGCTCTGGCCAGCTGAGCTAAGGAGGCGAACGCTGACACCCGGGGGTGCCACGGCTATCGATGATAGCGGGCCGGTGCCCCGCCGGGCAAAAGCAGAAGGGGCACAGGGCGTTCACAACCCACAGATGACGTTCACTTCACGTCCAACCGCAGGACAGGTCGCTGCGGTGGAGTGGTCCGAACATGATGACAGGCCCGGCATCCGCCGGGCCGTCTGTCTACGGGAGGACAGTTGTGATGATGCCTGCCAACGCCCAACCCCACCGGGATGTCCGTTCGCGGCGTCCGCTGAAGCTGGCCGTCCTGGACATGTCCGGCACCACCGTGGATGAGGGAGGCCTCCAGGACGAGGCCTTCAACACCGCGATCCTGCAGGAGGGCATCGAACCCGGCGGCTCTCGCTCGGACGCGATGGTGGGCTACTTCCGTGAGGCACGCGGCACCTCGCGGCATGAGATCTTCCGCTCGATCTTCGCCGAGGACCCGGTGGCGGCCCGCCGTGCCAATGCGTGCTTCGAGGCCACCTATGACCGGTTGCTGGCCGAACGCGGCGTCCGCCCGGTGGACGGTGCCGCGGAGGCCGTGGCCGCGCTCCGGGAGGCGGGAATGAAGATCGTGCTGACCACCGGCTTCGCCCGGCATACTCAGAACATGATCCTGGAGTCACTGGACTGGATGGGCGTCTCCGATCTCAGCCTGTGCCCCTCGGACGCTGGCCGTGGCGCACCCTATCCAGACATGATCCTCACGGCACTGCTGGCCCTGGATCTCGAGGATGTCCGCTCGGTCATGACGGTCGGGGACACGGCCGGGGACATCCGGGCCGGACAGCGGGCTGGCGCCGGGCTGACCGTGGGGGTGCTGACCGGTTACCACGATGAGGCCGTCCTCAGGGGTGCCGGTGCGGCCGCCGTCGTGCCCTCGATCCGGGACGTCCCGGCCCTGGTGACCGGCGCGGGCTGCTGACCTGCTGATCAGCGGGCCAAGACGCCTCAGTCGCAGGTGAGCCCGTCCTCGGGCACCTCACCCTCGATCAGGTACCCGTCCACGGCGGTCCCGATGCACTCCCCGGCCCGGCCGTAGGCGGTGTGGCCCTGACCGTTCCAGGAGACGAGCACCCCGGATTCGAGCTGATCGGCCAACGCCGGGGCCCACTCGTACGGGGTGGCGGGGTCGCCCTGGGTGCCGATGACCACGATCGGCGCTGCCCCGGGAGCGCTGGCGGGGGCGGGCTCGTCCACCGGCTTCTCGGGCCACTCGGCACAGTTCGCCCCGCCGTAGGCCAGGAACCGGCCGATGGTCGGGGACGCCTCATCCAGCTGCTCGGCCTGGCTCCGGAGCGTCTCGGTGTCGGACGCCGCGGTGGAGTCGAGGCAGTTGATGGCCGTGAAGGCGTCGTTGATGTTGGAGCCGTACTCGCCGTCCTCGTCCCGTCCGGCGTTCAGATCCGCGAGGTAGAGCATCAGGTCCGGGTTGCCGTTCATGGCATCGGCGACGGCCTGGGTGAGCATCGGCCAGTTCTCGTCCGCGTACAGCGGGGTGATCAGCCCCGCGACAAAGGTGGCGGCCGGGACCTGCCGCCCGTCGGAGGAGGTCAGCGGAGACTCCTCGACCTGGGCCAGCAGCTCGCGGAGTTGCTCCACGCCGTCCTCGGCGGTGCCGGAGAGGGGGCAGTCCGGGCCAGCGAGGCAGGACTCGGCCCAAGCCGTGATGGCCTCCTCGAAAGCCTCAGCCTGGCCCAGGCTGACCTCGAACTCGTCGAGTGACGGGTCCATGGCCCCGTCCAGCACCATCCGGCCCACGTTGTCCGGGAACTGCTCGGCGTAGGAGGCACCCAGGGAGGTGCCGTAGGAGAAGCCGAGGTAGTTCAGTTGCTGATCGCCCAGCACGGCCCGCATCAGGTCCATGTCCCGGGCCGCGGAGTCGGTGTCCACGTGGCCGAGGACCTCACCGGTGTTCTCATCGCAGGCCTGCGCGTACTCTCGGGCGGATTCCCGGACCTGGTCCAGGCCCTCGTCCGTGGACGGATCGATGTGCTCCTCGCGGGCCGCATCCATCTCCTCGTCGGACAGGCACTCCACCGGCGCCGAACGGGATACGCCGCGCGGGTCGAAGCCCACCACGGCGTAGTGGTCCTGGACGGCTCCGGAGACCACGAAGTCCAGGGAGTCCACCACCATGTCCACCCCGGACGCCCCCGGGCCGCCGGGATTCAACAGCAGGTGCGGGGCGCCATCCTCGGCCCCTCCCGTCCGGATCAGGGCCAGCTCGATCCGCTCACCGTCCGGATCCGCATAGTCCAGCGGGGCCTCAACGGTGGCGCACTCGAGGTCGCCGACGTCCTGCTCACAGGACTGCCACGCGGGCTCCTGGGCGTAGAGGTCCTCCAGCCCCTCCGGAACGGCGGCGGTGCCCGACGTCGGCTCCGCAACTCCGGCGTCCGGCCCACCATCCGGCCCACCGTCCGCGGTGCAACCGGTGAGCACCAGGGCGGTCGCGAAGACGGCGGCGATGGCACCGGAAGCGGAGGGGAAGGGGTGCAGGCGCACGCGGGGTCCTTTCGGGACGGTGGTCAGGCGGTGGTCAGTGAGTCAGACCTGCTCGCCCGGACGGCGGTCCAGGATGCGGTCTGGCAGGAAACTCATCGTCATGGCTTCGAGCGCCAACAGCGGGGGCACGTTGCCGGCCAGGCGCCGGCGGGCGGTGGCCACGGCGTCGATCCGGGCCACGGTCCGCTCGGCGGTGGCCCCGTGGGCGTAGGAACCGAGGTCGTCCCGCAGGTGCTCGTTGACCAGCTCGGCCCCGGTACCCAGCTGCAGGGCCAGCACGTCCCGGAACAGGCCCGTCAGGTCGATCATCGCGCGGTCGAGGGTGTCATGCACGGAGCGCTTGTTGCGTGCCGTCTGGCTGTCCTCGAGGCGCTTGACATGGTGGCGCAGCTTGGGCGGGACCTTCTCGTCCTCACCCAGGCCCAGCGCGCGCAACAGACCGGCCTTCTCTTCGACATTGCGGACCTCGGCCGAGGACTTCGCCTCCTCCTGGGTGACCTCCACCAGTTCCTTGGCCAGGGCCACCGCATCCGAGGTCGCCTGGATCCGCAGTGGCAGGTGGACCACGGCTTCACGGCGCTGCCGGGCTCCCTCATCCCGGGCCAGCCGACGGGCCATGCCCACATGCGACTGGGAGGCCCGCGCCGCGAACAGTGCCAGCGCCGGGTCCAGGCCGTCGCGGTCCACCAGCAGGTCCGCGACCGATTGCACCGAGGGGATGCGCAGGCCCACGGGACGGCAACGGGAGCGGATGGTCACGAGCACGTCCGCGGGGGAGGGGGCGCACAGCATCCAGATGGTCCGGGCCGGCGGCTCCTCGATTGCCTTGAGCAGGACGTTCGTGGCGCGCTCGGTCATGCGGTCCGCGTCCTCGATGATGAAGATCCGCCACCGGCCGGAGGAGGGGCGGTCCTGGGCGAGGGAGATCAGCTCGCGGATCTCGTCGATCTTGTACGTGACGTTCTCGGTGGCCATGACCTTCACGTCCGCGTGCGTCCCCGCGTGCACGGTCAGGCACGCGTGGCAGAGCCCGCAGCCGCGCAGCGCCGGGTCCTCCACCTCGCACTCCAGCGCCTGGGCGAAGGCCCTCGCGGCATTGGACCGTCCGGAGCCAGGGGGACCGGTGAACAGCCAGGCGTGCGTGGGGGAGTCCATGGTCGCGGCCCGGGACAATTGCCTGACGGCGGCCTCCTGGCCCGCGAGTTCGGCCCACGCGGGTGCCACGCTCATCGGCCGGCCTCGCTGCCGAGCAGCACGGCGACCCGGCCCCAGACCTCGGCGGCGATCTCGACGGCGGACCGGCCGGCGTCGAGCACCAGGTAGCGGTCCGGGGCCTGAGCGGCACGGTCCGTGAAGGCGGTGCGGATGCGCTGGTGGAAGGGCTCGGGCTCGGACTCCAGTCGGTCCGGGCCGGTGCCGCCGGCGGCCTGTTCGCGGCCGGCACGGCGGGTGGCGGCGGTGCCGGTGTCCACATCCAGCAGGACGGTCAGGTCCGGGTGCAGCCCGCCGGTGGCCCACTCGTTGATCCCGGCCACGGTGTCCGTGCCGAGGTCCCGGCCGGCACCCTGGTAGGCCACGGAGGAGTCCACGTAGCGGTCGGTCACCACGGTGCGGCCGGCGGCCAGGGCCGGGGCGATCAGCTGGCGGACGTGGGCCGATCGGGCGGCGGCGAAGATCAGGGCCTCGGTCACCGGGTCGATGGGGGCGTGGACCGGGTCCAGCACGAGAGAGCGCAGCTGTTCGCCGACGTCGGTCCCGCCCGGCTCGCGCGTCAGCAGCACCTCGTGTCCCTCGGCCGTCAGCCGTTCGGCGAGCAGCCGCGACTGAGTCGACTTGCCGGAGCCGTCCCCGCCCTCGAAGGCGATGAAGAGACCCTGCGGACCGGTCGGCGAGAGGACGGGTCCGGCGGAGGTGGAAGGCTGCTCGATCACCGGTCCAGCCTAACGGCCCGTGCCGTCACAACCGGCAACGATCCACAGCCCCGGGCCCCTACCGGACGTACGATTTCAGGATGCATCCCGAAACCCTGTTGGTCAGTGCCTCCCGTCCCGCCCGGGAGGTGGATGCCCCCGTCAATGATCCGGTGCATTTCACCTCCACGTTCGTCGGTTGGGAGCCGGACGCGGCGGGGCCCCGGCGGCTCTACGGGCGCATGTCCAATCCCACCTGGGACGGCCCGGAGCAGCTGCTGGCTGCCCTGGAGGGTGTCGAGGACCCGGCCGAGCGGCCCGCCCTGCTGTTCTCCTCCGGCATGGCCGCCATCTCGGCCGCCCTGCACCTGGCCCCGAACGGCGGCCGCATCGTGGCCCCGCAGCACGCCTACCAGGGAGGGCTGTCCCTGCTGGACTCGCTGCAGCAGACCGGGCGGCTGGCCGTGGAGCGGGTGGACGTCACGGACGCGGAGGCCGTCCTCCGGGCCGTGCGTGGCACGGGCGATCCCGCCAGCATCCTCTGGCTCGAATCGCCCACCAACCCGATGTTGGAGGTGGCGGATCTCGCCGCACTCACCGAGGCCGCGAACGCCGCCGGCGCCCTCGTGGTGGTGGACAACACCTTCGCCACGCCCTTGGTGCAGCGGCCGCTCGAGCTGGGCGCCGACGTCGTGGTCCATTCGGTGACCAAGTACCTGGCCGGGCACTCGGACGTGGTGCTGGGTGCCGCCGTGACGGACGACGCCGGCCTGCACCGCCAGCTGCACGCCCACCGCACGCTGCACGGGGCGATCGCCGGTCCCATGGAGGCGTTCCTGGCGCTGCGCGGCATGCGCACCCTGGCCCTGCGCCTCGAGCGCTCGCAGGCCAACGCGGCCGAGCTGGCCCGGCGGATCGACGCTGCCCGGCGCGAGGGCACCCTGCCGGTGGCCGCCGTGACCTACCCGGGCCTGCCGGACCACCCGCAGCACGCCCTGGCCGCAGCCCAGATGCAGGGTGGCTTCGGCTCCGTACTGACCCTCGTGATGGAGGGTGGGGCGGCGGCCGCCGATGCCGTGGTCCAGAACCTGCGCCACTGGGTCCCCGCCACGTCCCTGGGCGGCGTGGAATCGCTGGTCGAGCGCCGCCGGCGCTTCGACGGCGAACCGGACACCGTCCCGGCCGGCCTGCTGCGGCTGAGCGTGGGCATCGAACACGTGGACGACTTGTGGGATGACCTGCAGGCCGGGATGCGGGCCGCGGCGGTAGGCTGACCCCATGTACCCGTGGATTCTGGTCACGACCATTGAGAACTGGCTCTACATCGCCCTGTCCCTGGTGGCCGTCGTGCTGGCCGTCTGGGCCTTCGGCGACTGCCTGACCCGCGGCAAGGACCAGTTCGAACGGGCCGGGCAGAAGACCAAGACCTTCTGGCTGCTCCTCACCGGGGTGGCGGCGTTCGTGGGCCTGGTGTCCATGGCCGGGGCCATCGGCAGCCTGGGCGCCGGGTTCAGCCTGTTCCAGATCGCCGCCCTGTGCGTGGCCGCCGTGTACCTGGCCGGCCCGCGCGGCGAACTGAAGCTCTTCGGCAGCGGCGGCTCGCGCCCCTACGGGTACTGATCGGCTCTCGTCGCACGGCGGGCCGGGTGGCCGCGTCCCGTTAGGATGTGGCCATGGCTGAGACACCCTACAAGCTCGTCCTGCTGCGGCACGGCCAGAGCGACTGGAATGAGAAGAACCTGTTCACCGGTTGGGTGGATGTGCCGCTGACCGCCAAGGGCCGCGAGGAGGCCGCCCGGGGCGGTGAAATGCTCGCCGCCGAGGGCCTGCTGCCGGACGTCCTGCACACCTCCGTGCTGAAGCGGGCCATCACCACCGCCAACCTGGCCCTTGAATCGGCCGATCGGCAGTGGATCCCGGTCAAGCGGGATTGGCGCCTGAACGAGCGCCACTACGGCGCCCTGCAGGGCAAGGACAAAGCCCAGATCCGGGACGAGTTCGGCGAGGAACAGTTCATGATCTGGCGCCGTTCCTATGACACCCCGCCGCCCGCGCTGGACGACTCCTCCGAGTGGTCACAGGCCGAGGACCCCCGCTACGCCGGCCTCGGTGAGGGCATGCCGCGCACCGAATGCCTCCAGGACGTCGTCACGCGGCTGCTGCCGTACTGGGAGACCGAGATCGTGCCGGACCTGAAGGCCGGCAAAACCGTGCTGGTGGCCGCCCACGGCAACTCCCTGCGCGCCCTGGTCAAGCACCTGGACGGCATTTCGGACGAGGACATCGCCGGGGTGAACATCCCCACCGGCATCCCGCTGTACTACGAGCTGGACGAGCACTTGAAGCCGGTGACCGCGAACGGCCGCTACCTGGATCCGGAGGCCGCGGCAGCCGGCGCCGCCGCGGTGGCCGCCCAGGGCTCCAAGTAGCTCCGAAACCCGCAGCCCTCAGACAAGGACGTCGGCCGGTCACCTTCCGCTGGAAGGTGACCGGCCGACGTCGTACAGCTGGGGTTGACCCTGCGGTCAGTCGATCGCGATGATCGGCTCCCACTCGCCCGTGGCCAGGTAGGTGACCTTGCGGGCCACGGAGACGCCGTGGTCGGCGAAGCGCTCGAGGAAGCGGGAGGCCAGGGTGACGTCCGCGGTGGTGGCGGCGGAGGCATCCCAGGACGGATCGGCGACCGAGGTGAAGTTCTTGGCGTGCAGCTCGTTGATGGTGGCGTTGAGCTTCACGATCGCGGAGGCGTGCTTGAGGTCATGAGTGGCCAGCAAATGCTCCACCTCGGCGGCGACCTCCACGGCGTGCTCGGCCATCTGGCGGAAGTCCTCACGGGCGGAGGGGGGGACCACCAGGTCCGGGAACCGGCGGCGGGCCAGCTGGGCGATGTGGCGGGCCAGGTCCCCCATGCGCTCCAGCGAGGAGCTCATGCGCAGGGCGGCGACGACGGTGCGCAGGTCAGCGGCCACGGGCCCCTGCAGGGCGAGCAGCTCAATGGCCTTCTCGTCCAGGGCGGTCTGCAGGTAGTCGATGCGGGCGTCATTGGTGATGACCGTCTCGGCCAGCTCCACGTCGGCCTCCTCGAAGGAGACGCGGGACTTGTCCATAGCCTCACGCACCAGACCGGCGATCTCAGTGAGCTGATCGCCCAACGACTTCAGATCGGCGTGGAACAGTTCTCGCATGGATGAGTCCTCAATCCGGCTGGTCGGTGATGGGGCCGCTGTGTGCAGGCGGCCACGGGCCGTTCCTGCTCTTCAGGCACGGATCCGCGATCATCCTGGCGGACCAAGGTGAACACGATCTGAACCGCGGGAACGTTCCCGTTCACATTATGCCCTGAGGACCACCGGCCGGGCCGGAACTCCGCGTAACGTCAGGGATCCGGCGGTGAAGGTGGCGGTGGTCTCACCGGGCCGGCCCTCGACACCTGACGACGCCGTGCGTCGCGATGGGTAGTCTGGTCTGCGTGACGGATCCCGTAGTCGTAGGCGTGGTGTGCGGCCTCATCGGCTTGATCCTCGGGGTGCTCGCCATGCTGGCGTTCCGGGCCTCCGAGCGCAGCCGTGCGGTCCACCTCACCGTGGGCGAGCCGTCCGTTCCGGACGGTGCCGCCGAAGTGCTCTCCGTGATCGGCCGCGCCTATGTGCTGGTGGACGCCGTCAACGGCGTGGTCCGGGCCAACCCCTCCGCCTATGCCTTCGGACTGGTCCGTGGTCATCACCTCGTCCATGAGGACCTGCTGAACCTGACGGACCGCGTGCGCTCGGACGGGATCATCGTGGACCGCAAGTACGAGCTGCCCCGCGGCCCCCTGGGCCAGAGCACCCTGGTGGTCCAGTTGAGGGTTGCCCCGCTGGCCGATGAGTACATCCTGCTGCTGGCGGACGATCGCACGGAGATCACCCGGACGGAGGCCATGCGGCACGACTTCGTGGCGAACGTCTCCCACGAGCTGAAGACCCCGGTCGGCGCGATCTCACTGCTGGCCGAGGCGCTGGACGATGCCGCTGACGACGAGGACGCCGTCCGCCGTTTCGCGGGCCGCATGAGCATCGAGTCCGCCCGGCTGGCCGCGCTGGTGCAGGACATCATCGAGCTCTCCCGGCTCCAGGGCAAGGACACGGTCCGGGCCGGGCAGCCGGTGGACCTGACCAAGATCGTCAACGAGGCCGTGGACCGTTCCCGCATGCAGGCCGAGGCCCGGGACATCGACATCCGGGTGGCGGGTGAGGTCTCCGCTACCGTGTTCGGCGATCACGACCAGCTGATGACGGCGCTGCGCAACCTGATCGACAACGCGGTGCGCTATTCACCGGACGGCACCACCGTGGGCGTGGGCCTGAGGTCGGTGCGCGGCCTGGCCCAGGTGTCCGTCACGGACCAGGGGGTGGGCATCCCCGAGGAGGAGCAGGACCGGATCTTCGAGCGGTTCTACCGGATCGACGCCGCCCGCTCCCGCCAGACCGGCGGCACCGGACTGGGTCTCTCGATCGTCAAACATGTCATCTCGAACCACGGCGGGGAAGTGACGGTCTGGTCCCAGCTGGGACGCGGCTCGACCTTCACGGTCCGGTTGCCGGAGATGGAGCCCGATGCCGGGCAACACGCACAACCAGTGAACCAACGGGGCATTGCTGCCCCGGCAGGCGGGGAAGGAGCCCAATCATGAGCCGCATTCTGATCGTGGAGGACGAGGAGTCGTTCAGCGACCCGTTGTCCTATCTGCTCGGCAAGGAGGGGTTCGAGGTCGAGGTCGTGGCCGACGGCAACGAGGCCGTGGTGGAGTTCGACCGGGCGGGTGCCGACCTGGTGCTGCTCGACCTGCAGCTGCCGGGCCAGTCCGGCACGGAGGTCTGCCGGCAGCTCCGGCAGCGCTCCACCGTGCCCGTCATCATGCTCACGGCCAAGGACTCGGAGATCGACAAGGTGGTGGGCTTGGAGCTCGGGGCAGACGACTACGTCACCAAGCCCTACTCCTCCCGCGAGCTCGTGGCCCGCATCCGCGCCGTGCTGCGGCGTCAGGGAGAACCGGAGGAGTTGATCAGCTCCACGGTCCAGGCGGGGCCGGTGCGGATGGACATCGAACGCCATGTGGTCTCGGTGGGCGGCGAACAGGTGTCCCTGCCGCTCAAGGAGTTCGAGCTGCTGGAGATGCTGTTGCGCAACTCCGGCCGGGTGCTGACCCGCGGCCAGCTCATCGACCGTGTGTGGGGCTCGGACTATGTGGGGGACACCAAGACCCTCGACGTCCACGTCAAGCGCCTGCGCGGCAAGATCGAACCGGACCCGTCCAACCCGCGCTACCTGGTGACCGTCCGCGGCCTGGGTTACAAATTCGAGCCGTAAGCCGTCAGCGAGTCAACGAGCGGACATACGAAGGGCCGGCACCGAAGTGGGTGCCGGCCCTTCGCCGTGATGCGGTGGTGAGGGGATGCCTCAGTGGCCGCCCTCTTCGGCGGCAGGAGTCTCGTACAGGTGATCGTCCGCGGAGGGGTCGGCCCCGCCCGGGACGAAGGGGCGGTACTCCTCCAGGGTGCCGTCCAGGACGGTGATGCCGACGGTCTCGGAGACCCCGTTGACCTCCACGGTGGCGTCCACCATGCCGCCAGGGAAACCGCCCGAGCTCGGGATGATCTGCTCGTTGGCCGGGTCCTCCAGCTCCAGGGAGTCTTCGCCCGGCACGGAGAAGCGGGTCTCGGTGCCGGCCACGGTGATGGACACCTCGAGCGGCTCGCCAGTCGCCGAGGCCAGGGTGCCGATGTAGCGCGACTCCGCATCGGGCTCACTGGTGATCAGTGCGATGTTGCGCAGCTTGGCATCGCCCACATCGGCCACGATCCCGTCGGACGGCGCGTACTGCAACGTGGTGGCCTGCATGTTGACTGCACTGCAGCCGGTGGCGCCCAGCAGGGCGACGGCGGCCAGGCCGGCCACGGCGGCGTTGCGGGTGGTGGCCTTGGAAGCGGCGAACTTCACGGTGGGTTCTCCTCGGTGCGAACGTCAGGCGCCGTGCATCAACGGGTGTGCGGACACGGGTGATCACACGGCGCGGTGCTGACTCGAGACTACCGTATGCCCCCGTCTGAATGCCGTCTGCGACGCCGTGCCGGGGAGCAGGATGAAGGGGAGGTGCATTATGTCGTTTCCAGCCGCGGGTTCAAGTAACGACACAGGTCACGCAAATGTGACGTGGTAAACTCTTGCGGAGGGAAAGGGGACCATTCACATGGTTTTTGAGGTCGGAGAAACAGTCGTCTACCCCCACCACGGTGCGGCGAAGATCGAAGAGATCAAGATGCGCACGGTCAAGGGTGAAGAGAAAATGTACCTCAAGCTCAAAGTGGCCCAGGGCGACTTGACGATCGAAGTGCCCGCGGAGAACGTCGACCTGGTCGGCGTGCGGGACGTCGTGGACCAGGAGGGCCTGGAACGCGTTTTCGGGGTTCTGCAGGCCGAGTTCACGGAAGAGCCCACCAACTGGTCACGTCGCTACAAGGCGAATCTGGAGAAGCTCGCCTCGGGTGATGTCATCAAGGTGGCCGAGGTGGTCCGTGACCTGTGGCGTCGGGACCAGGATCGCGGCCTGTCCGCCGGGGAGAAGCGCATGCTCTCCAAGGCCCGCCAGGTGCTCGTGTCCGAGCTGGCCCTGGCCCAGAAGACCTCGGAGGATGACGCCGCCCTGCTGCTGGACGAGACCCTCGCCGCCTGATGCGAACCACGGTCCTCATCGTGGCCGCAGGCTCGGGATCACGGCTCCAGGCCGGCATCCCCAAGGCCATGGTCACGCTCGGTGACGGGCACACCATGCTCGAGCACTGCCTCGACTCCGTGGTGGCCGCCCGGGACGCGGGAGCCATCGAACTCAACGCCATCGCCGTCGTCGTCCCCGGGGACCCGGACTATGCGGCATCCCTGGGAGAGGTCTGCCATGCCTTCGCGGCCCGGACCGCCGTCACGGTGCAAACGGTCCCGGGGGGAGCAGAACGGGCGGACTCGGTGCGGGCCGGGCTGGCCGCCGTGCGGAAGCTGGCCGGGCCAGCCGGGCCAGCCGGGTCAGCCGGGTCAGCTGGCGGTCCCTTCGGGCGGCACGCGCTCCTCGTCCATGATGCGGCCCGGCCCTTCGTTCCGCCGGCGGTCTTCAGCGCGGTGGTGACGGCCCTCGAATCCGGGACGGCCGCCGTCGTTCCCGCCGTCGAGGTGGTCGACACGATCAAGACCGTGGCCGGCGCAGCCCCGGAAGTGGTGACCGGCACCCTCCAGCGGACGCAGTTGAGGGCTGTCCAGACACCGCAGGGCTTCGACTTGACGTCCCTCGAGGCCGCCCACCGCCTGGCGGAGGAGGGCGCCGGCGGTGCTGCGGCGCTGACCGACGACGCGATGGCGATGGAGGCGGCGGGCCACCGCGTCGGCGTGGTGGCCGGTGATCCGCTGGGCTTCAAGATCACCACCCAGCTGGACCTGATGATGGCCAACGCCCTGCTGGCCTCGGGCACCTCGACGAATCTGGAGCACCACTGATGACAGCACCGGCCGCACCGAAGCTGCCGCGCACCGGCATCGCCACGGACGTCCATGCCTTTGCCGCGGCCGGCGAGGACCGGGCCTGCTGGGTGGCCGGCCTGGAATGGCCGGGTGAGACGGGACTGTCCGGCCACTCGGACGGGGACGTGGTGGCTCACGCCGCCTGCGATGCGCTGTTCTCCGCCGCCGGGATCGGTGACCTGGGGCAGCACTTCGGCACCTCCCGCCCCGAATGGTCCGGGGCCGCCGGCGCCGCCCTGCTGGCCGAGGCTGCCCGTCTGGTCCACCAGGCAGGATTCGGGATCGGCAACGTCGCCGTGCAGTTGATCGGCAACCGCCCGAAGGTCGGCCGGCGCCGCGCCGAGGCCGAGCGCGTGCTCTCCGCGGCGGCCGGCGCGCCCGTCTCGGTGTCGGGAACCACCACCGATGCGCTGGGGTTCACCGGCCGCGGAGAGGGGCTGGCCGCCGTCGCCACCGCCCTCGTCTACCCGCTGGACTAGTATTCACTTTCGTGGCACAGCGCTTTTATGACACCAAGACCGCAACGGTGCGGGACTTCGTCCCCCTGACCGAGGGCGAGGTCTCGCTCTACTACTGCGGTGCCACGGTGCAGGGCATGCCGCATGTGGGCCATGTGCGCTCGGCGATCGTGTTCGACATCCTGGTCCGTTGGCTCGAGTACACCGGCCTGCAGGTCACCAGCGTCCGCAACGTCACGGACATCGATGACAAGATCCTGGAGAAGTCCGCCGCGTCCTACGGCGAGGACTTCGAGGAGGACGAGAACTACCCGGCCGATGAGCCGTGGTTCGCCCTCGCCTACCGGTTCGAGCACGAGTTCGCCCGCGCGTACGCCGCCCTCGGGGTACGCCGGCCCACCTACGAGCCCCGTGCCACCGGCCACATCCCCGAGATGGTGGCGCTCATCCAGCGCCTCATCAGCGCCGGCCACGCGTACCCCGCCACGGACGGTTCCGGGGACGTCTACTTCGAGGTGAACTCCTGGCCCACGTACGGCGAGCTCACCCGCCAGCGGGTCGAGGACCTGCAGGACGCGCCCGACGCCGACCCGCGCGGTAAGCGCGATCCCCGCGACTTCGCGCTGTGGAAGGGGGCCAAGGAGACCGATCCGGCCACCGCCGCGTGGGGGTCACCCTGGGGGAACGGCCGGCCCGGCTGGCACCTCGAGTGCTCCGCGATGTCCACCAAGTACCTCGGCAGCCACTTCGACATCCATGGCGGCGGGCTCGACCTGCGCTTCCCGCACCATGAGAACGAACTGGCGCAGTCCGCCGCGGCCGGGGACGGCTTCGCGAACTTCTGGCTGCACAACGGGATGGTGACCTATGCGGGCGAGAAGATGTCCAAGTCCGTGGGCAACACCATCTCCCCGGAGCAGATGCTGGAGCAGGCCCGCCCGAAGGCGGTGCGCTACTTCCTCGGTCAGGCGCACTACCGCTCCCAGCTGGACTACCGCCCCACCTCGCTGCAGGAGGCCGAGGCCGCGATCGAGCGGATCGAGGCGTTCCTGGACCGGGGGGCGGATGTGGTGGCCGACCTGCAGCTGAAGCGCGAGGAGGCGGCCGCCGTCGCCGGCACCCTCACCGGCGAGGAGGCCCCCGAGGCCGTCTACGTGGCCCAGTTCAGCAGTGTCCCCACGGCTTTCCGCGCCGCGATGGAGGACGACCTCAACGTCCCGCAGGCCCTGGCGGTGCTGCACGATGCGGTCCGGGCCGGCAACAGTGCTCTGGCCGCCGGGGACGAGGACGCTGTGGAGCAGCACTATTCCGATGTGCAGTCGATGGTTGAGGTGCTCGGCCTGGACGACGTCCCCGAACCCGAGTCCGCGCAGGACCCGGCGGCCCACCACGCCCTCGACACCCTGATCCGGGCCCAGCTGGACGCCCGGGCCGCCGCCCGCGCGGCGAAGGACTGGGCCACCGCGGACGGGATCCGGGACACTCTGGCCGCGGCCGGCGTCGTGGTGGAGGATTCCGCCGACGGCGCCCGCTGGTCCCTGCAGTAGGCGGCGGGCGGCCACGGATCGGGGCCGTAGACTGGGGGTCAGTCTCGACCGTCGCCAGAAAGGCACCACCCACATGGCCGCAGCACCACGCTCCGGATCGTCCCGCGGGAACAGCGGAAAGAAGGGGCCCGTCAAGGGCACCGGTGGACTCGGCCGGAAGGCGCTGGAGGGCAAGGGTCCCACGCCCAAGGCCGAGGACCGCATCTACCACAAGGCCCACCGCACCAAGCAGCTCTCCGAGCGCTCCAGCGCCAAGAACCCGGGCCGGTCGGGCGGTCGCAACACCCGCTCGCGGCACGCTGACGAGACCGTGGCCGGCCGCAACTCGGTGGTCGAGGCCCTCCGCGCCGCCATCCCCGCCAAGGCCCTGCACGTGGCCACGCGGATCGAGATGGACGAGCGGGTCCGCGAGGCCCTGAAGCTGGCCACCGAACGCGGCGTGCCGGTGATGGAGAATTCCAAGCCCGAGCTGGACCGCCTGACGGACGACGCCGTCCACCAGGGCCTGGTGCTGCAGGTCCCGCCCTATGAGTACGCCGATGCCCTGACGCTGGCCCGTCAGACCATGGAGAAGTGGGAGAAGGGCTACCTCACGGCCCCGCCGCTGTTCATCGCGCTGGACAGCATCACCGACCCCCGCAACCTCGGGGCGATCATCCGCTCGGCCTCCGCCTTCTCGGCGCACGGCGTGGTGGTGCCCGCGCGCCGCTCCGCCGGGGTGACCGCCACGGCCTGGAAGACCTCGGCCGGTGCTGCCGTGCGGGTCCCCGTGGCCCAGGCCGGCAACCTGAACACCATGCTGCAGGACTTCAAGAAGCTCGGAATCTTCGTCCTGGGGCTCGACGGCGGCGGGGACCGGTCCCTGCCCGGGTTGCCGTTGGCCACGGATCCGGTGTGCCTGGTGGTCGGCTCGGAAGGCAAAGGCCTGTCCCGGCTGGTCCGGGAGAACTGCGACCAGATCATCTCCATCCCGATCGCCTCGGACATGGAGTCGCTGAACGCCTCGATGGCGGTGGGCATCTCCCTGTATGAGATCGCCATCCAGCGCGCCGGCAGCCGGCTCGGGGAGAGCGCGGAAGGCGGGCCGGGAGGCCAGTCCTGATGACGGTGACGTCCTCGCCGGTGCCCGGGCACCGTTCGCAGCCCTTCCCCCTGGGCCTCGCGGACCGGGTCCCCGGCGTCGCGGAGGTGGACGGGGCGGTGAACCTGGCGGTCTATGCCCCCGGGATCACTGCCCTGGACGTGGTGTACACGGACCCCGCATTCCCGGTGGACGCCGTGCCGACGGCCGCGGATCTGCACCGGGCACCGCTGCCAGATGTCACGGACCACGTGCACCATGGAACTGTCCCGGGATTGGGCTTTGGCAGCCTCTACGCGCTGGTGGCCCATGACCGTCGGATCGCGGGGGTGTCCCGGAGGGGCCGCAAGGCCTCCGGGAGGCCGAAGCCCCTGCCCCAGTTGCTGATCGATCCCTACGGTGATGCCGTGGTGGAGCGCGACGGGCTGTACTGGTCCACCCGGGTGCGCCGGGACTTCGACTGGAACGGGGCGGGCCGGCCCCACACCCCGCTGCGGGACACCATCGTCTACGAGGCCCACGTCATCGGCCAGACCAAGCTGCACCCGGGCATCCCCGCCGAACTGCGCGGGACGTACGCCGGGCTGGCACACCCCGTGATGGTCGAGTACCTGCGTCACCTGGGCATCACGGCCGTCGAACTGTTGCCGGTGCACCACCACCGGGACGAGGACCACCTGCAGCAAGCCGGACTGGAGAACTACTGGGGATACAACACCGTCAGCTTCTTCGCGCCGCATCCCGGCTACGCCACCGCCGCCGCACAGGCCCGTGGACCCCAGGCCGTCCAGGACGAGTTCAAGGGCATGGTCAAGCTGCTGCATGAGGCCGGGATCGAGGTCCTGCTGGACGTGGTCTACAACCACACCGCGGAGGAGGGCCCGGGTGGACCGACCTTCTGCTGGCGCGGTCTGGGGGATGAACACTACTACCGGCATGATGCCTCCGGCCGGTACCTGGACACCACGGGCTGCGGCAACACGCTGAACTTCAACGATCCGCAGGTGGTGCGGATGACACTGGACTCGTTGCGCCGCTGGGTGACGGACTTCCAGATCGACGGCTTCCGCTTCGACCTGGCCGTCACCCTGTGCCGGGACGGCGGCCACCACTTCACCCCCCGCCACCCCTTCCTCGTGGCCGCTCAGGCGGATCCCATCCTGGCGGGGACCAAGCTCATCTCCGAGCCGTGGGATGTGGGCAACGGCGGCTGGCAGACCGGTCACTTCCCCTTGGGCTGGTCGGACTGGAATGACCGTTTCCGGGACGTGGTCCGGGACTTCTGGGTGGCGGACCGCGGGGCCCTGGAGCACGGCGGCCACGGCGGGTCCGCCGCGCGGCTGGCCGACTGCCTGTCCGGGTCCGCCGGGCTGTTCGAGTCCTCCGGGCGCTCCGCCCTGGCCTCCGTCAACCTCGTGACCGCCCATGACGGCTTCACCCTGCAGGACCTCGTGTCCTACAACGAGAAGCACAATGAGGCCAACGGAGAGGACAACCGGGACGGCACCCCCCACAATCGGTCCTACAACCACGGGGCCGAGGGACCCACCGAGGAGGAGGGTATCCTCGACGCCCGTGCCACCACGGCCCGCAACCTGATGGCCACCCTGCTGCTGTCCCTGGGCGTGCCCATGATCACCGCCGGAGATGAGATCGGGCGGAGCCAGGGCGGCAACAACAACGCCTACTGCCAGAACAACGGGATCTCGTGGACGGATTGGGAGCTCGATGAGCGGCAGGAGCGGATGCTCGCCACCACGCGCCGCCTGATCGCGGTCCGCAAGGAGTTCCTGGCCGGCCAGCCCTACTCCTACCCGGCCCGGAACCTCGGCTACCTCAAGTGGTTCAACGAGGAGGGGCGGCCGATGACCGAGGCGGCCTGGACGGACTCCGGGCAGCGGCTGCTGCAGTTGCTGATCGGCGTCCCCGGCGGCCGCAGCACCGGGCTGATCGTGTTCAACGGCGGGCTGGAGGCGGTGCCGTTCCGGCTGCCGGCGCCGGAGGAACTGCGCGGCATCACCGGCGAGCACGGGGCGGACCTGCGGGCTTTCACCCTGCAGCTGTCGACCGCCCTCCACGGCGACCTCCGCCGCGGCGCCCTCTTCGCCCCGGGGGACCGGGACATGATCGAGGCCACCTCGATCACCCTCTACTCCGTCTGACCCGCGTCAGCCGGCGTTGACCACCAGGGCCATCTCGGCCATCGAGGCCAGCAGCTCGTGCTGCGGCAGGACCCGGACCGAGTAGCCGAAGGCGCCGGAACGGTCGATCACCAGGGAGCCGGTGAACTGCCAGCGGCCGTCTCCCAGGTCCTGCGCCGGGGTCAGCTCCAGGGCGTCGGTGTCGGCGAGGGTGTCCTCCTCGAGCACGCCGGACGGCTTGGTGGTGACCCGGCCATACACGGCCTCCACCCGCACGTCCTCGGGGGACAGCTGCCCCAGGCTGATGTAGGCGGAGACCTGCATCTCGTCGCCGACCTGGGGTTCCTCGGAGACGCCGAGCGAATCCACGTGTTCCACGATCACGGAGCCGAAGCCGGCCCGGACCCTGGTCTTCCAGGAGGCCAGCTCGCGGGCCCGGGCGTAGTCGTCGGCGTCCATGACCCGCCCCGCCCGCCCGGCCGGGAGGTAGAGCTCCTGGACGTAGTCCTGCACCATGCGGTCGGCCGAGGTCGCCGGGCCGAGGGTGGCCATGGTGTGTTTGACCATGGCCAGCCACTGGTGCGGGAGGCCGTCCGTGGAGGCGTCCGACGGGCCGGCGGCCCCGGCCTGGTCCGAGGTCTCGGCGCCGTAGAAGCGCGGCACCAGCTCGTTCTCCAGCAGGCCGTAGAGTGCGGCAGCCTCCACATCGTCCCGCTCCTCGGTGGAGGCCGCGGACGAGGCGCTCGGGATGGCCCAGCCGTTCTCACCGTCGTACATCTCATCCCACCAGCCGTCCAGTACGGACAGGTTCAGCCCGCCGTTCATGGCGACCTTCATGCCGGAGGTGCCGCAGGCCTCCAGCGGGCGCAGGGGGTTGTTCAGCCAGACGTCACAACCGGGCATCAGGGTGGAGGCCATCTGGATGTCGTAGTTGGGCAGGAACACGATCCGGTGGCGCACCTCCGGGTCGTCCGTGAACCGCACCATCTGCTGGATCATCAGCTTTCCCTGCTCATCGGCGGGGTGGGATTTTCCGGCCACCACCAACTGGATGGGGTGCTCCGGATCTGTCAGGAGACGCTTCAGCCGCTCGGGATCGCGGAGCATCAACGTCAGCCGCTTGTAGGTGGGCACGCGCCGGGCGAATCCGATGGTCATGACGTTCTCGTCCAGCACGGAATCGGTCCAGGCGAGCTCGGCCTCGGAGGCTCCCCGCTTGCGCCAGGAGGACCGCAGCCGGGACCGCACGTCCGCGATCAGGGCACGCCGCAGGGTCCGGCGCAGCTCCCACAACTCCGCGTCGGGGACGTCGAAGACGCGCTGCCAGTCGTGACCGGACACGGCGGAGGTCCCGAACAGCTCGATCGCCCGGGCAGACACCGTGTCCGAGACCCAGGTGGGGGCGTGCACGCCGTTCGTGATGGACCCGATCGGTACCTCATCGGCGTCGAAGCCCGGCCACAGTCCCTTGAACATCTCCCGGGACACCTCCCCGTGCAGCTGGGCCACGCCGTTGGCGCGCTGGCCGAGGCGTAGGCCCATCACGGCCATGTTGTGCACGCCCGGGGTGCCGCCCTCGAAGTCCTCGGCACCCAGCGCCAGCACGTGCTCGAGCGGCACGCTCGGGGCCAGCCCGGCCCGGAAGAACTGCTCCACCAGGGCGCGGTCGAAACGGTCGATCCCAGCCGGGACCGGGGTATGCGTGGTGAACACGGTGGAGGCGCGCACCGAGGTCAGGGCGGTCTCCCAGTCCAACCCGGCGGACATGAGCTCTTCGATCCGCTCGATGCCCTGGAACCCGGCATGGCCCTCGTTCGTGTGGTAGACGGAGGGCACCTCCGTACCGGTCAGCCGCGCGTACAGGCGCAGCGCCTTGACCCCGCCCATGCCGAGCAGCAACTCCTGCTGCAGCCGCTGGTCCCCACCGCCGCCGTAGAGGCGGTCGGTGATGGAGCGCGCGGTGTCGTCGTTCGCCGGGACATTGGAGTCCAGTAACAGCAAGGGCACGCGCCCGACGTCGGCCCGCCACACCTGGGCGTGCAGCGTCCGGCCCGAGGGCAGCGGCAGGCGGACGAGTGCGGCGGCCCCGTCCTCCTCCTTGAGGAGCGTCAGCGGCAGGTTGTCCGGGTCCAGGACCGGGTAGGTCTCCATCTGCCAGGCGTCGCGGGACAGGGACTGCTTGAAGTAGCCCGACTGGTACAGCAGGCCCACGCCGATGATCGGCACCCCGAGGTCTGAGGCGGACTTCAGGTGATCACCGGCCAGGATGCCCAGACCACCGGAGTACTGGGGGAGAACGGCGGTGATGCCGAACTCGGGGGAGAAGTACGCGATGGGCCGCGGGGTAGGGATGTCCCCGCCCGGGCCGCCCGACGCACCGATGAAGTCCTGCTGGAACCACCGGTCCTCGGTGAGGTAGCGGTCCAGGTCGGCGGTCGCGTCCTGGACGCGGGCCACGATCGACGCATCGGCGGCGAGCTCGGACAGCCGGTGCCGGTCGAAGGACCCCAGCAGGGCCACGGGGTCCTGGTTCGACTCCGACCAGGCCTGGGGGTCCAGGTCCCGGAACAGTTCCTTGGTCTGCGGGTGCCAGGACCAGCGCAGATTGGTCGCCAGGCGGCTCAGTCCCGCGATCGACTCGGGCAGGTGGGTACGGACGGTAAACCGACGGATAGCCTTCACCCGGCCCATTATCCACGGGGCCCGCCTCGCCGCGGGACTGCCGGGTGAACCACGGACGACGCGTGGTTGGCCGCCGGTTGAATCCTCGGCGCTCAGGACCCTCCCAGCAGGGGATCGCCCGTCACAGGTCCACCATTTCGTCCCGATCAGTGGCCACGGGGGGATCGCCCCGGTAACGTCGGGGCCGTGGGAGCTGCCAAGAATTCCAGTAATTCTGTCCGAATGCCGATGGTCCGCACCGAGGTCAAGGTGGGCCGCATTCCGGTCACCGGTGTCCAGCCGGTGGTCCACTGCGGCGCCGTCCCGGCCAAGGCGCTGATCGGTGAGGACATCCCGGTCCGCGCCACCGTGTTCCGCGAGGGGCATGACCGGCTCGGGGCCACCGCCGTCCTCTATGGCCCGGACGGTACCGAAATCCAGCGGACGCGCATGACCGAGGGCACTCCCGGGCTGGACGAGTTCCTGGCCACGCTGCGGCCGGCCGCCGTCGGGCCCCACACCTTCACCATCGAGGGTTGGTCCGATCCCTACGCGACCTGGCACCACGCCGCGACCGTCAAGATCGAGGTCGGGGCCGACGTCGAGCTGATGCTGGCCGAGGGCGGCGCGCTGTTCCGAAAGGCCGCCGCGGATCCCGGCCGTTCCGAGGCGGACCGGGCGGTCCTGGCCCGCGCCGTGCGAGGGCTCGAGGACACCACGCGGGGCACGCAGGAGCGCCTGCTGGCAGCCGAGGACCCGGACCTGGTCGACGTGCTCGCCGCCCGCCCGATCCGCGAGTTCGTCTCCCCGTCACCCGCCTACCCGCTGGACGTGCAGCGTGCGCTGGCCGGCCGCGGTGCCTGGTACGAGTTCTTCCCCCGCTCCGAGGGGGCCGTCTACCACCCGGAATCGGGGACCTGGGCCTCCGGAACCTTCACGACGGCGGCCGGCCGGCTCCCAGCGGTCGCGGAGATGGGCTTCGACGTCATCTACCTCCCGCCGATCCATCCGATCGGCCGTGCCCACCGCAAGGGCCCGAACAACGCGCTGGAGGCAGGACCCCACGACCCGGGTTCACCGTGGGCCATCGGATCGCCGGAGGGTGGCCATGACGCGTTCCACCCAGATCTCGGCACGGCCGAGGACTTCGCCGGGTTCGTCGACCGGGCCGCCGGGCTCGGGCTGGAGGTCGCCCTCGACCTGGCCCTGCAGTGCTCTCCGGACCACCCCTGGGTCGCCGAGCACCCCGAGTGGTTCACCACCCGGGTGGACGGGACCATCGCCTACGCGGAGAATCCACCGAAGAAGTACCAGGACATCTATCCGCTGAACTTCGACAACGACCCCCGCGGTCTGCGGCGGGCCGTCCTGAGGGTCGTGGAGCTGTGGATCGCCCGCGGCGTGAAGATCTTCCGGGTGGACAACCCGCACACCAAGCCCCTGTGGTTCTGGGAGTGGCTCATCGCCAAGGTGCACCGCAGCCATCCGGAGGTCGTGTTCCTGGCGGAGGCCTTCACTCGGCCGGCCATGATGCACGCCCTGGGCCGGGCCGGGTTCCAGCAGTCCTACTCCTACTTCACGTGGCGGAACACGCGGGACGAGATCGCCGAGTACCTGCACGAGGTCACGGCCGAGACTCCGGCGTTCTACCGTCCGAACTTCTTCGTCAACACCCCGGACATCCTCACGGAGTTCCTGCAGTTCGGCGGGCCCGCGGCCTTCAAGATCCGTGCCGTGCTGGCGGCCCTGTCCAACCCGATGTGGGGCATGTACGCCGGTTTCGAGCTGTTCGAGCACGTGGCCCGCCCGGGCGCCGAGGAGTACATCGACAACGAGAAGTACGAGTACCGGCCCCGCGACTTCGCCGGTGCCGAGGCCCGGGGTGCCTCGCTCGCTCCCTACATCACCCGGCTGAACCAGATCCGCCGGGCCCACCCGGCGTTCCAGGACCTGCAGAACCTCGTCCTGCACCCGGCGGACAATGAGGGGATCCTGGCCTTCTCCAAGTCTCGCCGCCACCTGCCGGACGGCCAGTACCGGGCCCCGGCCGGCGTCGTGGTCCCGGCAGAGACCCCAGTGTTCCCCGGTGTGCCGGATGCCGCAGCGCTGACGGAGTCCCTGCCCGGCCGGGCGGACACGGTCATCGTGGTGCTGAACTGCGATCCGCACGCGGCGCGCGAGGCCACCGTCTCGCTCGACCTGGCGGCCCTGGACCTGGACCCGGCGGACCTGGATTCCGAGGGCCGGTTCGAGGTCGAGGACCTGATCACCGGCGCCCGCTGGCGGTGGGGCGCGGACAACTACGTGCGGCTGGACCCGGCCGTGGAGCCGGTCCACGTGCTGAAGGTGGTGCGCCGCAGCTGATGGCCCATTCCTTCCAGATGCACACCCACGGGATCTCCCACGACCCGGACTGGTTCCGGACCGCCGTGTTCTACGAGGTGCTCGTGCGGGCCTTCCATGATGACAACGGGGACGGATCTGGGGACTTCGAGGGCCTGATCAACAAGCTGGACTACCTGCAGTGGCTGGGCATCGACTGCCTGTGGGTACCCCCGTTCTACCGCTCACCGCTGCGGGACGGCGGCTATGACATCGCGGACTACTACGAGGTGCTGGACGAGTTCGGCACCGCCTCGGACTTCAAGAGGCTCGTGGCCGAGGCCCATGCGCGCGGGCTCAGGGTCATCATCGACCTGCCGTTGAACCACACCTCGGATCAGCACCCCTGGTTCCAGGAGTCCCGGTCTGACCCGGACGGCCCGTACGGCGACTTCTACGTGTGGAGTGACACGGACGAGAAATACCAGGACGCCCGCATCATCTTCGTGGACACGGAGGAGTCGAACTGGGCGTTCGATCCGGTCCGCCGCCAGTTCTTCTGGCACCGCTTCTTCTCCCACCAGCCGGACCTGAACTTCGAGAATCCCGCCGTGATCGAGGCGCTGTTCGACGTGGTCCGCTATTGGATGGATATGGGCGTGGACGGTTTCCGTGCGGACGCCATCCCCTATCTCTTCGAGGAGGAGGGCACCGACTGCGAGAACGACCCGCGCACCCATGGCTTCCTGCAGCAATTGCGGGCCATGGTGGACGCGGAGTACCCGGGCCGGGTGATCATCGCCGAGGCCAACCAGCCGCCGGCGGACGTGGTGGACTACTTCGGTTCGGAGGAGGAGCCGGAATGCCACATGTGCTTCCACTTCCCGATCATGCCGAAGATCTTCTATGCCCTGCGCGACCACAAGGCCACGGCGATCCTCGAGGCGTTGGCCGAGACCCCGCAGATCCCTGCCGGCACCCAGTGGGGCACGTTCCTGCGTAACCATGACGAGCTCACCCTCGAGATGGTCACCCCGGAGGAACGCCAGGCGATGCTCGGCTGGTACGCCCCGGACTCGCGCATGCGTGCCAACGTGGGCATCCGCCGCCGGCTCGCCTCCCTGCTGGACAACAGCCGGTCCGAACTCGAACTGATCCACGCGCTGCTGCTGGCCATGCCAGGTTCGCCGTTCCTGTACTACGGGGACGAGCTCGGCATGGGGGACAACATCTGGCTGCCGGACCGGGATGCCTCCCGCACCCCCATGCAGTGGAACCCGGACCGGAATGCCGGATTCTCCGAGGCTGATCCCGGCAAGCTGTACCTGCCGGTCATCCAGTCGCTCGTCTACCACTACAACCACGTCAACGTGGAGGCGCAGCTGGCCTCCAACGGCTCCCTGCTGCACTGGGTCCGAGAGACTCTCGCCGTCCGCAAGCGGCACCCCGTGTTCGGGCTGGGTGACTTCACGGTGGTGGAGGCGGAGGCCGAACAGGTCCTCGCCTTCGTGCGGGACATGCCCGCCTCCGAGAAGGAGGACCTGTACCCCGAGACGGTGCTCTGCATCTTCAACCTCGCCCCGGAACCAGTGGCCACCTGGTTGAGCGTGCCGGGCTATGAGGGCCGGGGCCTGCGCGATGTCTTCGGCGGCCGCCCGTTCCTCGACATCGGCGAGGACGGCCGGCTGCCCGTCACCCTGCCCGGTCACGGCTTCTACTGGCTGCGGCTGCGGACCGGCCCGGAGCCCATGCCGGGGGCCGATGCGGCGGCCCTGGCCGGCCGGCCGAACCCCTACACCACGGCGATGCCGGTCATCACCCCGGACCTCTCAGCGGGGCGGAACCGATGAGCGAGTCTCCTCCGGACCTCCACGATCTCCACGACCTCCTCATCCGGTGGCTTCCGGGCCAACGGTGGTTTCCGCTCCGGGGAGACGTCGCGTTGCGCCAGGCCGGCGAGCTCCGGTTGGCCTCGGCTGCAGACAGCACCGGTGACATCCAGCTCCTGTCGCTGATCCTCACGGCCGCTCCCGCAGGAAGCGAAGGAAGCGATGCAAACGAGGACGCCGTCGCCGTGTCCGTCCCCCTGACGATGCGCCGGGAGGAGATCCCGGGCGCCTCAGCCGCGCTGATCGGCCGCGGTGACACGCCGTCCGGTCCCCGGTGGGTCTACGACGGCACGCAGGACCCGGCCTTCGTCGCTGCGTGGTTGGAGCTGATGCGCAGTGAGGCGCGTACTGAGAGCAGCGGGGCTGGCGGAGTCGCAGGCCACGCCTATGCCGGCTTCCGCGACTGGCCCGCCTTCGACCCCGGGACCCTGGACCTGCGCGTGCTCCAGGGCGAACAGTCCAACACGTCCGTGGTGGTGGGCGCTGATCCAGGTCGGCTCATCCTCAAGTTCTTCCGGGTGCTGGCCCCGGGCACCCATCCCGACGTCGAGATCGGCCTGGCGCTGTCCGCCGGCGGTTCCAGCGAGGTCCCCGTGACCTTTGGCTCGGCCACGGCAACGTGGACTGGCCCCGGGACGGCGGCGGGTGCGCAGACACGTGGGGAGACGGGTGAGCTCTGCGTGCTGCGCGAGTTCATCGAGGACTCCCGGGACGCCTGGCGGGAGGCCACCGATGCGGCCGCCGCCGGTCGCGACTTCACCACCGAGGCCGCCGGGATCGGCGCTGCCACGGGACGATTGCACCTGGCCCTCGCCGAGGCCTTCGGCACTCGCCCCGTTTTCGACGGAAGCGAGGGAACACCGGCCGTCTTCACGGCGCTCGCGGACCGCCTCGGGTGGGGGTGGCGCGAGGCGGCCACGGCCGTGGGAGAGGAGCACGGGGACAAGCTGCGCGCGGTGATCGACTCACTGCGGTCCCCGGAGGCGAGAGCCGGGATACCGCCGCTGCAGCGGATCCACGCCGACTACCACCTCGGACAGGTCCTGGCCTCGCCGGCTACCGCCGCCACCGCGGGACCGGCGGGCTGGCGCTGGACGGTCCTCGACTTCGAGGGCGAACCCCTCCGGGAGGCGACGGAGCGATCGGGCTGGGACCTGCCGCTGCGCGATGTCGTCGGGATGCTGCGGTCCTTCGACTACGCCGGTGCCCTGTCCGGGGCCGCGGCCTGGACGGAACCGGCCCAGCAGGCCTTTCTCGAGGGTTACGAGTCCGCCGTCGGGAAGACGGTGGACACCGGATCCACCGTCTTCACCGCCCTGATGCTGGACAAGGCGCTCTACGAGACCGCCTACGAGCTGCGCCACCGCCCGGACTGGGTCGAGGTCCCAGCAGCGGCCGTCCGCGGACTCCTGCGCCGGGCCGCCGTGGCGGCTACCGTGGGCCCAGAACGCCAGAGCACCATCCAGGAGGATGCCGTGGAACCGGATCATGCCGCGCAGGACACCGCTAGAAGCCCCGCAGCGAAGGACCTCACAGCGCCGCTGGAGGTGCACGCGGAGGTGCTGGCCGCCGTCGCGAACGGCCGCTACCACCAGCCGCACGAGGTGCTCGGGGCCCACCTGGGGGACACCGGCACCGTGACGTTCCGGGTGCTACGGCCCCTGGCCGAGGACTTGGCCGTCCTGCTCGACGACGGCACGCGTGTACCGCTGCGCCATGAACACGAGGGCGTGTGGGTCGGGACGGCTCCCGCCACGGACCCGGGACATGTCCCGGGCTACCGGATCCTCGTGACCTACCCCGGGGTGGCCGAGGCGGAGCAGGACGATCCGTACCGGTACCTGCCCACCGTGGGGGAGTTGGACCAGCACCTGTTCCGTGAGGGCCGGCACGAGACGTTGTGGACGGTCCTCGGCGCGCGGGTCCGCCACTACTCCTCGCCCCAGGGCGACATCACGGGCACCTCCTTCGCTGTCTGGGCCCCCAATGCCGCGGCCGTGCGGGTCAAGGGTGACTTCAACGGTTGGGACGGTCGCCAGCACGCCCTGCGTTCGCTGGGCGACTCGGGCCTCTGGGAGATCTTCGTCCCGGGGATCGGCGTCGGAACCGTCTACAAGTACGCGATCCTCGGCCGCGACGGCCACTGGCGGGACAAAGCCGACCCCATGGCCCGCTGGACCGAGGTGCCGCCGGCCTCCGGCTCCCGGGTGGAGGACTCCCGGTATGCCTTCGGGGACGAGGCGTGGATGGAGAAGCGGGCGGCGACCAATCCGCACGACGCGGCCATGAGTGTCTATGAGGTGCACGCCGGGTCCTGGCGGCCGGGTTTGAGCTACCGCGAGCTGGCGGACCAGCTGGTCGAGTACGTCTCCTGGCAGGGATTCACCCATGTGGAGTTCATGCCGGTGGCGGAGCACCCCTTCGGGGGGTCCTGGGGCTACCAGGTCACGGGGTACTACGCACCCACGTCCCGGTTCGGCTCCCCGGATGACTTCAAATACCTGGTGGACCGGTTGCACCAGGCCGGCATCGGTGTGCTCCTGGACTGGGTGCCCGCGCACTTCCCCAAGGACGACTGGGCCCTGGCGACGTTCGATGGCCAGCCCCTGTACGAGTACGCCGACCCACGCAAAGGCGAACACCCGGACTGGGGCACCCTCGTGTTCGACTACGGCCGTACCGAGGTGCGGAACTTCCTGGTGGCCAACGCCCTGTACTGGCTGGAGGAGTTCCACATCGACGGGCTGCGCGTGGACGCCGTCGCCTCGATGCTGTACCTGGACTACTCCCGCGAGGACGGGGAGTGGGTGCCGAACGTGCACGGTGGCAACCACAACCTCGAGGCCATCAGCTTCCTGCAGGAGACCACGGCCACGGCCTACCGGCGCAACCCCGGGATCGTGATGATCGCCGAGGAGTCCACGGCGTTCTCCGGAGTGACCGCGCCGACGAGTCATGACGGGCTCGGCTTCGGCCTGAAGTGGAACATGGGCTGGATGCACGATTCCCTCGCCTACCTGTCCGAGGACCCGGTCAACCGCAAGTGGCATCACCACGAGATGACGTTCTCGACGGTCTATGCATGGAGCGAGAACTACGTGCTGCCGCTCTCGCATGACGAGGTAGTTCACGGCAAGGGATCGCTGTTGCGCAAGATGCCGGGAGACCGGTGGCAGCAGTTGGCCTCCCTGCGGGCGTACTACGGCTACATGTGGGCGCACCCGGGCAAGCAGCTGCTGTTCATGGGTTCCGAGTTCGGCCAGGAATCGGAATGGCGGGAATCCCATGGGCTGGACTGGTGGCTCACGGACACCCCCAGCCACAAGGGGCTCATGAAGACCGTGCGTGACCTGAACCTCCTGTACCGCGACGCCCCCGAGCTGTGGAGCCAGGACAACGATCCGGCCGGATTCCAGTGGATCGACCAGAACGACGGCGACCGGAACCTCTTCTCGTTCATCCGCTGGTCCACTCCGGAGGCCGGTGCGGGAGAGCCACGTCCCCTGGTCTGCGTGACGAACCTGTCCGGCAACCCCCATCACGAGGTCCGCCTGGGACTGCCGTTCTCGGGGCAGTGGCGCGAGGTCCTGAACACCGATGCGGAGAGCTACGGCGGGTCCGGTCTCGGCAATGACGGACGGATCGAGGCGTCGGATGAAGCGTGGCAGGGGCAGCCGGCGTCCGCGGTGATCACCGCCCCGCCACTCGCGACGGTGTACCTTCGACCGATCCGCTGACGCCCCTGATGTCGTCTCGCCGGGGCGGTGGCCAGCCGATTATGCAAAGCTCCAGAACCTGTGTATTGTCTTCTCTTGTGCCAAGGCGCGGAAGACAAGTTCTTCCAGACCGAAGCGGTGAAGATCTACGGGAAACCCGGGGTTGGAGCCACAGCATGGCACCGGGGAAACCGCAAGGCGGAACCGCTGGTGATGATCCAGGCAGCTCGGAAGGACTTCGGTCCAGAGGAAATGCCCGGCGCGGTGGATTTGACACCGAGTCGAGTGAGGATCTAAGCTAGAAAAGTTGCTCCGGAGCAACGAGCCAGTCGCTTCAGCGGCGGTCCTGAGAACCGGAAGCAACACAGAGGGACTTCGGTTCCACTCCAGAAAATCGCCGGAAACGCCGATTTGACGGGGAGGAAGCAAGGAACTAAGCTTGAAAAGCCGCAGATGAGAAAAGCAAAGATTTCGCCGGTCTTACCGGATTCTTTGTGAGTAGTCATGATGTGCCTGTTGTTTGAGAACTCAATAGTGTGCCAAGTTTGTTGATGCCAATTTTTTGAATTGGTTGATTGGTTGCTGGGACACACCCCGTGTGTTTGCAGTGACTTTTTGCCATGGATTCTTGGGTGGCATGTGGGTCTGGTTTTCCGCCGGGTCTGTGTGTTGTCCGCTTTTTGTTTTTTTACGGAGAGTTTGATCCTGGCTCAGGATGAACGCTGGCGGCGTGCTTAACACATGCAAGTCGAACGCTGAAGCTCCAGCTTGCTGGGGTGGATGAGTGGCGAACGGGTGAGTAACACGTGAGTAACCTTCCCTTGACTCTGGGATAAGCCCGGGAAACTGGGTCTAATACCGGATACGACCTCCTATCGCATGGTGGGGGGTGGAAAGATTTATCGGTTTTGGATGGACTCGCGGCCTATCAGCTTGTTGGTGAGGTAATGGCTCACCAAGGCGACGACGGGTAGCCGGCCTGAGAGGGTGACCGGCCACACTGGGACTGAGACACGGCCCAGACTCCTACGGGAGGCAGCAGTGGGGAATATTGCACAATGGGCGCAAGCCTGATGCAGCGACGCCGCGTGAGGGATGACGGCCTTCGGGTTGTAAACCTCTTTCAGTAGGGAAGAAGCTTTCGGGTGACGGTACCTGCAGAAGAAGCGCCGGCTAACTACGTGCCAGCAGCCGCGGTAATACGTAGGGCGCGAGCGTTATCCGGAATTATTGGGCGTAAAGAGCTCGTAGGCGGTTTGTCGCGTCTGCCGTGAAAGTCCGGGGCTTAACCCCGGATCTGCGGTGGGTACGGGCAGACTAGAGTGCAGTAGGGGAGACCGGAATTCCTGGTGTAGCGGTGAAATGCGCAGATATCAGGAGGAACACCGATGGCGAAGGCAGGTCTCTGGGCTGTTACTGACGCTGAGGAGCGAAAGCATGGGGAGCGAACAGGATTAGATACCCTGGTAGTCCATGCCGTAAACGTTGGGCACTAGGTGTGGGGGACATTCCACGTTTTCCGCGCCGCAGCTAACGCATTAAGTGCCCCGCCTGGGGAGTACGGCCGCAAGGCTAAAACTCAAAGGAATTGACGGGGGCCCGCACAAGCGGCGGAGCATGCGGATTAATTCGATGCAACGCGAAGAACCTTACCAAGGCTTGACATGTTCCCGACCGGGCCAGAGATGGTCTTTCCCCTTTGGGGCGGGTTCACAGGTGGTGCATGGTTGTCGTCAGCTCGTGTCGTGAGATGTTGGGTTAAGTCCCGCAACGAGCGCAACCCTCGTTCCATGTTGCCAGCGGGTTATGCCGGGGACTCATGGGAGACTGCCGGGGTCAACTCGGAGGAAGGTGGGGACGACGTCAAATCATCATGCCCCTTATGTCTTGGGCTTCACGCATGCTACAATGGCCGGTACAATGGGTTGCGATACTGTGAGGTGGAGCTAATCCCAAAAAGCCGGTCTCAGTTCGGATTGGGGTCTGCAACTCGACCCCATGAAGTCGGAGTCGCTAGTAATCGCAGATCAGCAACGCTGCGGTGAATACGTTCCCGGGCCTTGTACACACCGCCCGTCAAGTCACGAAAGTCGGTAACACCCGAAGCCGGTGGCCCAACCCTTGTGGGGGGAGCCGTCGAAGGTGGGACTGGCGATTGGGACTAAGTCGTAACAAGGTAGCCGTACCGGAAGGTGCGGCTGGATCACCTCCTTTCTAAGGAGCCCCTTAGCTATCAGGCCTGCAGATCTTTGTGTTTGTGGGTGTGTGGTTCAGGTGTAGTGCTCGTAGCGGCCCCGTTCGTGGGTCGGCGAGTTGCTCATGGGTGGAACATCAACGAATAGTGCCCTGGCCGTACCGGCTGGTGGTCGTAGTACTGCGTCTGGAATGGGCGTCTTGGGTGTTGCCCGGGATGTCGCGCCGTCGTGTGGAAGGACTGCTGGTTTGGATGGGTTGGGGTGTTGGCACACTGTTGGGTCCTGGGACAACAGGACCGGCTGCTCGTGCAGCGCATGATCGCTTGGTCTTCCTTTGGTGGGGGGTCGGTGGTGGTGTGGTGTGGGGTGGTTGTTCCGGGCCTGTGGTCTGGTTCCGGCCATGCTGAAGCATTGACTCCTTTTGTGGGTTGGTGTGGGAGATGTGGTGCGGGTTGTTGTTTGGGAACTGCATAGTGGACGCGAGCATCTTATTTTTATTGCTGCCGCATATCGCCCCCTGGTGGTGTGTGGTGGCGCCGAGAATGTAGTCATCTTTTGATACACCCGTTGTTGACCTCCTGCTTTTGGTGGGTGGTTGGTGGTGGGTGTTGCTCATTGAGGGCTTGGCCTTGTGTGGCTAAGTTTTTCAGGGCGCATGGTGGATGCCTTGGCAACAGGAGCCGATGAAGGACGTGGGAATCTGCGATAAGCCTGGAGGAGTCGATAACCGGACGTTGATTCCAGGATTTCCGAATGGGGGAACCCCGCACACCTACGAGTGTGTGACCGCCGGTTGAACACATAGGCCGGTTGGAGGGAACGCAGGGAAGTGAAACATCTCAGTACCTGCAGGAAGAGAAAACAAAAGTGATTCCGTGAGTAGTGGCGAGCGAAAGCGGATGGGGCTAAACCGTTCACGTGTGATACCCGGCAGGGGTTGCGTGGTCGGGGTTGTGGGCCCTTTCGTCCCAGGTCTGCCGGCTTGGGGTGGTGAGGAGCGGGCGTATATGCGAACAGCTTTGGATGGCTGACCGTAGAGGGTGAGAGTCCCGTAGTGCGAATGCGTACCGCCGCTTAGAGAGTGTGCCCGAGTAGCACGGGGCCCGAGAAATCCCGTGTGAATCTGCCAGGACCACCTGGTAAGCCTGAATACTACCTGTTGACCGATAGCGGATCAGTACCGTGAGGGAATGGTGAAAAGCACCCCGGGAGGGGAGTGAAATAGTACCTGAAACCATGTGCCTACAATCCGTCGGAGCCTTGAGGGGTGACGGCGTGCCTTTTGAAGAATGAGCCTGCGAGTTAGTGCTGTGTCGCAAGGTTAACCCGTGTGGGGAAGCCGTAGCGAAAGCGAGTCTGAATAGGGCGTTTGAGTGGCACGGTCTAGACCCGAAGCGGAGTGATCTACCCATGGCCAGGTTGAAGCGCGTGTAAGAGCGCGTGGAGGACCGAACCCACTTCAGTTGAAAATGGAGGGGATGAGCTGTGGGTAGGGGTGAAAGGCCAATCAAACTCCGTGATAGCTGGTTCTCCCCGAAATGCATTTAGGTGCAGCGTCACGTGTTTCTTCCCGGAGGTAGAGCTACTGGATGGCAGATGGGCCCTACAAGGTTACTGACGTCAGCCAAACTCCGAATGCCGGGAAGTGAGAGCGTGGCAGTGAGACCGTGGGGGATAAGCTTCATGGTCGAGAGGGAAACAGCCCAGACCACCGGTTAAGGCCCCTAAGCGTGTGCTAAGTGGGAAAGGATGTGGAGTTGCTGTGACAACCAGGAGGTTGGCTTAGAAGCAGCCACCCTTGAAAGAGTGCGTAATAGCTCACTGGTCAAGTGATTCCGCGCCGACAATGTAGCGGGGCTCAAGCACACCGCCGAAACCGTGGCATTCAACATAAGTTGGGTGGGTAGGGGAGCGTCGTGTACGAGGTGAAGCCGGGGCGTAAGCGTCGGTGGATTGTGCACGAGTGAGAATGCAGGCATGAGTAGCGAAAGACGGGTGAGAAACCCGTCCGCCGGATGACCAAGGGTTCCAGGGTCAAGCTAATCTGCCCTGGGTAAGTCGGGACCTAAGGCGAGGCCGACAGGCGTAGTCGATGGACAACGGGTTGATATTCCCGTACCGGCGAAGAACCGCCCATGCTGAGTCGGTGATACTAACCGCCCGAACCTGCCTGGATCCCCTTCGGGGGACGTGGTAGGGGAGCGCGGGACCTGAACCGATAAGGCAAGCGTATTAACAGGTGTGACGCAGGAAGGTAGCCGGGCCAGGCAATGGAATTGACCTGGTCCAAGGGTGTAGGGTGTCTGGTTGGCAAATCCGCCAGGCGTGTGCCTGAGACCCGATAGGCCCCCACTAGGTGGGGGATCCGGTGATCCTATGCTGCCAAGAAAAGCATCGACGCGAGGTTCTAGCCGCCCGTACCCCAAACCGACACAGGTGGTCAGGTAGAGAATACTAAGGCGATCGAGAGAATCATGGTTAAGGAACTCGGCAAAATGCCCCCGTAACTTCGGGAGAAGGGGGGCCCTGAGCCTGAAGCACACTTGCTGTGTGGAGGGTGTATGGGCCGCAGAGACCAGGGGGAAGCGACTGTTTATCAAAAACACAGGTCCGTGCGAAGTCGCAAGACGATGTATACGGACTGACTCCTGCCCGGTGCTGGAAGGTTAAGAGGACCGGTTAGCTCTCACGAGCGAAGCTGAGAATTTAAGCCCCAGTAAACGGCGGTGGTAACTATAACCATCCTAAGGTAGCGAAATTCCTTGTCGGGTAAGTTCCGACCTGCACGAATGGAGTAACGACTTCCCCGCTGTCTCAACTGTGAACTCGGCGAAATTGCACTACGAGTAAAGATGCTCGTTACGCGCAGAAGGACGGAAAGACCCCGAGACCTTTACTATAGTTTGGTATTGGTGTTCGGTGTGGCTTGTGTAGGATAGGTGGGAGACGTTGAAGCATGGACGCTAGTTCGTGTGGAGTCATCGTTGAAATACCACTCTGGTCACTCTGGACATCTAACTTCGGCCCGTGATCCGGGTCAGGGACAGTGCCTGATGGGTAGTTTAACTGGGGCGGTTGCCTCCCAAAATGTAACGGAGGCGCCCAAAGGTCCCCTCAGCCTGGTTGGCAATCAGGTGTCGAGTGCAAGTGCACAAGGGGGCTTGACTGTGAGAGCGACAGCTCGAGCAGGGACGAAAGTCGGGACTAGTGATCCGGCGGCCCGTTGTGGAACGGCCGTCGCTCAACGGATAAAAGGTACCTCGGGGATAACAGGCTGATCTTGCCCAAGAGTCCATATCGACGGCATGGTTTGGCACCTCGATGTCGGCTCGTCGCATCCTGGGGCTGGAGTAGGTCCCAAGGGTTGGGCTGTTCGCCCATTAAAGCGGTACGCGAGCTGGGTTCAGAACGTCGTGAGACAGTTCGGTCCCTATCCTCTGCGCGCGCAGGAAATTTGAGAAGGTCTGTCCTTAGTACGAGAGGACCGGGACGGACGAACCTCTGGTATGTCAGTTGTACCGCCAGGTGCACCGCTGATTAGCTACGTTCGGGAAGGATAACCGCTGAAAGCATCTAAGCGGGAAGCCAGCTTCGAGATGAGATTTCCACGACCTTCGGGTCGGGAGGCCCCCAGCAGATCACTGGGTTGATAGGCCGGACGTGGAAGCAAGGACTAACGACTTGTGAAGCCGACCGGTACTAATAGGCCGATAACTTATACACACAAGCATCTCTCATACACGCTTCAAAGGGTATGAGAGGGCCAGATGCGTAGCGTCCACTATGCGGTTGCGGAACAACAACCAACCGAACCACCACCCCGGCACGGGACCATCATCGATGGGACAGTGCGGACGGGGCGGAAAAACTGAACAGTGCAACAAGGTAAGTTGTAACCCCCCTCGAACCACACCACCCCGCCCCGGGCTCAACACCAGGGGACGGCGGTGTGGGGCAGGGAAACCAGAGACTACCCCCGACCGAACACCCACCCCCTGTGACGGGGTGTGAGTGTCGACAGAGGTGGTAACAGGGTTACGGCGGTCATAGCGTGGGGGAAACGCCCGGTCCCATTCCGAACCCGGAAGCTAAGGCCCACTGCGCCGATGGTACTGCATCCGGGAGGATGTGGGAGAGTAGGACGCCGCCGGACAACCATTGAACAGAAGCCCTGGACCTCACGGTCCAGGGCTTCTGTGTTTAACTGGCCTTGCGGAGAGAAGCCACGGTCAGCAGCTCCCCGTACGCGCGTTCAAGTCCCGGTCGGCATGGTTTGATGAGGGGCATGTCTGAGAGTCTGTTCCTTGACCCGTTCGCCGTCCCCACCAGTGGCGAGCATGGCCCTCCGAGCACGGATGCGGGAGCCTCGACGGGGGATGTGGTGCCCGGAACGGTGGTGAACAGTGGTCCTGCGTCGGCTGAGGCCACACATGCCTTGAACGCCTCCATCCCGCTGGACTTGGACCAGGCGGTCGGGGCATTCGTGGATGACACCCATCTCTGGTGGCCGCGGGAGTTTCGTGCCACCGGGGAGTCGGGCCACGTGTACTTCGGTGAAGGCGCCCTGTTGGAAGAGAACGCGGAAGGCCCGGCCGGTGACCAGGATCCCCCCTACGAGTGGGCGGCTCTGGCGGGTGCGGCGGAGGGTACCTTGGAGCTCGACTGGTGGGGCAGACACCGGGACGCGACTGATTCTCCCGTTCGGCTCTACATATCCTGGTCCACCGGTCCCCGTGGGGGAGCGGAGCTGAGCGTCCGAGGGAATGAGCCGACGTCGTGGCTGGAAGAATGGACCGCGGTCCTGGGAGCGTTCACTCGCTTCACCGGGGGCAGCCTCGCCGAGCACAGTGAACCGGGCGAGGGCCGCGAGGAGTCCTAGAGGCCGTTCTCCCGGAACATCTTGAGGTCCCCGTCCTCGAACTTCTGCTCGAGCACTCGTCCGTTGTTGCGCATCGACTCGAGGTCGTGCTTCAGGACGGTGTCCCGGCTGCGGGAGACCTCGGTGGCCAGCAGACGCAGTTGCTGGGTCCATTCCGGGGCAGCTGCCGGCTTGGCCGAGTCGGGCAGACGGAGGAACACGTCAAGCGTGCTCGGCAGGTACTGGTACACGAGGGATTCGATGGACAGGCGTTGCTCCGGAGCCTGCTGGACGAGATCCCAGCGGTCGATCATCTCGCCCAAGTGCACAGTGATCACGGACAGGTCGTGCTGGGCGGCCGGGGGAAGCTGAGCGCCATGGCTGCGGATCCGGCGGCGGACCTCCGCGAGCTGTCCTTCCATCTCCTCCCGGGTTGCACCGCGCACGGGGATGCCAGAGGAATAGGTCTGGCGGTGGACCGGTGTCAGGATCAGGCCCGCCCCGTATCCCAGGGCTGCCGCGAGGAAGGCCGCGAGGATCGAGTCGGACAGAAGGCCCACACCGATGAAGACGACGAGGAAGGCGGCCAGACCGACCAGGTTCGGGCGTGACGCCAGGAAGTCCCTGAAAGCGCCGAACTCCTCCGCCTCGGTGGCCACGTCTCTCCGTCTCGCCTGAACTGATCTGCTGACGTGACCAGTCTAGTGTCCGTGCCGCTCGCCTCCATGGATCGTTTTGGTGAATCCGGGAACGGGCGGCTAGGATAGACCACTGTGGTTCCCCGCCGGACTCGGCATGGAACCACTCTCCACGGGGTGTGGCGCAGCTTGGTAGCGCGCGTCGTTCGGGACGACGAGGCCGCAGGTTCAAATCCTGTCACCCCGACCACGAGAAGCCGGCCGGGAGCATCATCAGATGCTCCCGGCCGGCTTTGTTCTTGGTGTTCTTAGGTCTACCGGCGCTCGAGCGCCTGCAGGTGCTCCGGCTTGGTGGCGTCCACATGCTCCTGGTACTCAGGGTGTTTCTCGATCCACCCCTTCACATACGGGCAGACGGCGACGATCCGGTACCCCTCGGCAATGGACTGGTCCAACGCGCCGCGGACCAGGGTCGAGGCGAGCCCATGGCCGCTGTACTCCTCGGACACCTCGGTATGGGGGAAGATCCGCTGCCGGGTCCCATCGGCCGCTGCATGCTCGGTGAAGTAGGTCTTGCCGGCCGGCTCGCCCGAGGCGTCCACGTGGATCTCGTACCGCGGCTTGCTGCCCTGGACGACCTGCGGGTGGTCCAGGGATGGTGTCTGGTCACTCATGGGCTCTCGTGTCTCCTTGATGGTTGGTGGTGGACGAGGGGATCTGGTCTACTTCGCCGGAGGATTGGCGCGGGGCCGCATGCGGGTGGTGGGCAGTGCCGGGGCGGGCAGTGGGGCGGGGGTGTCCGCCGGGAAGTCGCCGAACTGCGGGAAAGTCCGGCCATCGCGATAGCTGGTGCCGATCGTGGCGTCCAGCAGATCTGCGGACACCGGTGCGCCCAGCGCAGCGCCGGTCAGTGGGGAGTCCTCCCATGGCACCTCGAAGCCCATCTCGGCTTGGTAGGCGGCGCGCCAGGCCACGATCTCCTCGTGGGTGCGGCCCACGAAGTTCCACCACATGATGATCTGCTCGCCCAGGGGCTCGCCGCCGATCAGCAGCGCGATGACGGGGTCCGATCCGGAGGTGATCCTCAGGCGGGTCCGGCCGGGACCGACGAAGCCGAGGTGGTCCTCGGGAATCTCGACCCCGTCCAGGGAGATGGTCCCGGTGACCTGGAGCAGGCCATGCTCGTGGCCAGCGGGGACGTCCACCTCCAGCGTGGTGCCGGGGTCCATTCGCAACTCCACGCCCGTGAGCGGCAGGTGGGTCTTCACCGGGGAGGTGGATCCCAGCAGGGAGCCGAGGAAGACGCGGGCGGTGTAGCCGGGCCCGGTCACCGGCTCGGGTCGGTGGGCCTCGAGCGAGGGAGCGGTGGCACGGGCGTGCTCCGGGAAGGCGTACCAGAGCTGGGCACCGTGGAGGACGGTGGTGTCCGCCGTGGAGTACTCCGAATGGGTGATCCCGGAACCGGCGTTCATGAGGTTGACCTCACCGGGGCGGACGGTGGCCCAATGACCGGCGGAGTCGATGTGGTCCACCCGCCCGGTGAACAGCCAGGAGACGGTCGCCAGCCCCGTGTGAGGGTGACGGGGGACCGCCATGCCCCCGGTGGCGGAGACGTCATCCGGGCCGTAGAAGTCCAAGAAGCACCAGGCGCCGATCAGGGAGCGGGCCCGCTGCGGCAGGGTGCGTTTGACGGTCATGGCCCGGGGCCCGCCGAGCGGGACCGCGCGGGGTTCGAGGAGCTCGACCGTGCCGGTGCCACCGGTGTGCGGGTCCACGCCGTTCGAGAGGCCCTCGGTGAAGCGCGGACCAGTGGACGGCTTGGTCCTGCAGACGGTCTCCTGCGGGTCAGTCTCGGTGTTGCTCATGGCGCTTGCCTCGCTTCCAGCTGTTCAACGGCGCCTGACCGGGTGGTGGGACAGGATGGAGATGCGGTTGGTGACGTTCATGGTGATGGCCAGCCACTGGACGGCGGAGTACTGCTCGTCCGTCAGCACATGGTGGCTCATCAGCTGGCTGACGTGCTGGTCCTCCTGGCCGGGCAGCATGGTGACCGTCTCGGCCAGGTCCAGGGCGGCCCGCTCGGTCTCGCTGTACAGGGCGTCCGCCTCCCGCCAGGCAGCCAACAGGCCGAGGCGCTGGGAGTCGAGGCCGGCGTCGATCCCCTTGCGGGTGTGGACCTCGAGGCAGTAGGCGCAGCCGTTGATCTGGGAGATGCGCAGGTTCACGAGCTCCACGAGTTGATCGTCCAGGCCGGCCTTCCGGGCGGCGTCCTTCGCGGCGACGGCCAATCCGCCCACGGCCTTCCACGCGGCGGGGTCGGACTTGTCCAGGTAGAAGGCCAACGGATCCTGGCGTGCGTCAGTGCTCATGACCTTGTCAACCCCGGACTCATCAGCAACATTCCTCGCACCATTCCCCTCAGAAGCTGGAGGAGGAGCCGGCGCCGGAGAAGCTGCCGCCGGAGCTGCCGTATCCGGTCGAGGAGTTTGAGGAGGAGGCCTCCGCCTGTTCCCGCGCCGTCACCACGTGGGACTGGCCCGAGGAGTATCCGAGGTGGAAGGCGGTCGCGGTCCAGAACCATCCGGGCTGGTGCACCGTGTCCAGGATCGAGCCAGGACGGCGGGAGGCGCGGTGGCGTTCTCGTTCCAGTTCCTGCTGCAGGGTCTGACGCTCGGCATCGGACGTGGCGAAGGCGTCGATCTGGGCCTTGGCGTAGTCGTCCAGCAGCCCGGTCAGGCGGACCCGCAGGGCATCCAGTCCGTCGAGTGCCTCGTCCGGGGAGAGTTGGCCGGTCTCCAGGCCCGCGCCTAGCCGCTCCAACTCCCGTTCCGCCTCGGGCCGGAAGGAGCGCAACGGCGAGAGCTGGTCGGCCTTGAGCTTGTGCTGCCCCGTCACCAGCTCGTCGATCTGCCCCAGGTCCTCCCGCATCGGCGCGGTCTGGATGTCCCAGGCCTCGGGCCAGCCCGGATACTTGTTCAACAGCGTGTTGGTGCTGCCCACGGTGTCGTCGAGCTGGTCGAGTTCCTCTGCCTGCTTCATGTAGGCGGTGATGGCCTGACGGTGTTCCTTGCGGTGCAGCTTCTTCGCCGGGATGCCGGACAACCGGTCGTTCTCCCGGGCGGCCTGCAGATAGCGTTCGTGGAACGTTCGGTACCGCTCCAGCACCATGGCCCCGTACGTGGAATCCTCGGGCACGGTATGGGCGTTCAACTCCGTGGCCTCGAGGTCCGTGCTGACGTTGGCGAAGGCCCGGTTCCCCCGGTCCAGTTCCGCCTGGGCCTTCTGCCGCTGGCTCTTCCTGCTGGCGGCGCTCACCCCGCCGACGATGCCGCCGATGACCACCAGGACCCCGCCGCCAACCCACAGCCCGGGGTGCCGGTACCAGGGCCGATTCATCACGGCCGCGGCGGACTCGGTGGCATCGAGGGCGGCCTGGGTCCAGTTGGCCTCCCGCAGGGAGTCCACCGCATCCTCCCGGATGTCCTCCTGGAGGTCCAGGCCGACCTTGCGGTCCTCACCGAAATAGACGCCCTGCAGGCGGCCCTCCGGGTCGATCGCGTAGACGAACAGACCGTCCGTCCACTTCTGCCCGTCATCGGTGATCCACTCCGGATGGTTCTCGCGGGCATCGGCCAGAAGTCGCTCGTTGAGGTTGGACTCGGCCTCGCCGCGCTGCGTCCAGACCACCACGGTGGTCGGTTCATAGAAGGAGATCCCGTCCAGGCCCTCGCGCAGGGTCGGCTCGTGGATGACCCCGGCGCCGTCCTCGAGGATGACCTCCTCGGCTTGGTCAGCCTGGGCGGGGGAGGCCCCCAGGACGAGGGCCGCCGGCACCGCGGCCAGCAGCCCGAGCGCCAGGCCGAACGCCGCCACCCAGCCGGTAGCCCTGGTCGCCGCCCTGGTGGCCGTTCTGGTGAGAGGTGTGGCGCGCCGTCCGGTTCGGACGTGGGCGGTGTCGGTGGGCATCGGGCGTCCCCTGCTCTCGCTTGCCAGCATCGACTCAGTTCGGATCGCTTCGGGGAGAGCCGGAGCCGTTCCCTTCAGTCCTGCACCACAGTACCGCCGGTGAGGAGGGCCAGCTCGGGCGCGGACATCGGCCGGTTGAAGACCGGCCCGTCCGGCTCCAGGGTCCGGCCGGCGGCCAGCCCGGGCAGCAGTACCGGGACAAACCCCAGGTCAACGGCCAATCGCCCGACGGCGGCCGCGGCATCCTCGCTGTCCGAGGCCACTCCCAGCGCTCGCCGCTCGGGGCCCGGGGATCGGCCCGCGGTGTCCAGGTCCCAGTGGCTGACGTGGTTCAGAGCCTTCACCACTGTGGCGCCGGAGAACCGGGCGGCCACAGCTTGGGAACTGGACCGGCCGGCGTCGAGCGCGGATTGGAGCCAGCCCGGGAGCGGCTCCTCGGCCCAGCGGTTGGTGGCGTCCACGAGGACGCAGCCATCCAGCCAGTCCGGGTCCACGGAGTCGAGGTCCTCCTGGGGGACCATCAGCACCACGATCGGCTGTTCCGTCCCGTCCTGCGCGATCTCCGCTGCCGCCACCGCGGTGGTCCGGGGCGCGTACTGGGCCAGGTGCAGGCGCATCGCGGTGGGTGGCCGGCTGGACGCGATCCGCACGGGGAGACCGGCCGAGGCGGCGGCCCGGGCGAGCGAGGTCCCCGCCCGGCCGGCGCCGAGGATGTTGAGGGGGCGGGGCGTGCCCGGAAGCTCAGTCACGGTGTGACCAGGATGCCGTCCTCGTCCGCCCAGAGGGTGGCACCCGGGGTGAACGTCACCCCGCCGAACTCCACGGGGACGTCCGCCTCGCCGGCCCCGTCCTTGGCGGACTTGCGGGGATTGGACCCCAGGGCCTTGACGCCCAGGTCCAGGGTGCGGACCACGGCCCGGTCCCGGATGGCCCCGTGGATGACCACTCCGGCCCAGCCGTTCCGCACGGCGGCCCCGGCGATCAGGTCGCCCATGAGGGCGGACTCCAGGGAGCCGCCGCCGTCCACCACGAGGACGGCGCCGTGTCCGGGGGAGTTCAGGACCTGTTTGATCAGCCCGTTGTCCCGGTGGCAGCGGATGGTCCGCACGGGGCCGGTGAACACCGACCGGGCGCCGAGGTCCTCGAACTGGAGCGAACAGGACTGCAGCGTCTCGTCCGCGTCATAGAGATCACAGGTGGTGAATCCGGGGGTCATCGGATCTCGTTCCGCTGCAGGCCCAGGCCCTCGATCTCCGTCTCCAGGACGTCTCCGGCTTTCAGCCAGGGGCGCCGGCCGGAGTCGTTCTTCCGGGCCAGGGCGACCCCGGCGGGAGTGCCGGTGAGGATGAGATCCCCGGGCAGCAGGGTGACCAGGTCGGAAATATAGGAGACGAGCTTCTCGGCGCCGAACACGAGGTCCCCGGTGGAATCGTGCTGCATGACCTCACCGTTGACGCGGGTGGTGATCGTGGCGCCCGGCGCGTATTCGTCCGGCGTGACCAGCCACGGGCCGATCGGTGTGGTCTCCTCCCAGACCTTTCCCTGCGTCCATTCCGTGGTGCGGCCCTGGTAGCCGCGGACGGAGACGTCATTGGAGATGGCGTAACCGGCAATATGGGCGGCAGCCTGGTCCTCGGGGATCCGACGGCCGGGCTCGCCGATGACGATGCACAGCTCGCCCTCCCAGTCCAGCCGGTGGTCCTCGGCCGGGACCTCGATGGCATCCGTGGCCCCGGTGAGCGTCTGGGCGAACTTGGTGAAGATCGAGGGGTGCTCCGGCAGCTCCAGCCCGGTCTCCAGGATGTGGTTTCGATAGTTCAGCCCGATGCAGAACACCTTGGTGGGGAACGGGATGAGCGTGGCGGGCTCCAGTGTCGAGGCGTCCAGGATCCGGGAGGGGTCCTCCGCGGCTGCGGCCAGGGCGGCCTCCACCAGCTCGGTGCGGTCCGGTTCCGGCAGGGACAGGAAGTCCCCGACGTCGACCACGCCTTCCAGCTCGACGGCGGCCGTGGCGCGGGGACCGTCGGTCTCCGTGACGAGTGCGGCGAACGTGGCGCCCGGGGTGTCTGGGTCCGAGCCGGGCAGTCGATAGGTAGAGAGCTTCATGGGGATATCCCACCACACCGCCCGCCCGATCCGCTCGGCCGATGGGCCGTTGTAAGCCCCGTCACCCCGCGGAGACCTGGTTCGGTTATCATGCTCGCGGGAGGGTGGAGGGAAACGCCCTGCCCATCATTCCACCGACGAAGGGCGACACCGTGTCCCGTCAGCCTCAGCCTGCCCCGCGGCGCCGCCGCGCGGGCCTCCTCGCCACCGCGCTCAGCCTGGGTCTGCTGCTGCCGGGACTGGCCCTGGCCGCTCCGGCCGTGGCCGACTCCGAGCACCTGAGCCCGCTGGACCAGACGACCGAGTTCGACGAGTCGCTCCCGGTCCTCGACGACTCCGTCCTGGACGCCGTGCAGGGCAAGAACGCGGGGCCGGATGCCGCCCGCGGCCGCGCCGATGCGTCCACCGGTGCGGCCGCCGCGCACCTGGGCCCCTGCAAACAGGACTTCACGGACGTCGCGCCGAAGACCACGTTCTACACCCATGTCACCTGGATGGCCTGCGCGGACCTGTCCAAGGGGTACGCGGACCACAGCTTCGGTGTCTACCGGGAGATCACCCGGAAGGAGGCCGCGGTGATGATCTACCGGATGTCCGGGGAAACCCATGAGCCGGGCACCGCCGCAGACTTCGAGGACGTGCAGCCGCGGGCCGGTGACGAGGGCTTCACCGCCATCTCCTGGATGCACGAGCAGGAGATCGTGACCGGCTATACGGACGGCACCTTCCGCCCGAATCGCTCGATCTCCCGCGTGGAGCTCGCCCGCTACCTGTTCCGCTATGGCGGGGAAACCGACTACACGGCCCCGTCCGCTGCGGTGTTCTCCGACGTCCCGACGACGGCGCCCGCCTACCGGGACATCTCCTGGCTCTCCGAGAACGAGATGGTCGCGGGCTACGCGGATGGTATCTTCCGCCCCTCGCGGCAAGTAGGACGCGGCGAGACCGCCAAGTTCCTCTACGGCCTCGAGACGCATCTGAACGGACAGCCGAAACCACCGGCCACGCCGCCGAAGCCGGCCCCGAAGCCAGAGCCGGCACCCGAGCCGGAACCCGAACCCGAGATCCCGCTGGCGTACCGGTATGTCGTCATCGCCGACGACGGCCTCAACGTGCGCTCGGGGGCCGGGACGGGCTACCGGAAGGTCGCCTCCCTGGCCCGCAACACCAAGGTGGTCTGGACCGGGCGCAGCTCGTCCGTCAGCGGAGCCACGTGGCGGGAGATCACGTTCGGCTCCGTGAAGGGCTGGGTCCACGGCGGCTATCTCATCCGGGACTTCGAGGCGGGCAACGCCAAGTCGGATGTCTCCCGTCTGGGCAAGCGCTACCTGCCGGAACGCCCGAAGCGGGGCGTTGCCGTTCTCCGCGCCGACTACGAGGCGCAGCCCAACGGCTATTGGTGCGGACCGGCCTCCATGGCGATCACCCTGTCCGCGTTCCGCCTCGACTTCTCGCAGAAGTCCCTGGCCACGGCGGCCCAGACCGACCGGGAGGGGACCTGGCTGCACCAGGTGGCCCGCGTGCTGGACTATCACGCGCCGTTCGATGTCCGGTACACGGTGAAGACCATCCCAGGCGCGGACGCGAACCTGGCCCAGACCCGCGAGTTCCGGACCGGCGCGCGACGGTCCATTGACGGCGGTGCCCCCGTGGTCATCAACATCGCGGCGACCCCGGACGAGCAACCTCCCCTCCAGCGGGAGAAGACCGGAGGCCGATTCACCCTGCGTCACCACATGGCCGTGGTGGGTTACAACACCGTCAACGACACGTTCCTGGTCTACGACCCCTGGACCGCGCCGTTCTGGATCGACACGAGCCAGTTGGCCGACATGGCCGGGACACGTGGCTACACCCTGCGCAAGTAACCGGCACGGAGCGGGGCCTGCAGGGCGGCCATCCGGGAGACAATGGAGGCATGTACGCACCGATCGACCTCCAGACCCCGCTCGTCGCCCAATGGATCGGCATCCTCTTGGCCGTCGCGGGCCTGGCCGTCGTCGCCCACGGCCTGTGGCGGCGCAAGCGCTACCGGGCCCACCTCGACGACGAGGACGCCCGCTACGCAGGGCCGGACCGGCTCAGGGATGCCGTCCGCGAGACCGTCGCCGGAGCCGGGGTGCTGGTGATCGGCGTGGCCGCCATCGTCTACTCCGTCTTCGGCAATCAGGCCTGGCAGGACGCCGTCCAGGACAACGTGGCCGCCAAGTACGGGGTCGAATCCGTGCAGGGCAAGGAGTGGCGGGGCAACGCGCTCAACGCGGACGTCACCATGCCGGACGGCACGGTCCACCAGGATGTGCTGATCACCTTCGAGGACTCGGGCGAACCACAGATCTCGCGGGACCTGACCCAGCCGCCCGAGCAACCCGAAGAATAGGGCCGGTCAGGTTTGCTACCGTGCACCACGTGACCAGCCCGCAGAACGTCCCCGCATCCACCTACCGTCTGCAGCTCACCGCGGACTTCACGCTCGCCAGTGCCCGAGAGGTCCTGCCCTATCTGCGGGACCTGGGCGTCGACTGGCTCTACCTGTCTCCGATGCTCGGCTCAGAGGAGGGCTCCAGCCACGGCTACGACGTGGTGGACCCCACCCAGGTGGATGACGCCCGCGGTGGGGAGACCGGACTGCGTGAGCTGGCCGAGGCCGTGCACGCGGCCGGCGGCGGGATCCTCGCCGACATCGTGCCGAACCATGTGGGCGTGGACACCCCCAAGGACAACGCCTGGTGGTGGGACCTTCTCAAGCACGGCCAAGCCTCCAAGTACGCGATGGCCTTCGACATCGACTGGGCCGCCGGGGACTCCCGCATCTGGCTGCCCGTCCTCGGGGACGGCACCGACGAGGACCCGGAGGCCGAACTCGCGAGGCTGCGCGTGGTGGACGGGGAACTGCACTACTACGAGAACGTCTTCCCCCTGGCACCGGGCACCGAGGAGGCGGCGCGCGCCGCTGTCGGGAACACGGACGGTGACCCAGCCGGGGAAGAGGCTGTAGCCCGCGCCGCACACGAGAAGCAGAACTACCGGCTGATGCCGTGGCGTGAGGCGGACGAGAACCTCAACTACCGCCGCTTCTTCGCGGTCAACTCCCTGGCCGGGGTGCGGGTGGAGATCCCACGGGTCTTCGCCGAGACCCACCGCGAGATCCTGTCCTGGGTCCGCGACGGACTCGTGGACGGTCTTCGCGTGGACCATCCGGACGGGCTGGCGGATCCGGGCGGATACTTCGAGAACCTGCGGCAGGCCACCGGGGGGATCTACCTGCTCGGAGAGAAGATCCTGGAACCCGGCGAACGACTGCCCGCCGCCTGGCCCATGGACGGCACCACCGGCTACGACGCCCTCGGGGAGGTGGACCGCATCCTCACGGACCCGGCCGGAGCCCCTGAACTCGACGAGGTGGCCGGGCGTCTCGGTGGGTGGGACCGCACCGAGGACCCCGCCGGGGAGACCGCCGCAGCCGCCGAGGTGGTGTGGGCGGAGATGATCCACGGGACCAAGCGTGCCGTGGTGGATGGCATGCTCCGCTCCGAGGTCGAACGCCTGACGCGGCTCGTCCCCGGGCTGATCCCGGACGACGACGGATCCGGTGAACACCTCGTCCATGACGCCCTGGCGGAACTGCTCGCCTGCTTTCCCGTCTACCGTTCCTATCTGCCGACCGGGCGCCAGCACCTGGACGACGCCGCCGCGGAGGCGGTGCGCCGCCGTCCCGACCTGGCGGAGGCGGTCGAGGCGTTCCTGCCGCTGCTGGCCGATCCGGATCACCCCGTGGGCGAACGTTTCCAGCAGACCTCCGGGATGGTCATGGCCAAGGGAGTGGAGGACACCGCCTTCTACCGGTACACGCGGCTGGCGTCGCTGAACGAGGTCGGTGGGGACCCGTCGTCGTTCGCGCTGGAGTTGGAACGATTCCACGAGTTGCAGGGCGACCGCCAGGCGCGCATGCCCCGCACCATGACCACGCTCTCCACGCATGACACCAAGCGCAGCGAGGACGTCCGGGCCCGGATCGACGTGCTGTCCGAGATCCCGGGGGAGTGGGTCCGCACCCTGGACCGGCTCAGGGAACTGGCCCCGCTGGGAGACGGGCCGTTCGAGAAGCTGTTGTGGGAGACCATCGTGGGCGCCTGGCCGGTGGACGGCTCTCCGCTGGAGACCCAGCGGCTGGCCGACTACGCGCTCAAAGCCGCCCGCGAGGCCGCGACCCGCACCACGTGGACCGAACAGGACGAGGAGTTCGAGGCCGCGCTCGCGGACCTCGCCGAGCGGGCCACCGGCGCGGGCGTATTGCGGGACGAGATCCAGCGGATCGCCGACCGGATCGCCGTTCCAGGCGTGACCAACCAGGTGGCCATGAAGCTCATCCAGCTCACCATGCCCGGCATTCCGGACGTCTACCAGGGCACCGAGATCCCGTTCCCCACCCTCGTGGACCCGGACAACCGCCGGGCCGTGGACTTCCGGGAGCGGACGGCCCTGCTGGCGCGGCTCGACGACGGGTGGGAGCCCGAGTTCCCGGCCCCGGTAGAGCTCGAGGACGGCTCGACCCGGCCCGATGGCGCCGCGCTTGCCGAGTACGCCGCTGGACTGAAGATGCTCATCACCTCCCGCGCCCTGCGCGCCCGCCGGGAGCACCCCGAGTGGTTCACCCGGTATCAGGAACTCGACGTCCTCGGTGAGGCATCGGACCACGTGGTCGCCTTCACCCGGGGCGGGTGCATCACCGTGGCCACCCGGTGGCCGCTGGGACTGGAGGACGAAGGCGGGTGGGGGGACGCCGCCGTCGTGCTGCCCCGCCAGACCATGGTGGACCTACTGACGGGGCGCCGCTTCGGCGGAGCCTTCGCGGACGGCACCACACGTCTGGCCGAGGTCTTCGAACGCCACCCGGTGGCGCTGCTGGTACCAGAGGACGGGAATACGCTGCGATGAGCGAGGCGAGGATGACCCTTCCGCTTTTGTCCGTGTGGGCGCCGTCCGCGGAGAGCGTCGAGCTGGCCGTGACCATGGCACCGCCCGGTGCAGTCCACGGCGCCGAGAATCGCTGGGACGGTGCGGAGCGTTTTCCCCTGGACCGGCAGGACAACGGCTGGTGGACTCCGGCTGAACCGGTCCGAGCGCACTGGACGAACCTGGCATCCTCAGCCCGGGGGTATGGATTCGTCGTGGACGGCGAGGGGCCGTTCCCGGACCCGCGCTCGCGGTGCCAGCCGGACACCGTGCATGGGCCGTCCCGGCTCGTCGACGGCGCCGCGCATCCGTGGCAGGACGGTGACTGGGCTGGCCGTCCGCTGCGGGGGGCGGTCATCTACGAACTCCACCTCGGCACCTTCACGGACGAGGGCACTCTGGACGCCGCCGCCCTGAAGCTGGACCACCTGGTCTCGTGTGGGGTGACCCACGTGGAGCTGCTGCCCGTGAACTCCTTCGGCGGGGCGCGCAACTGGGGCTATGACGGAGTCGGCTGGTACGCCGTGGACGCCTCCTACGGCGGTCCGGCGGCCTATCAACGCTTCGTGGACGCCTGCCACGGGGCCGGGCTGGCCGTGATCCAGGACGTGGTCTACAACCACCTCGGCCCCGCCGGGAACTACCTCCCGCAGTTCGGCCCGTACCTGACCGAGCACTCCACCGGCTGGGGCAGCGGCCTCAACCTGGACGGGCCGGACTCGGATGAGGTGCGCCGATACATCCTGGACAACGCCCGGATGTGGTTCGAGGACTACCACGTGGACGGACTCCGGTTGGATGCCGTCCACGCGCTCCAGGACACCCGTGCCGTGCACGTGCTCGAGGAGCTGGCCGCCGAGACGGACACCCTTTCGGAACGGCTTGGCCGGCCGCTGCTGCTCGTGGCCGAATCGGACCTGAACGATCCGCGGCTCATCACGGCCCGGCCCGGCCCCGGGGCCGAGGGAACGGGCGGCTACGGCCTGACGGGGCAGTGGTCGGACGACTTCCACCACGCCGTCCACGTGGCCCTGACCGGGGAGACGGACGGCTATTACGCGGACTTCGCGCCGCTGTCCGCCCTGGCCAAGGTCCTCAACCACGGGTTCTTCCACGACGGCAGCTGGTCCTCCTTCCGACAACGCCGGCACGGTCGGCCCCTGGGGGAGCAGATCCCCGCCGAGGCCCTGGTGGTGTGCACCCAGAACCACGACCAGGTCGGCAACCGCGCCGCCGGTGACCGGCTGACCGCGAGCCTCGACGAGGGCCAGCTGGCGATCGGCGCCGCGCTGCTGCTGACCGGGCCCTTCACCCCGATGCTCTTCATGGGCGAGGAATGGGCGGCCTCCACCCCGTGGCAGTTTTTCACAGCGCACCGCGAATCGGAGCTGGCGCAGGCGGTGACAGAGGGGCGGCGCCGGGAGTTCGCCCGCATGGCCTGGAGCCACGACGCGGTACCGGACCCGCAGGCCCCGGAGACGTTCGCCGCTTCGACGCTGCGGTGGGACGAAGCGCAGACCGGTCGGCACGCCCGGCTGCTGGAGCTCTACCGGACGCTGGGACGGCTGCGCGCCGAACGCCGCGAACTGACCGACCCCGACCGCTCCACCACCCGCGCCGTGGTGGACGAGGAGCGCGGCTGGGTGCGGATGGACCGCGGTATTGAGCGCGGGGATGCGGGGGCCGATGTCGGACCCGGTTCTGTGGTCCTGCTGGCGGCCCTGGGCGCGGAGCCGATGCCGATCCCGGAGGAGCTCCGCGGGTACCGTCTGCTTGCGGGCCACGGTGCCGACGGCACCTGCACCGCGGTTCCCGACGACGCCCGCGTCCCACCCCACGGCTTCCTGCTCCTCGGGCGCGAGGGTCAGTCGTAGTTCTCTGAGGGGAGCTCGACGGCCTTGAGCATGGTGGTCGTCGGATGCAGCACCACGGCGTCCTCGTCCCGACGGTGGGGCAGGACGGTGTGGAGGTAGGACTCCAGGGCCTCGTCCAGCGGAACCGACCGGGACTGGTTCTCGGAGAGGTACCAGCGGTGTTCGAGCAACTGGTGCATCACCTCGGCGGGCTCGAGCTTGCCGGATAGGTTCGCGGGGATGGACAGGGCCACCGGCTCGAAGACCTCGGTCAGCCACCGGTGCGCGGCCTCGTGCTCGTCCATCTCGGGGTGGTTGACGGCCCGGTACTCGTCGATGTCCCGCAGCAGCCGCCGGGCCTGGTTCTCCTGCACGTCCAGGCCGGTCAGCCCCAACAGGCGGCGCTGGTGGTGACCCGGGTCCACGACCTTGGGCTGCAGCACCAGTTCGGAGCCGTCCCGGGTGGTGCGGATGGCGTACTCCTCCACATCGAAGCCGAGGGAGTTCAAGCGGCGGATCCGCTCCTCGACCCGCCAGCGCTCGCCGGGCCGGAAGGACATGTCCGCGGTGAGCTCCTCCCACAGCCGGCGGTAGGCATCGATGATCAGCTGCGAGGTGGCCACGGGGTCCACGTCCCCCTCCACCAGGCCGCCGGACATCAGGTCCATCAGCTCACCGGCCACGTTGACCCGGGCCAGCTCGAGGTCGTGCTCCCGCTGGCCGCGGGACAGGGAGGGATGCAGTTCACCGGTCTCGGCATCCACCAGGTAGGCGGCGAAGGCGCCGGCGTCACGGCGGAACAGGGTGTTGGACAGGGAGACATCCCCCCAGTAGAAGCCGGCCAGGTGCAGCTCCACGAGCAGCAGGGCGAGCGCGTCGATCAGCCGGGTCAGGGTGTCCCGGTGCAGCCGCCGGGAGAACACGGCGCGATAGGGCAGCGAGAACCTCAGATGCCGGGTCACGAGCACGGTCGGCAGGGGCTCGCCGTCCGGATCGGTGCGCCCGGCGACCACGGCCACCGGCTCCACGCAGGGGACATCCAGCCGTTCGAGTCGGCGCAGCAACTGGTACTCGCGGCGGGCCGAGAACTCCGTGGTCTCCTTCACCGCGACCACGGCACCGTCGAGGTGGGCGAACCTCACCACGTGCCGGGACAGTCCGCGGGGGAGGGCGGCGAGGGCGGACTCGGGCCACTCGGCCAAGGGCACGTCCCAGGGCAGGGCGATCAACGCCGCGCTGTCCACGGCAGTACCCGAGGTGGTGATGTCCAGACCGGAACGCGGTGTCATGACACGGCAGTGTCCTCCCTCAGCTGGCCCGAGTCCAGCCGTAGCAGACGATCCGCCACGGAGGCCACCGGTCCGGGCTCGGCCGTGGCGTACAGCGTGGTGACGTCCAGGGTGCGGGCCAGGCTGCGGATCAGCTCCGCCGTGTGGTCCTTCAGGGCCGGGGGCAGGGCGGTGAGCGGATCGTCCATGAGCAGCACGGCGGGCCGGCGGACCACGGCCCGGGCGAGCGCCACCTGCTGCCGTTGCGGGCCGGTCAGCCGCTCTGGTGTCCAGCCGAGCTGCTCCTCCAGGTCCAGGAGCCGGGCGGCCTCCCGGACCCGGTCCTGCCGTTCGGTTGGCGGGACACCGGCCACCCGCAGGGCGAAGCTCATGTTCTCCTGCACGTCCATGTGCGGGTAGAGGGCGTAGTTCTGGAAGACGATCACCGCGTCACGGTCGTGCGCCGGCACTTCGGTCACGTCCACGCCGCCGATCAGCACCCGTCCGGCATCCGGCGGTTCCTGCCCGGCCACGACCCGCAGCAGCGTGGACTTGCCGCTGCGCAGGTCACCGGCGATCACCGTGAACCGGCCGTCCTGGGCGCAGAGGTCCAGCCCGTCCAGGGCGGGGGTCCGCGCCGACGGGTACTGGACCGTGATGCCGAGCAGTTCTACCGACGCCATGAGCGCACCGCCTCCAGCACGGTGGCCACGTCCGCCGGCCCCTCGATCCTGAACTGAGCCCCAGTCTCTCCGGGGCCGACCTTGATGGACACGTCCCGGGCGGGATCCAACCGGGCGAATCCCGTCTCGTCCGTCACGTCGTCCCCGGCGAACAACACCGCTTCCGCCCCGGTGACAGACCTCAGCAGGTCCAGCCCCTGGCCCTTGTCCGCCCGCACCACGGCGACCTCCAGCACGTCCTTGCCGTGCCCGATGAAGAAGGGGGCGAGCTCAGACCGCCCAGCCTGGCCGGCCAGCTCGCTCAACGCCTCCTCGGCCTCGGACACGGCCCGGCACCTCGCCTCGTCCGACCGGGCCAGCCGCACCTGCAGCACCCGGGCCGCCGGCTTGTACTCCACCCACGATTCCGGATACCGGGCTGCCACGGGCTCCAATACCTGCCCGACGGCGGCCAGCGCCCGAGTCTGTTCCTCGTCCAGTTCCAGCGGAGGCGCCTCCGGACCGAGGCGGCGCTCGGCGCCGTGCGAACCGATGAGCAGCGTCGACTCCGGTGGCGAGGCGACGGCCAGCAGGGATTCCAGGGCGCGGCCGGAGACCAGCGCCGTGTGAACGCCCGGGAGTCCGGCCAGGGCGGCTAGCGCGGTGGCGTTCGCCGGCAGGGGCCGGGCGTTCTCGGCCCGGTCCACGAGTTCGGCCATGACCCCGTCGAAGTCCAGCGCCACGAGGATCGATTCCCGCGCGGCGAACTCCTGCAGGGCGGTGGCCAACCCCGGACCGGTCATCGTCCGTCCCCCGGCGCGGAGCCGTCAGCGGGCCCGCTCTCGTCAAAGGGTTCGTCGACCTCGTGGTCGCGGCGCTCGCGGTCGTCATCGGTGTCCATGAAGGCAGACTGCTGGCCGCCGTCGTCCGGTCCGGAGCGTTCCGCCGAGACCGCACCGCCGAGGCGGTCGAGGAAGTCCCGGGACCACTTGTTCACGTCATGGGTGATGAGCTGCCGGTGCATCGACTTCATGCGCTTGGTGGCCTCCCCGGCGGACATCTCGGTGGCCTCCATGATGGCCTCCTTCAACCCGTCGATGTCATGGGGGTTGACCAGCAGGGCCTTGCGCAACTGGTCCGCGGCCCCGGCGAACTCGGAGAGCACCAGCACCCCGCCCCAGCCGCCGCGGGCCGCCACATACTCCTTGGCCACGAGGTTCATCCCGTCCCGCAGGGCGGTCACCAGCATGACGTCGGCGGCCAGGTAGAGCGCCACCATCTCCTCGACCGGATAGGAGTGGTGCAGGTATCGGATGGCGGTGTGGCCCATCGTGTCGTACGTGCCGTTGACCCGGCCGACGGACAGCTCGATCTCGTCCCGCAGCTCCTTGTAGGAGTCCACGCCCTCCCGGGACGGGCTGGCCACCTGCACCAGACAGGCGTCCTCCACACTCAGCCGGCCGTCCTCGAGCAGTTCGGAGAAGGCCTTGATGCGGTGCCGGATGCCCTTGGTGTAGTCGAGCCGGTCAACGCCCAGGAGGATGGTGCTCGGGTTGCCGAGCTCCTCGCGGATCTGCCGGGCTCGGGCCTGGATGTCCGGGTTCTGGGACAGGTCCGTGATGGTGTCCACGTCGATGGAGATGGGGAATGCGGCGGCACCCACGGTGCGGGCGCCGCCGTCGTGCTCCTTCACCTGGACCGTATTGGAACGGAACGAGGAGCCCAGGATGCGCCGCACGGCGCCCTGGAAGTTCGAGACGTCCGAGCGGCGCTGGAAGCCGATCAGGTCCGCGCCGAGCAGGCCCTCGAGCACCGGGCGGCGCCACGGCAGCTGCGCGTAGATCTCGACCGGTGGGAACGGGATGTGGTGGAAGTAGCCGATCCTCAGGTCCGGGCGGAGCCGGCGCAGGATCCGGGGCACCAGCTGCAGCTGGTAGTCCTGCACCCAGACCGTGGCCCCCTTGGCGGCGGTGGCGGCCGCGGCGTGGGCGAAGCGAGCATTGACCCGCTGATAGGTGTCCCACCACTGCCGGTGGAAATCCGGACGGGCGATGACGTCGTGATACAGCGGCCAGAGGGTGGAGTTGGAGAACCCCTCGTAGTATTCGACCAGTTCCCGCTCGGTCAGGGACACGGGGACCAGGTGCATGCCCTCATGGGTGAAGGGCTCCAGCGGCTCGTCCAGCTCCTCCTCAGGGGATCCACCCCAGCCGACCCACGCGCCCTCCTGCCGGGTCATGATGGGCGCCAGCGCGGTGACCAGGCCGCCGGGGGACCGGCGCCACGAGGTGGTGCCGTCTTCCTCGACCACGCGGTCCACGGCCAGGCGGTTGGCCACGACCACTAGGTCGGAGTGGCCGGGCGGCGGCGGATCCCCTGCCAGCTTCTCGACGAACGGCACGGTTCCGGTGGGGATGTCGACGGTGGTGTTGTTCACTGCGGACCTCCTTGTCCTCTTCCGTTCCCGAGCTTATCGCCAGGGACCGCCCAGAAGGGTGGCCACCGTGTGAACAGGTTTCTCAGGTTGGCCCGGTAGTCTGACCCACGGCCCGCCGAAGGAGGGTATGAGGGGATACCGGCCGGCCACATGACACCGCAGCGACCCGAGAGTCAGGACGACAGGCAGGACCATGGCGACTAGTAAGAATCAGACGAAGGCCGAACGGCAGCAGACCGCCCGTGAGAAGGCCCGGCAGATGCAGGAGGAGCAGCGCCGCCAGGAGAAGCGGCGCTCCCTCATGGTGCGCTGGGGCGTGGTCATCGGGGTCGTGGTGGTCATCGCCGTGGTGATCGGCGTCATCTTCATGAACTCGTCCCGCTCCATTCCCGACGCCGGCCCCGCGCCGAGCGCGGGCAACGACCAGGGCGGCATCACCCTCACCTCCACCACCGAACTCGCCCCGGGCGAGGAAGGTCTCGAGGAGGTTGACGCCACGACCGTCGAGATCCCGGAGTCCACCGGCGAGCAGCCCGAGACCGTCCCCGGTGCGGAGGCCCGCCCGGCTGGTGAGCCGGCCCAGATCATCGTCTATGCCGACGCCAACTGCGTGCACTGCGCCAGCTTCGAGACGGAGAACGCCGAGCAGCTGAACCAGTGGCTGGACGCCGGCGAGGCCACCGTGGAGTACCGCATGCTGGACTTCCTGGACAACCCCGCCACCGGCAACTACTCCTCCCGCGCTGCCAACGCCGCTGCTTGCGTGGCGGAGAACTCCCCGGAGAACTACAACTCCTTCCTCAGCGGGGTCTTCGGCGCCTACACCGGCCACGGCGGTCAGGGCCTGAGCGACGACGAGCTCAAGGACATGGCCTCCGGCCTGGGAGCGGACATCGACTCCTGCGTGGACGGCAACACCTACCGCCCCTACGTGAAGTACTCCGGCGCCCAGGCCCGTGCCGCGGGCGTGGCGGGCACCCCGTCCGTATGGGTCCAGGGCGAGAACTGGGCCACCGCGGAGCAGGGCCAGTCCTTCACCGACTGGGCCCAGGGCATCATGGACGCCTCCTGATCGCCTGATCCGCTACTCTGGAAGGGCCGGTTTCCGTCCACGTCAGCACGCACGCTGACAGGGTTCGGTGCCGGCCCTTCTCGCCTCCTTAGCTCAGCTGGCCAGAGCACCTGTCTTGTAAACAGGGGGTCACCGGTTCGAATCCGGTAGGGGGCTCCACCGCCGGTCCGGGACGTCGAGGTCAGAAGCTGACCGCCGGCCGGGCGCCGGGCGCATACTAGAAGCTGGGGACGCGGACACTGCCGACGGCAGTGACCTGGATGTCTCCGACGACTTCCCCGGAGGACCACCGTGCCCGTCATCACCGCGCCCGCCCTCGACTCTCCTTCTGCCGGTCAGCGCCCTGTTCGTCCGAGCGGGCTCCCACGCCGGCTCCTGGCCCTTCTGCTGGCCGCCGTCCTGGTGCTGGCCGCAGCCCCGTTGGCGGGTTCAGCCACACCGGCTCGGGCGGCCACCCCCTCCACCTTCCCGGACGTCCCGGCCACACACACCTTCCACGAGGCTGTCACCTGGATGATCCAGCAGGAGATCACCGAAGGGGAGTCCGACGGCACTTTCGGGGTGAGCGAGGACATCAGCCGGGCCGAGGCTTCCGCGTTCCTGTTCCGCCTCGTCGATCCGGACGTCACGCCGCCAGTGGAGAGCCCGTTCAAGGACGTCCCCGCCGACCCGGAGTGGTACGCCTATACGCCGATCGAGTGGATGGCCACCGAGGGCATCATCAACGGCTACGCGGACGAGACGTTCCGGCCGTACCGGTCCATCACCCGTGGCGAGATGGCCAAGATCCTCTACGGCGTGGCGGGGGCCGACTTCCCGGAGCCGTCCGAAGATCCGTTCTCGGACGTCCCCGAGGATTCGTCCTATGCGCAGTACATCGCCTGGATGAAGTCCGAGGGCATCAGCCAGGGGTACGCCGACGGAACCTTCCGGCCCGGGCGGCCGATCTCGCGTGGGGAGGCCGCCCAGCTCATCTGGAAGGTGGCCGGGGAGATGGGCTATGACACCACGGTGTTCCCCGTGTCCTTCGCGGTGAGCGGCTCCGGCTGGGGCCACGGGGTGGGCATGAGCCAGTACGGGGCTCGGGCGATGGCCGTGGGGGGAAACACCTCTGGTCAGATCCTGGACCACTACTATCGCCCCGCCGTGGTGCAGAACGGCCCCAACCGGGTCAACGAGAACATCCGCGTACACCTCGTCACCACACCGAGGATCGTTGTGGACGGCACGGGCGAGGTCCGAGTCCGGGCCTCTGGCTCGTCGCAGGCGCCCGCGACCGCCGGTGCCGTGACGTTCACGGCCGCCGGCGACCGGGTGGTCGCCACGCTTCCGGACGGGACACAGCAGCGCAGCGGGTCCGTGGCCCTCGAATGGACCGGAACGCGGTTCTGGAAGGGCACCGCCTCCACCGTCACGGTTCCCGACGCCAATGGCACCAGCACGGACCTGGTCCTGCGCCACGGCCGCGTCCAGGTCACGCTGAACGACCACGGCCAGCTCAATGTGGTCAACGAGTTGCGCATGAACGACGAATACCTCTACGGTCTGTCCGAGATGCCCTCGCTCTGGTCCGAGGAGGCCTTGAAGGCCCAGGCGGTCGCCGGCAGGTCCTACGCCTTGCGATTTATGGGATCCCTGAGGCCGGACTGCGACTGCAACGTCTGGGATGAGGTCAACAGCCAGAAGTTCACCGGGTGGGCCAAGGAGAACGAGGGGCCGGGTGGGGTCTACGGCATGCGGTGGAAGGCCGCCGTGGACGCGACCTCGCAGCAGATCCTCACACACAAAGGCTCCGTCGCGGACGCCAGCTACCACTCCTCCAGCGCCGGCCACACCCGCGGGTCGGAGGAGCAGTGGGGCGAGGCAGTGCCCTACCTGACGAGCAAGGACGACCCCTACAGCCTCGCGCCCGAGGCCAACAACCCCAACCGGAGCTGGACCGCAAGCCCCACCCAGGCGCAGATGGCCCGGGCCTTCGGCCTGCCCAACGTGGTCACCGTGCGGGAGACGGCCGTGAACCCGAACTCCGGCTACACGGACTGGATCACCGCCACGGCCTCGGACGGCACCACCTCGGAGATCACCGGCAACCAATTCCGCTCCCGGCTGGGCCTGAAGAGTGCCTTCATCATCGCCGTGACACCGCGCTAGGACGCGCTCCGGCGCGATCTGGGGCCATCCGGGCTGGCTAGCCTAGGGGCATGAATTCGTTCCTGGACCCGCTGGCTCCGTATATCCCGTTGTTCGGGGCGGACCACCTGTTGGCTCTGGGGACGGTCCTGGCGGCCTTGGCCCTGCTGCTGGCGTTCCGCCGCCAGGTGCGGAACCATGCCCCGGTGCTGCGCTGGGGCTTCCTGATGTTCGCCCTCGTGCAACAGGTGGCCCTGTACAGCTACCAGGTGTTCGTGGCCGGCTGGGACTGGGGCGACTCCCTGCCGCTGCACATCTCCCGCGTCACCACGCTGATCCTGATCGCGTACCTCATCACGGGGCGGCGCACGGTGTTGGAGGTGGGCTTCTACTTCGGTCTCTACGCGTACGCGACGTTCGTCTACCCGCAGCGGATCCAGCCGATGGACCACCTCATGGGTTGGAGCTTCCTGGTCAGCCATGCCGTGACCATCCTGGTGCCGGTCTTCGCCGGGATCGCCGATGGCTGGCGGCCCACCGTCCGCGGGCTGTGGCGGTCCTACGCCTGGTTCCTCGCCTATTTCGGGGTGGTCCTGGCGGTCAACGCCCTCACGGACGGCAACTACTTCTACCTGAAGTTCCGGCCGTTCCTGCAGTCCCTGCCGGCCCCGCTCTACTGGCTGGCGGCCTGCGCGGCCACGCTGGCGTTGATGTGGATTGGCTATGCGGTGGCCCGGCGCATCCCCGTGCAGCGCGGAGTGCAGGGCACCGACGTCACTGCCCGGGGCGGTCTGTCAACCACGTCTTGAGGTCGCCGTGCTGCTCGGGGTTGTACAGCGTCGAGTCGGCGGTCGAGTAGACCGAGGGGACGCCGCGGAGCCTGAAGTCGGAGAAGTCTGACATGGCGGCGGTGATCTGTGGGGCCCCACCGTCCTCGGTGACGCACTGCTCGACCGACGCGGCGTCTCCGCCGATCTCATCGGCCTGGGCCACCAGGGTGGCATCCTCCGGCTGGGTCGTGGCCTGCTCGAAGAGCCAGGACTGGAAGGCGTGCAGCTTGTTGCCGGCTGCCTCGTTCTCACTCCCGGTGCCTGATTCCAGCGAACCCTCCAGGCAGTAGTACGCGTTGGCGGCCCGCGTGGACCAGGACTCCGGATCGCCCTGGCCCAGGAAGTCCACGATGCGGTAGTCGGCCTCCAGCTCGCCGCCGGCCGCCAGGCCGTGGATCAGGCCCCCGTTCTGCTCGTGGAACGCCGCACAATGTGGGCAGGCGAAGTCCTCGAAGATCTGCACCCCGGAGGCCTCGGTCCCGGCGGTCTGCTCCGGTGCGGAGGTCGAGGAGCCGACCGGGCCGGAGGAGCCGCCGTGCTCGGCATTGCGGATGGCATCGGCGCAACCTGTCAGGGCCACCACGGTGGCCGTTGCCAGGGCCAGGGTGGCACCGAGCCGCGCCGGCCGGGGGGAGGCGGTGGGGGAGGACGCAGTGGTGTCAGTGCTCTCGGCCGGTTTGGTACGCATGACTGCCATCCTAGGGGCGGTCCCCGATGGCGGCGGCCCCGTTTTCTGGTTCACCGCCTGTTCTGGTAGGCTTTCATAGCTGTTGGCCCCTCGTCAGAGTGCAGGCCCGGCATGATGGATCTTTAGCTCAGTTGGTTAGAGCGTTCGCTTCACACGCGAGAGGTCGCTGGTTCGAGTCCAGTAAGATCCACCACATCCTGAAGGGCCCGGACCGGGCCCTTCAGTCGTTAACAGGCCGGTCTCTCACAGGGCAGTACAGTGTTGTCCGGTGCCCACCGGATCATGATGTGGTGGCGGCTCGGCAGGGAAGGGAGCGGCAGTGGAGAAGATCCCCGAAACCCGGTCTGGTCATGGGCACGCGCAGGAACCGCCCGCCGACCTCGCCCAGATCCCGATCATCAAGCCCACCCGGCGTTCGCCGGAGGACTACCTCGACGCCACCTCCGGAGACGGGGACGGCCACCTGGATGCTGATTCCGGCACCGGCATGGGAACCGGGACTGAACCGGAGACCACGCCTGCGCCGACGTCGGCCATCGACTTCGCGCTCGGCCCGGCGGCCGAGGCCGCTGGGCTCCCCACAACGGGTGGGCACCCCACGACGCCGACCCCCACCCAGTCGGTCGAGACCGTCGACCCGGTGCGCACGGATTCCGGCACCACCGTGGTGGGTGGGCCGGCCGCCCCGGGCGGGGACGCCGGCGCCGGGCCGACCGATGCACGGCCGACCGATGCACGGCCGACCGACGGACCGCCGAGCGATGCACCCCTGACCGACACCCCGCTGACGGAACCGCCGGCCTCTGACCCGGTGCCGCAATCCGTACTGGCGCCCTCCGAGTCGACCACGGGGGAGCCCCCGGCGACGGCGCCGATCGGCACCACCGGCACGGTCGGTGTGTCGGAGCGGGAGAAGAAGCCCTCGAAGGGCCGCCTGCGGTTCTCGGGCGGCTCCGCCTTCAAGCGGATGATGTACTCGGAGCCGCTGCCGACCCAGACGCTGTCCATCGTGGACCGGATCGCCACCAGCCCCTATGCCAACCCGTACCTGCGCACCACCCGCAACGCGGACGCCGATGCCCGGACCACCCTGGACTTCGCGCTGAAGCTCGGTGAGACCATGTTCCGCTTCGGGGCCGGCGCCCTGGAGGTGGAGACCTCGATCATCGTGGTGACCCAGGCCTTCGGTGTCCACGAGACCGAGGTGGACATCACCAACCAGTCCATCGCCCTGAATTACGCCCCCAGCGGGAAGACCCCGTACTCCCTGCACCGCGTGGTGCGGTCCTGGTCCCAGAATTACGCCGGGCTGGCGCTGCTGCACCGTCTGGTCGCCGCGGTGGCCGCCGGGGAGATGGACCGGGACGAGGCCCAGCAGACCTTGGCTGACATCCGGCACAAGCCCAAGCCCTTCCCGGGGTGGCTGACCACCGTGGCCGCTGGCCTGTTCTCTGCCACCTTCGTGGTGTTCATCGGCGGCGGAGTGGTGGGCGCTGGGGTGGCCTTCCTGTCCATGATGCTGATGATGACCGTGGTGGACCTGCTGGGCCGGGCCCGGATCCCGGAGTTCTTCTCCATCATGGCCGGCGGGTTCATCGCCACGATGATCGCGCTGGTGCTGTACACGCTGGACGTGGACCTCGCGCCGTCCCTCGTGGTGGCCGGCGGGATCATGCTGCTGTTGCCCTCGGGCCGCTTCGTCTCCGCCGTGCAGGATGCCATCAACGGGTTCCCGGTCACGGCGGCCGGCCGATTCGTTTCGGCCTTCCTCGTCTTCGCGGCCCTGATCGCCGGGATCGTGGCCGCCACCGTGTTCGCCTCCATGCTCGGGGTCCGCGAGCTCGACCTGGCCCAGGAGCCCTTCGCGGACTACCCCGTGTGGCTACTGGGCATCCTGGTGTTCGCGGCCGCCATCTGGAATGCCGTCTTCGAGCAGTCCGAATGGCGACTGCTGCTGCCCACCGCCGTGGTGTCCCTGGCCGGCTTTGCCGTGTATGTGGTTGCCGAGTTCATCGGCGTCGGGTCCCGGTTGACCCCCGCCATCGCCGCCGTGGCGATCGGCGCCCTGGGCCGCTACGTGGCCCTGCGCATGGGCGCCCCCCAGCTCGTGGTCGCCGTCCCCGGCATCCTCTTCCTGCTGCCGGGGCTGACGATCTTCCGCTCCATGTACAAGATCGCCATGGACACGGGGGAGATGATGGAGGGCGTCATCGGGCTCTTCAACGCGGCCGCCATCATCATGGCCATCGCGGCGGGAGTGGTCCTCGGCGACACCATCGCCCGTCCGTTCACCACGGCCTTCCAGGCCAACGAACGGCGCCGCATCGGCCGTCGCTGACCGTGGTGCTCAGCCGATGCGCCAGTCGATCGGGATGGCACCGGCCTGCTGGAGCAGCTCGTTCGTCCGGCTGAAGGGCTTCGAACCGAAGAACCCGCGGCGTGCGGACAGCGGCGAGGGGTGCACGGACTCGACGATCCCCACCGGACTGACCTGCGGCGCACACTCCTGCAGCACGGGGGCCATCTTCCGCGCATCGGCGCCCCAGAGGATCGCCACGAGCGGTGTGCCTCGAGAGGCCAGGGCCTGGACGGCGGCCTGTGTGATGCCCTCCCAGCCGAGCCTGCGGTGGCTGGCCGGCTCCCCGGCGGCCACCGTCAGCACGCGGTTGAGCAGCAGGACGCCCTGGTCCGCCCACGCGGTCAGGTCCCCGTGGGCGGCGGGCGGGACGCCCACATCGCTGGAGAGCTCCCGGTAGATGTTCACCAGTGAGCGCGGCAGCGGGGACACGTGCCGGTCCACCGCGAAGCTCATCCCGATCGGGTGTCCCGGCGTCGGGTACGGGTCCTGCCCCAGGATGAGTACCTTCACCTGCTCGAAGGGCTGCCGGAAGGCGCGCAGCACGTTCTCCGGGGCGGGCAGGATCTGCTCTCCGGCCGCGCGTCGGGCCTGGATGTTCTGCCCGACGACGGCCAGGGCCTCGCGCTGCGAGGCCAGAGCGCGTTCCCAGCCGGGATCCAAGGGGGCGATGAGGTCCACGTCGGCAGACTACCGGTCCGTCCGGCGACCTGCGTCCAGGTGCCGCCCATCAGTAGTCGGGACGAATGACACCGGTGTAGTTTCGGCCGGTAGACTGTGCAGTACCCCCGTTGGAAGGACCCCTCATGACTGCAGCGAACCCCGCCGAGCCGGACGGTGCTCCGGCCCCGTCCGAGGGCGCCGTGGATCCCGCCGTGGACGCCTTGTCCGAGCGCGACCGGGACATCCTGGACTTCGAGGACCAGTGGTGGAAGTACGGCGGAGCGAAGGACCAGGCCATTCGCGACCGGTTCTCCCTCTCGGCGACCACGTACTACCAGGTGCTCAACGGTCTGCTGGACCGTCAGGAGGCGCTGGCGCACAAGCCCATGCTCGTCAAGAGATTGCGTAGACTACGGACCACGCGCCACCGTGCACGCAGTGCCCGGCGGCAGGAGGCCTGAGCACCGCATCGGCGGTCGGGCCGTGTCCATCTCCATGACGTCCCCCGCTCACCCGGGAACCGCGCCGTGGAGCCGAGAATCTGGTGATGGTGGCCAATGACTCTGTACCCGCACGATCAATTCGACGATGTCCCCGCCTACAAGGACCGCAAGGGAACCCACCGGGCCGACCCCACCCTGACGACTGGTTCCTCGGGCCTGGTGGGAATCTCCGTCGCGGCCGCACTGGCCCTGGCCGTGGGAGCTTTCTCCTTCCTGGTCCTGCCCTCACTGCTGCCCTCCGACCCGGCCAACGCGGGCGCCGCCGCCAGTGCCTCCGCCAGTGCGTCCGCCACGGTGGAGGCCCCAGCGGAGTCCGCCGGGCCCGAGGCCAGCCCCACCGGCGAGATGACGTCCTCACCGGAGGACCTCGAATCCCCTGAGGCCTCCGAACCGGCCGAGACCGCAGCATCCGGGGAGGCGTCCGCCGCCGAGTCCGAACCGGTCGAGTCCGAACCGGCTGAGTCCGAAGCGGCCATGGATACCGGGGACACCTCCGCGCCCGTCGAGGTCTACAACTCCTCCTCGATCGGCGGCCTGGCCGGCCGCGTCTCCGGCGTCCTGTCCTCAGGCGGCTTCACAGTGGCCGGCTCCGGGAACTGGCAGGGCTTCTCCGTGTCCGGCTCGGCCGTGTACTACTCGCAGAATGAGACCACCGCCCAGGCTGTGGCTGCCGAGCTGGGCCTTCCGCTGGTCTACGAGGCGCGCGTGCCCGGCGTCGCCGTGGTGCTCAGCTCCGACTACGCCGGCTGAAAAGCCGTCCCACAGATCGGCTGCTGTTTGCACTCGGAGGGTGCGAGTGCTAAATATGGACTAGCACTCTGAGGTTGTGACTGCCAAAACCCGCAGGCATGCGGGTGGTCCTGGCCTCGGAGCAGACCTGAACGTGGTGAGGCCCGGCTCCGGGCCGTCCGTCGCGGGCACTGCACAGGTCAGTTGAACACTGCCAAGCAACGCCAAGGTCCAGAAAGGACAGTGCACACATGGCCAAGACCATTGCATTCGACGAAGAGGCGCGCCGCGGCCTGGAACGGGGTCTGAACACCCTGGCCGACGCGGTCAAGGTCACCCTCGGCCCCCGCGGCCGCAACGTGGTGCTGGAGAAGAAGTGGGGCGCTCCCACGATCACCAATGACGGTGTCTCCATCGCCAAGGAGATCGAGCTCGACGATCCGTACGAGAAGATCGGTGCCGAGCTCGTCAAGGAAGTTGCCAAGAAGACTGACGACGTCGCCGGTGACGGCACCACCACCGCCACCGTGCTGGCCCAGGCCCTCGTCAAGGAAGGCCTGCGCAACGTCGCGGCCGGAGCTGACCCGCTCTCCCTGAAGCGCGGCATCGAGAAGGCCGTCGCCGCCGTCATCGAGGAGCTCGTGGCCTCCGCGAAGCCGATCGAGACCAAGGAGCAGATCGCCGCCACCGCATCCATCTCCGCCGCTGACACCCAGATCGGCTCGCTCATCGCCGAGGCGCTGGACAAGGTCGGCAAGGAGGGCGTCGTCACCGTCGAGGAGTCCCAGACCTTCGGCCTGGAGCTCGAGCTGACCGAGGGCATGCGCTTCGACAAGGGCTACCTCTCCGGCTACTTCGTCACCGACGCCGAGCGCCAGGAGACGGTGCTGGAGGATCCCTACATCCTCATCGTCAACTCCAAGATCTCCACCGTGAAGGACATGGTCGCCCTTCTCGAGAAGATCATGCAGTCCGGCAAGTCCCTGCTGATCATCGCCGAGGACGTCGAGGGCGAAGCCCTGGCCACCCTCGTGGTCAACAAGCTCAAGGGCACCTTCAAGTCCGTGGCCGTCAAGGCCCCGGGCTTCGGTGACCGCCGCAAGGCCATGCTGGCCGACATCGCCATCCTCACCGGTGGCCAGGTCATCTCCGAAGAGGTCGGCCTGACCCTGGAGAACGCCGGCATCGAGACCCTGGGCACCGCCCGCAAGGTCGTCATCACCAAGGACGAGACCACCATCGTCGAGGGTGCCGGCGACGCCGAGCAGATCGCCGGCCGAGTGGCCCAGATCCGCGCCGAGATGGAGAACACCGACTCGGACTACGATCGCGAGAAGCTGCAGGAGCGCCTGGCCAAGCTGGCCGGCGGCGTGGCCGTCATCAAGGCCGGTGCTGCCACCGAGGTCGAGCTCAAGGAGCGTAAGCACCGCATCGAGGATGCAGTGCGCAACGCCAAGGCAGCGGTGGAGGAGGGCATCGTCGCCGGCGGCGGCGTGGCCCTGACCCAGGCTGGTGCCAAGGCCTTCGTCAAGCTCTCCCTGGAGGGTGACGAGGCCACCGGCGCCAACATCGTCAAGGTCGCCATCGAGGCCCCGATGAAGCAGATCGCCTTCAACGCCGGCCTGGAGCCGGGCGTCGTGGCTGCCAAGGTCCGCTCCCTGCCCGACGGTCACGGCCTCAACGCCGCCACCGGCGAGTACGAGGACCTGCTGGCCGCCGGCGTCAACGATCCGGTCAAGGTGACCCGCTCTGCCCTGCAGAACGCGGCCTCGATCGCCGGTCTGTTCCTCACCACCGAGGCCGTCGTGGCCGACAAGCCCGAGCCGGCTTCGGCCATGCCGGGCGGCGACGACATGGGCGGCATGGGTGGTATGGGCGGCATGATGTGATCCAGTGACCCCCTGAGGTTCACTGAGCGCCCAGCACTCACGGAACCCCCACCTTCTCGCTTTCAGTCGAGTTGGTGGGGGTTCCGGCGTTTAACACCCACGCCAAATCGACTGAAAACGAGGGTGCAGCGGGGCCAGGGCCGTGCGGGTCAGCGGGTCCAGTGCCGCGAGGTGGGATGCAGCTCGGCGGACAGGTTCCGCCGGGCATGGCGCTCCCAGAGCCGCGCACCGGTGGTGGTCCGGTACAGGGGGTCCAAGGCCAGCAGGGACTGGACGACGCCGGCCCGCCCGGTGGCGAAGTCAGCGTCCGGCACGTGCGCGAAGTCCTGGCGCACGGCCGACAGGTAGCGGGCATAATCCCCTCGGGGCCGGCCCAGCACCTCCAGGTCGGCGTCACTGAACACCGCCCCCGTCCGGTCCCCGGGGGCCGGGTCATGGGAGGCGGTCATCCGCACGAGCCGTGCCGTCTCCTCGATCTCCGGATCCGGCAGGCCCAACTCGGACAGGGCCTGCTCGGCCAGTACAGCGGAGTCCTCCTCGTCCTGGCCCGCCGGCCGCTGTGGGTCCCCGAGGTAGACGGCATCGTGGAACCAGGCGGCCAGCTTCACGCTGCGCGTCCACCGGCCGCAGTCCTCGCCGTGTCTGACCAGCACGTCGATGGCCCTGAGCACGGCCAGCAGATGCGAGCGATCGTGGTAGTGCCGGTGGGGTTCGGACCACCGGGACAGCAGGTCTGCCACCACCGGTTCCCGCTCCAGGGGAGAAGTACCCGGGAACAGCCGATTGAACCGCTGGGTGAGGATCTTGTCCAGTTTGCCGGCCCGGTGGGCGGCTGGGATACGCAGCCCGGAGGCCACGAGCCGGCGGACCAGGTCCGCACCGCTGACCTCCACGGCACCGCGTGCCACCAGCTCGGCATAGCGCTCCACGGGGACGTCATAGTGGTCACCGTCGAAGGCACGCCGGGAGATGCCGGCCGCCGCCGCGAAGTCGTGCAGTTCCTCGAGGGAGTGGTCCGAGACCAGGTGGGAGAACACGGTGCCGTGGGCCGGCCACCGCGCCGGATCGATCAGCACCGTCATGCAGCCCATCCTAGTTTTCCGTCGACTTGGTGTGGGTATCTCGCCTCTGACACCCACACCAACTCGACTGAAAACGTGGGACCTCGACTGAAAACGTGGGACCTCGACTGGAAGCGGGGACGTGGAAAGAAGGGTCAGCCGCGGAACATCGAGGCGTTGGCCGTCTCGGCGTCCAAGTACTGCTGGGCCGCATGGGTCATGGCGCCGCGGATGGACACGAGGGACTCCTCCACCCGGGCCTGGGTGGCCCGCCATTCCGTGAGGATTGCCTGGAAGTTGTTGGCGGCCTGGCCGCGCCAGGTGTCCTGGAGCTGGCGGAGGTTCGCTTCCATGGCGTTCACCTCCGTCTGGAGGCGGCCGATGGAGGACTCCACGGCCTGGCTCTTGGCCATGAGGTCTTCGGTGTCGATCTGGACGAGTGCCATGTTCTCTCCTGCGGGGCTGGGGGTCAGCGCGGAACGGTGTTGTCCCGGCTGATCTCACGCTAGGCAGGTGCCCGTCCCCGTGGGGTCCGTGGCTACCCGGATGTGGAGGAGTGGCCGGAGCCGGGTGCCTGTGGAGGACGCGGCGGGATGACCGGGGGCCCGGCCGAGGTGTCTTCCTGGCCGCCCTGGACTTCGGTTCCGGCCTCGTCCGGCGTCTGGTCATCCTCGTCCGCGGAGGGGTCCACCCAGGGCATCCGCACCGACATGGTGGCCCCGCCGCCGGGCGTCTGGTCCAGCCGCACGGTGCCGTCGTGCTGGGCCACGATGGCCGCCACGATGGCCAGCCCCAGGCCGGTGCCGCCGGTCTCGCGTTGCCGGGAGGAATCGGCCCGGTAGAAGCGTTCGAAGACGCGGGAGGCATCCTGCTCGTCGATGCCCGGGCCGTGGTCCCGGATCTCGATGACGCAATCACGGGAGCCGTGGACCTGCCGCCCGTCGGCGTGGACGGATCCGGGGAGCACGTCCACGGTGCCCACGGCGATCTCCAGCGGCGTTCCCGCCGGGGAGTACCGCAGCGCGTTGGTGACCAGGTTGGTGACCACCTGGCGGATCTTGCCCTCGTCGCCGAGCGTGGGCGCGGAACCGGCGCGGCCGCCGTCGAGCCCCTCGAGGCTGATCTCGCGGTCCGGGGCGTTCACGCGGGCGTCCAGGACGGCGTCGTGGGCCAGGAGCATGAGGTCCACCGGACGGTGCTCGAGCGGGCGCTGTTCGTCCAGGCGGGCGAGGGTGAGGAGGTCCTCCACCAACTGGCCCATGCGCTTGGCCTCGCCCTCGATCCGCCCCATGGCCGCACCGACGTCATCCGGGTCGCTGATCCCGCCGTGGCGGTACAGCTCGGAGAACCCGCGGATCGTCACCAGCGGGGTGCGCAGCTCGTGGGAGGCGTCCTGGATGAACCGGCGCATGCGCTCCTCGGACTGCTCCTTGGACCGGAACGCCGTCTCGATGTGGGCGAGCATCGCGTTGAGGGAACGGGACAGGCGGCCCACCTCGGTGTCCGGAGCACCCATCTCCACACGGCGGGACAGGTCCCCCGCGGCGATCTGGGCGGCGGTCCGCTCCACCCGCAACAGGGGCTTGAAGGCGCGCGTGGTCACGGCGTAGGCGATGACCGAGGCGCCGGCGGTGGCCAGCAGGCCGATCGTGACCACGAGGGAGGTCACCCGGTCCACGGAGTCGTGGACCGGTTCCAGCGGCAGGGCGATGGCCAGCGAGCCCTCACCGGAGGCCAGCCGGTACATCGTCACCCGCCAGCCGCGGGAGGCCTCCGTGGTCCCGGAGACGTCGAACGCCTCGTTGCCGCGTTCCAACACCTCGTCGGCGGTCAACGACGGAACCACCGGGCGGTCCTCGTTGGCCCCGGTGAAGGAGGAGTTGGTGGTGGTGTTGCCGTGGTTGTCCTGCAGCTCACCGTAGAAGCGCAGGATGGACTGCGGCGAGGAGAAGTACCCCGTGTCCGTCCCCAGACTCGTCAGGTAGACCGAGACGTTGTTGCGGTTGGCGTGGAGGTCATCGTCGATCTGGCGGACGAGCTCCTGCCGGAACAGGGAGGCGGTGAGGGCGGCGGTGACGATCACGGCCAGCAGCATCAGACCGGTGGTCATGACCACCAACTGCGTCCGCAGGGAGGAGGTCTTCCAGAGCCGGGCGAGCTCGTGGAACGGCCGGAAGCGCCCGGCGCGGTTCACGGTTGCAGGCATGCGCTCAAGGATACGGATCTGCGGGAACAGACAAGGACAGAGGTCAGCAGCGCCGGATCAGCGCTTGTCCGCGGACCGCAGCAGGTAGCCGACACCGCGCTTGGTCTGGATCATGTCCGGCAGGTCAGCGCGGTCGATCTTGCGGCGCAGGTAGGAGATGTAGGACTCCACGATGGAGGCGTCGCCGTTGAAGTCGTACTCCCAGACGTGATCCAGGATCTGCGACTTGGACAGCACCCGGTTGGGGTTCATCATCAGGTAGCGCAGGAGCTTGAACTCGGTGGGGGAGAGCTCAACGACCTCGCCGGCGCGGCGGACCTCATGGGCGTCGTCGTCGAGTTCCAGGTCGTCCACACGGAGGATGGCCTCGTCTCCCTCGGCCGGTGCGGTGCGGCGCAGCACGGCGCGGATGCGGGCCACCACCTCGTCCAGGGAGAACGGCTTGGTGACGTAGTCGTCGCCACCGACGGTCAGGCCGGTGACCTTGTCCTCCGTGTCATCACGGGCGGTGAGGAACAGCACGGGGAAGTGGCGGCCGGCGGCACGGAGCTTGCGGGTCACCGTGAAACCGTCCATGTCCGGCAGCATGACGTCCAGCACGGCCAGGTCCGGTTGCTCCTTCTCGGCGGCGGCCAGGGCATCGCGTCCGTTGGCGGCCGCGACCACCTCGAATCCGGCGAACCGCAGGGACGTGGAGAGGAGCTCGCGGATGTTCGGCTCGTCATCCACGACCAGGAGCTTGGCTTCAGGTTCCTTTGACTTCATGTCTCCATCGTCCACCCGTTCGCTGGACGTTTCCTGAATGCCTGCTGGATGCAGTGGCCCGGCGGGCGGCTCAACTCGGCGTCAGGTCCCCGGCATCCAGGATCGTGTAGGCGTAGCCCTGCTCGGCCAGGAACCGCTGGCGCTTCTGTGCATACTCCTGATCCAGGGTGTCCCGGGAGACCACGGTGTAGAAGTAGGCTGACTTGCCGTCCTCCTTGGGCCGCAACAGCCGTCCCAGCCGTTGGGCCTCCTCCTGCCGGGACCCGTAGGACCCGGAGACCTGGATCGCCACGGAGGCCTCCGGCAGGTCAATGGAGAAGTTCGCGACCTTGGACACCACCAGTACGTCGATCCGGCCCTCGCGGAACTCGCCGAACAGCCGCTGCCGCTCGGCCACGGAGGTGGCCCCGGTCAGTACCGGCGCCTCCAGCAGTTCGCCCAGCTCGGCCAACTGGTCCAGGTACTGCCCGATCACCAGCACCTGCTCACCGGGGTGCCGGGCCACCAGTGACCTCACCACCGGCAGCTTGATGTCCGAGGAGGAGCACAGCCGGTACTTGTCCGCGTCCTCGGCCATCGCGTAGGCGATCCGCTCGTCCCGCGGCAGCTCCACGCGGACCTCGATGCACTCGGCCGGCGCGATGTAGCCCTGGGCCTCGATGTCCTTCCACGGGGCGTCGTAGCGCTTCGGGCCGATGAGGGAGAACACCTCGGACTCTCGCCCGTCCTCCCGGACCAGGGTGGCGGTGAGGCCGAGTCGGCGCCGGGCCTGCAGGTCTGCCGTCATCCGGAAGATGGGGGCCGGCAGCAAGTGCACTTCGTCGTAGATGATCAGTCCCCAGTCGTGTCCGTTCACCAGTTCCAGATGCGGGTAGAGGCCGCCGCGCTTCAGGGTCAGCACCTGATAGGTCGCGATGGTCACGGGGCGCACCTCCTTGACGGAGCCCGAGTACTCGCCGATCTCCGCCTCCGTCAGCGTGGTGCGCTTCAGCAGCTCCGCCTTCCACTGCCGCGCCGAGACGGTGTTGGTCACCAGGATCAGCGTGGTCGCGTTCGCCGTGGCCATGGCACCGGCGCCCACCAGGGTCTTGCCGGCGCCACACGGCAGGACCACGACGCCGGACCCGCCGGCCCAGAAGTTCTCCACCGCCAGGCGCTGGTAGGGACGCAACCGCCAGGGTTCCGCGGGCTGGGCGCCGGCCGGGCCGGCGTCGGGCACTTCCCCGCTGTCCGGCACCTCGGTGAGGCCGATGGGATAGGGGGTGCCGTCCACGTAGCCGGCAAGGTCCTCGGCGGGCCAGCCGAGCTTGAGCAGCTGCTGCTTGAGCTGGCCACGGCTGGCGGTGTGCACCACCACGGTCTCCCCGTTGATGCGCGGACCGAACATCTCCGCGGTCTTCCGGGCGTGCAGCACCTCCTCGAGCACGGCGTAGTCGTCCGTGCGCATCACGAGGCCGTGCACCGGGTCGTTCTCCAGGCGTAGCCGGCCGTAGCGGGACATGGTGTCGTCGATGTCCAGCAGCAGGGCATGCGGGACCGGGTACCGGGAGTAGGTCAGCAGCACGTCCAGCACTCGCTCCGCATCCACCCCGGCGGCCCGGGCGTTCCACAGGCCCAGGTTCGTGATCCGGTAGGTGTGCACGTGCTCCGGTGCGCGCTCCAGCTCGGCGAAGGACGCGAGGGCGTGCCGTGCCTCGGTGGCCTGGGGGTGGTCCACCTCCAACAGCACGGTCTTGTCCGATTGGACTATCAACGGGCCATCGGCCACGGGTCCTCCTCAGGAGCGGAACGGGTGCGGGAACCAGTCCATTCTCGCGCGTGGGGGCCGAACCGTCGAAGCGTGCCGCTGGCCTGGCATTGCTGGCACGGTTACTCGCCGTCCGGCTCGGTCGTGCGGCGTCCGTGGATACGATGGCCGTGTCGGAGGGGGACCGGCCCTCTCCCTCCGAGAGGAGCGCCATGTCCTACGTCGGCCCGGAGAAGGTGGCCGTCTCCATGCTGGAGTCCGGCCTCGCCAAGACCAAGCTCAGCGCCGCGCAGATGGTCCTGCGTGGTGCCGTTTCCACGTTCCTGCTCGGGGCAGCCGTGTTGCTGGCCGTCACCGCCGCGGGACAGAGCGGCGTGGATGTCTTCGGAGCACTGCTGTTTCCCATGGGCCTGGTCATGGTCATCCTCCTGGGCCTGGAACTGCTCACCGGCAACATGGCGCTCGTCCCGTTGGCGGTGATCGAGAAGCGGGCCTCCTTCGGCCACATGGTGGGGAGCTTCGGCTGGGTCTTGTTCGGGCACATACTCGGCGGGCTGCTGGCGGCGCTGCTGATCGCGGCCTTGTTGACCGAGTGGTGGACGGCTCAGGCCGACGAGTTCGGTCTGGCCATCGCGGACATGGCGGCCGAGAAGACCATCGGCTATCAGCATCTGGGCTACCTCGGTGGAGCAGGGCTGGCGCTACTCAATGGCATCCTCTGCAACGGACTGGTGTGCCTGGGCGTGGTGATGGGCATGACCAGCACGGACACCACGGGCAAGATCCTGGCCATCTGGTTCCCGATCGCCGCCTTCTACGCCCTGGGGTTCGAGCACAGCGTGGTGAACCTCTTCGTCATCCCTGCGGGCATGATGCTCGGCGCCCCGGTCGGGATCGACGACTGGTGGCTGTGGAACCAGATACCCGTGCTGGTCGGCAACCTGATCGGCGCCTTGGCCCTGACCGGCCTGCCCCTGCACTACGCCTTCAGGCAGCGTACCGCCAGCGCCAGCGACTAGGTATCGGCCAGCGCCGAGGGTTCGGCTGACACGATCCGGTGCAGCGGCACCACCGTCTCGGCCTCGCGGTCCGGAACAAGGCAGCGGACGCGTCCGCCGGCGACGGCCAGGGGCACCACGCGGCGGGACTGGCGTTGACCCCGTTGGTCCACGGTGACGAGAACGATCTCGGTCCGCTGGCGCGCGGCCTGGTGCAGCACGGCCACCGCCTCTTCGGTCCCCGCACCGCTCGGGGACGGCTGCGGGGCCGACCGCAACCGGGCGATCTGCGCGGCCAGCTCCTCCTCGGACGGCGACCAACGCACGGCACGGACGGGCTCCGGGAAGGTGGCGTCCCCGGCGTTCGTGCGCGGTGCGGGTCCGGACGGGCCATCGTCGTTCGAGGCGCTGTCTCGGACGGACGCGGCCCAGTGCCCGGCCTCCGCCAGCATCCGGTGCAGGACCGCCGGCCCGACGCCGGCCACCACCACGGTGGGTGCCAGCCGGTCCAGCCGGGCCGCGGCCAGGGCCGGATCGGCGACGATGACGTCCAGCAGACCCTCGTCGTCGGAACGTAGCCAGGCACCTGCGGCCCCGACGGTGAGCGTGCCGTGGCGCCGGGCCACATCCCGGATCAGGTAGCGCAGCGACTGGGGGATCGCGTCCTCGGAATGGTCCTCGAGGAAGGCCTCGAGCTCCTCGGCGGTCGATCCCGCCTCCAGCGCCCGGTGCAGCGAGGCATCGGAGAACCGGTAGACCCGGGCGGTGCCATCGCCCTCCACCTCGGCCATCGCCGCCAGCCGTCCGGCCACGTCCGGGTCCAGGTAGCCCGGGGCCACGGCAGTCAGGTCGCCCTGCAGACGCACCCGAGTGAGCGGGGCTGGCAGGGCAGTCCCGACGGCGGCGGCGGCCTCGTCGAGCCGTCCTGCCGCCACGAGTGCCCCGGCCGCGGTGAGGGTCCCGGCGCCGACCAGGCCCAGCCGGTCGGCCTCCGCCAGCAGGGGGAGGGTGAAGGCGGCGCTGCGGGCGTACTGCCGGGGTCCGCGCCACCGCTGGCGTTCGGGGACGGCCTCGTCCAACCGGGCGCCGGGCTGCTCGTCCGAGACCTCCAGGGCCGCCTCGAGCACGGCCGCTCGGAGACGGGGCGCGTCCGGGCGGTTGCGGTCCGGAGCCAGGGCCCGCCGGGCAGCGGTGCCGACCTCGGTGGCAGCGGTGCCCGACCCGAGACCGGAGGCCCCGAAGGGTACGGGACCGAGCATCGGTGCGCGGCCGCTGGACAGCCAGCCGGCGACGAGGGATTCCCATTGCACCTGGCGTTCGCTGCGCCGCCAGTCCGGGACCGTGGCAGCGGGTACCCAAAGAGAGGTGTCTGGGTCCAGGACCACGAGACCGGCGGATGCCAGCAGCTCCAGCAGCCAGGAGACGTCCTCGGGGGTGCCGCCCGAGACGTCGGCCAGCCGCTTCAGGTCACGCACCCCCACCCCGCCTGAGCGCAGGGTCGGCAGCCCACCGTTCAGCGCCTCCAGGAGGTCGGCGGAGCCGCGCAACAGGTCGCCGACAGCCGCCAGGGCGGCGTTGCGGGACAGAGCCGGGTTGACGGCTCGGCCGGACGGAGCCGGCGGCTCAGGGTGAACGGTGCGGCCGGCGGTCCCGTGACGCCAGGCCAGCCCGGCCTCCAGTGGGTGTTCGGCCACGGATCCCTCGGAGCCGGACCGGTCCGCGCCCAGCGGCACCAACAGGCCGGTGCGCAGGAGCACCTCGTGGACGGGACCCGGCGGCTCGGGGGCCCGGGCGACGGGCGAAGACTGCAGTGCATCCAGTGCCGCGGTGGCACGGCTCAGGAGATCGCCCTGGGCGGCCTCGCTGCCGAGCAGGGCCAGCACCCCCTCACGGTCCGTGGGCAGGACAATCTCGGAGCCGAGGGCGGCGGCGGTCCGTCCGAAGGACAACGGGTGGGGTCCCAGCGCGGCGGCGACCGGCACGGGCACACGCCAACCGGCGGAATGCTCCACCACGAGGGCGGCCCCGGCGAGATCGTGCACCAGGGAGCTGACCGCCGCGAGGTGCGCTTCATCAGGGGCTGTGCCGGAGAGCGACGGCGCCGTGCCGTCCGTGAGGAACGAGGCGAGCCGGGTGATCGTCACGGTGGGGCCGGCGTCGGGCCCGGTGGGTGGCAGCTGGCCCAGTACTGTCAGGACTGCCATGCCTTCGAGGACGTCCAGATGGGCGCGGTCCAATCCGTCCAGCGCTCGCAGGACGGACATTTGCGTACTGGCGCGGGCCGCGAGGGCGGCGAAATCGGGGACCGGAGGGTTGCACAGGTCCGGGCGCAGCGAGAACAGCCGTTCCAGGCGATGGTCCGGCCACCCGGAGAGGTGGTCCGTCAGCGTGGCGGCCCTCATGCGCACCGGGCCGGGTCAGGCGCGGCGTCTCAGGACGGCCTTGGCCACCACGTAGGTGAGCATCAGGACGAAACCGAGGGGGAGGCCGTAGAGGCCGAACCAGTAGAAGAGGGGCCAGGCCGTGACATCGAGGAAGTAGGAGACCAGCAGCAGCACCGTGGCCGCGCAGGAGACCGCGGTCAAGGTGGCGCCCACGATCAGCAGGGTCCTCAGCCAGAGCGAGGTCTCCGTGGTGGACGGGGCCGCGGTTTCGGTGCCGCCGTGAGCGCGGACGTCGGGGGAGGCGAAGGGGCGAACGGACATGGCCCCCAGTCTACGCCGCGTGCTCGCCGGGACCTCGGAGGGGAAGCTGCGGGAGAAATCCGGGGGTAAGAGGGTATCCTGAGGGCGTTACAGACTTTCCCTTCCGACCGGCACGGGCCGCGGCACAGTGGAGTAGGGCCGCCCGGACCATGACGTCCGAGGACAGGACCACCCCGCGAGCCGGCAGCGCAGCCAGGGCCCGGGAGCCTGCCGGACCACGAGGGTCCGCGGCCAACCGGTGGCCCGGTGCGATGATCCGACCGGGCGGCCACGGCACGCCGACAGGGCCGGAAGGGGTACCGAGGAGAGATAAGGACATCAAGAATGCCGACCGGCAAAGTAAAGTTCTACGATTCGACCAAGGGCTTCGGCTTCATCCACACGGATGAGGGACACGAGGTCCACCTGCCCGCCTCCGCACTGCCCGAGGGCGTGACCGAGGTCCGGGCCGGAACCCGTATGGAGTTCGGTGTGGCCGAGGGGCGCCGCGGACCCCAGGCTCTGAACGCGCGCATCCTCACCGACGGTCCCTCCGTGGTGCGGGCGACCCGCCGCAAGCCGCAGGACATGGCCGTGGTGGTCGAGGACCTCATCAAGTGGATGGACGTGGCCTCCAACAGCCTGCGCAAGGGCAAGTACCCGCAGAAGGCCCAGGCCGAGAAGATCGCCATGGCCCTGCGCAAGGTGGCCGATGAACTTGAAGCCTGAGACCTCCGCCCCTGAGGACACCGGGGCAGACCCAACAGCTGAGTCGCCCGCGGCCGGCGAGACCGTGCAGTCCGAAGGCCGCTCCGTGCGGATTCCGCCGAAGCCGACGAGGGCACCGCGCAAGCGCACCCCGAAGCTGGACGACCTGCTGGCCGCCGCCGTGGCCGAGGCCCGGGCGGCGCTGGAAGGTCTGGCCGAGGACGGGGACATCGGTGAGCACGTGGGCACCGTGGCGGACGACGACCGCCTGGTCACCCATCGCTTTGCCGCGTCCCTGTCCGGCTACGGCGGCTGGGAGTGGTTCGCCACCCTGTCCCGGGCTCCCCGCAGCAAGGTCGTCACCGTGTGCGAGACCGGGCTGCTGCCCGGGGCGACGGCGATCCTGGCCCCCGACTGGCTGCCGTGGTCTGAGCGCGTGAGCCAGGAGGAGAAGATCCGCCTGGACGCGATCGCCGCCGGGGAGGACCCGGAGAAGGCCGTGGCCCGCGCCCGGGGGGAGCAGCAAGACCAGGAGAACCAGCAAGACCAGGAGAACCAGCAGGATGAGCCCCGGGACGAGGACTCCTCACCACAGGGCTGAGGGCCCGAGAACCGGCCCGGAGGAGGACAACGACGGCGGCGCACCCGGGTGGGTGCGCCGCCGTCGTTCTCTGTCAGGTGCGGCTCAGGCCCAGTGCGCTCAGGAGAGGCGCTCGACGACGTGGTCGATGCTGGCCAGCAAGGCCGTGACGTCATCCGGGTCGATGGCGGCGAACGTCGCGATGCGCAGCTGGTTGCGGCCGAGCTTGCGGTACGGCTCCACGTCCACGACGCCGTTGGCTCGCAGCACGGTGGCCACGGCGGCGGCATCGACGCGGTCGTCGAAGTCGACCGTGGTGATCACGGCGGATCGGTCCTCGGGACGGGTGACGAACGGGGTGGCGAAGCTCGAGTTCTCGGCCCAGGTGTAGACCCGATTCGAGGAGTCGGCGGTGCGGGCCGTTACGAAGTCCAGGCCGCCGTTGGAGTTCATCCACTGGATCTGGTTGTCCAGCATCACCAGGGTGGCCAGGGCCGGGGTGTTGTAGGTCTGGTTCTTGACCGAGTTGTCCACGGCGGTCTTCAGGTCCAGGAAGTCCGGGATCCAGCGACCGGAGGCCTTGATCTCCTCCACCCGGCCCAGCGCAGCGGGGGAGAAGAGCGCCAGCCAGAGGCCGCCGTCCGAGGCGAAGTTCTTCTGCGGGGCGAAGTAGTAGGCATCGGCCTGGGACACGTCCACCGGCAGGCCTCCGGCGGCGGACGTCGCGTCCACGAGCACCAGGGCGTCATCCGCGGCACCGGACACGCGCTGCACGGGAGCAGCCACGCCGGTCGAGGTCTCATTCTGCGGCCAGGCATAGACGTCCACGCCATCCTCGGCTTGCGGCTCGGGGCGGGTACCGGGCTCGGCGGTGCGGATGGAGGAGGCCTCGAGGAAGGGAGCGTTGTCCGTGGCCTTGGCGAACTTCGAGCCGAACTCGCCGAAGGACAGGTGCTGGGCCTTGGAGCGGACCAGGCCGAAGCTGGCGGCATCCCAGAAGGCGGTGGAGCCGCCCACGCCGAGGATGACCTCGTAGCCCTCCGGGGCGGAGAACAGCTGCGTCAGGCCCTGACGGACGCTGCCGACCAGGTTCTTGACCGGCGCCTGGCGGTGGGAGGTGCCGAGCAGCTTCGGGCCGGCGGCCACCAGCGCCTGGACCTGGTCCGCGCGCACCTTGGACGGGCCGGCACCGAACCGTCCATCCTGCGGCAGCAGGTTCTGGGGAATGGTCACCTCGGGTGTGCTCATGGGATCTCCTGACGTGTCGGTAGGTCTCGGCCGGGCCGCGAAAGGCCATTCTCCCGCACCGCGGGGCGCGGGAACGCCACGTGTCGGGCAGGCCCTGCTCGGCCCGTGGCGGAACTCGTCCCCTGATCCCAGCCGCACGACTAGGATGGATGGTGGACTTCCCGTGTCCGCGCCCGCCACTGCCGGTGGGCAGTGACGGACACGACGCAACGTTGGGGACCTGGAGAGGAACATCAGCCGTGACGGACCTGATCGATACCACCGAGATGTATCTGCGCACGATCCTCGAGCTCGAGGAGGAGAGCATCGTCCCGCTGCGCGCCCGCATCGCCGAGCGCCTGGACCATTCCGGCCCCACCGTGTCCCAGACCGTAGCCCGCATGGAACGTGACGGCCTGGTGCATGTCCGCAACGACCGGCACCTGGAGCTGACCGAGGACGGCCGCGAGAAGGCCGTGGGCGTGATGCGCAAGCACCGCCTCGCCGAACGCCTGCTGGCCGACGTCATCGGCCTGGACTGGGCCTATGTGCATGAGGAGGCCTGCCGCTGGGAGCACATCATGAGCGAGCAGGTCGAACTGCGCCTGCTCGAGCTGCTCCACAACCCGGCGGAGTCGCCCTACGGGAACCCGATCCCGGGACTGGGCCACCTCCAGGCCCCGGTGCCCGGCCACGGATCCCCGTTCGACCGGGGCGAGCGGCTCTCGGTCGTGTCCGGTCAGCCCGGCCGCTACACCGTGGTGCGCCTGACCGAGGCCATCCAGACGGACCCTGAGCTGTTGGGCGAGCTGGCGCTGGCCGGCGTCCGTCCCAACCAGGACATCGAGATCGTGGCCAGTGACGGATATGTCACGGTCCGGCCCGCGGAAGCTGTGGAGGGCGGGGTGGCGCTCGAGGTGAACGGGGAGACCGCGTCTCACATCATCGTGGAGCGTCGCCAGCTCTGAACCGCGGTGGCTGACGGGTCAATTGCGGGTGACCAGCGGCGTTGTGGCATGATGTGATGCGGTGCAGGCCGCGCCAGGCCTCGGCCGGCGGCGCAGCACTGAAGACTTCCGCTGGTGGACCGGTGTGGCAATCACGCCGACGGACCTCCGGAACTCGTTGAAGAAGACACTGGCGTTACCGGTTCTGCACCGATTCGTGATCTGGCGTTGATCGAAGAACCCCGGAAACACGCGGCTCTCACCCCGGTCTGGCACGTTTTTCCACACCTCGTGACCTCAGCGTGACATTTATAAACTTTTGATATACCTTGGATCCAGCGCTTCGGACAGTCCTGATCGAAGCGATAGACCGGTGGTTTGCCATTCCCCCCGCGACCACGGTGCACACAGCAGTCGTCAATCATGGCGGGGGCGGGCTCTGTCCGTAGGCACGTGAGAGAGGTATTTACGTGTCGAAGCGCAGCTCCGCAGCACGCCACCGCGCCGTTCCGGCGAACACCAACCCGCTGGAGGCCATCTCCAAGGCCGTCTCGTCGAACGCCGGGACCGTCGGTCGCCAGGCCGCCGTCGTGGCCGCCGCCTCCGGGCTCGTGTTGTCGATCGGTATGCCGGCCCAGGGCGCAGCCCCGGCCGTCCGCGAGACCACCAGCATTCCGGCCCCGGGCCTGGACATCGAGCGCGCCGCGGTGACCACCGTCAACGTCGCCGCTGCCAAGGATGTCAAGGTTGAGCTCGACCGCGCCCCGGTCACCTCCAAGCCGGCCCCTGAGCCCGAACCGACCCCCGAGCCGGCTCCGGAGCCCGAGTACACCGCAGCCTCGCAGAGCGAGTCCACCGAGCAGACCGAGCGGTCCACCCCCTCGGAGTCTTCTTCTTCTTCTACTTCTTCTTCGTCGTCCTCTTCCTCGGATGAGTCCCAGGAATCCTCGCAGGAGTCCTCCGCGACCCAGGAGGCCGCTGCTGAGCCGGCCCCGGCCGCGCAGAGCTCCAGCGTGGGCGGCGTTGTGGGTGCTGCCTACGCCGGCGTGGGCGTGCCGTACGTCTACGGTGGCAAGACCACCTCCGGTTGGGACTGCTCGGGCTTCGTGGCCTGGGCCTACGCCCAGGCCGGGATCACCATCCCTTCCTCCACGTCCGCCATCCGCGGCTCCGGGCTCTTCGTTCAGACCTCCAACCCGAAGCCGGGCGACCTGGTGTTCCAGAACGGTGGCGGCCACGTCGGCATCTACGTCGGCAACGGCCAGATGATCGGCGCCCAGAACCCCTCCGTGGGCACGTTCCAGCACTCCGTGACCCGGAACCCGCTGATGGGGTACTACACCTACGTCGGCTGACCACCGACTGCATGACCCGGCCCTGAGTGCCGGTGAATGACGACTGCTACGAGGGCCCCTCCGCATGGAGGGGCCCTCGGTCGTTTCCCCGGTGAAGGGGACGTGAAGGCCCGGTGAACACTCTCGGCGACACGCCCGGCAGCGGGGGTGCCTGAGCGGCAGGGTGCCACGGTGGCGCGTATCCTGAGTCTGATCGTCAACCCGATTCATCCCCGCAGACGCCGGATGGCCGGGTCGGTACCCGGCGGACGATCCGGCGCCCGCGGCACAGACGAAGCCGCGAGGTACGTCCCATGCGCACTCTGGTCCTGAATGCCGGCTACGAGCCACTGTCCGTCGTCAGCTACCGGCGCGCCATCCTGCTGGTGGTCACCGGCAAGGCGAGCGTGCTCGCCGATGGCGGGGATCCCGTCGTCGGGCCCTCCACCACCGTGCGCCGGCCAGCCGTCATCCTGCTCACCCGGTACGTCCGCATTCCGCATTCCGATTCGACGCCCGTGTCCCGCCGAGGGGTATTGCGCCGCGACGGTCATCTCTGCGCCTACTGTGGACGGAGCGCCACCACGGTGGACCACGTCCACCCGCGGTCCCGCGGCGGCGAGGACTCCTGGGAGAACCTGGTGGCCTGCTGCCTCGCCTGCAACAACGCGAAGGGGGACCGCACCCTGGCCCAGATCGGCTGGGCCCTGCGCATCACCCCGGCCCGCCCGCGCGGCGCCCAGTGGAGGATCCGCGAGTTGGAGAAGCCCGCCGAGCAGTGGACGGACTTCCTCGCGACCGTGGCCTGATCCGGCTGCTGCGGGAGCTTTGGTAAGGCTGTCCACACCGGATGCCCGAGGCGCCCGGACCTAGACTGGTGCGGTGTCCGAGACTCAGCCTGCCGCGCCACAGCCAGCCACCGTGCCCTCAGCCACCGGGTGGCCAGCCGAGCTGATGACCGCACTCGAGCTGGACGGCGTCCACCCGGACTTCGCCCGGCTGGAGCGCCTCGCCCGGAGTGCCGCGGCCATGTCGGGGAACGACGGCGACGCGGCGGCTACCGCTTTCATCGCCGGTTACGCCGCGGGGCTGGCCGAGGGATCGGGCCAGGCCGGTTTCGACCGGGCCCACCGCGCGTCGCTCCGGGGGATCGAACGGCTGCTGGACCGGCCCACCCCATGAGCATGGAACGCGCGGCGATGCAGGCCATGCGCCGAGCCAGCCACGGTGACCCCTCCGGCGGACGGCGGCTCCAACCGGGCACCATCCGGCGCAGCCTGGACTTCGTCCGCCGGTACAAGGGCAAGCTGGTCTTCTACCTGATGCTCTCCGTGGTCGGGGCGGTCCTGGGCGTGGCCTCGCCGATCCTGGCCGGTGACGTGGTGGACGCGATCGTGGGCGGCGGGAACGCCGACCGCATCATCCAACTGGCCCTGCTGATCGCCGCCGTGGCTGTCCTGGATGCCGTCCTGGCCGTGGTGACCCGCTGGCTGTCCTCAGACCTGGGTGAGCGGATCATCTACGACCTGCGCACGGCGGTGTTCGACCACGTGCAGAAGATGCCGATCGCGTTCTTCATGCGGACCCGGACTGGGGCGCTGGTCTCCCGGCTCAACAACGACGTGATCGGTGCCCAGACGGCGATCTCGAGGACCCTGTCAGGCGTGGTGATGAACTTCGTCTCCGTGGTGCTCACCCTGATCGTCATGCTGACCACCTCGTGGCAGATCACCCTCGTCTCGCTGGTGCTGCTGCCGCTGTTCTTCATCCCCGCCCGCGTGATGGGCGGCAAGATCGCCGAGCTCAGCCGCAGCCAGGCGCACCGCAATGCCGCGATGGGCGATCAGATGACCGAACGCTTCTCCGCCCCCGGAGCCACGCTGGTCAAGCTCTTCGGCCAGCCGCAGCGCGAATCGGCTGAGTTCGCGGCACGGGCGGACCGGGTGCGGGCCACCGGAGTGGGGATCTCCGTACGCCAGTCCGTGTTCATGACCGCTCTGACGCTGGTCTCGGCGCTGGCCTTGGCCGCCGTGTACGGGGTCGGCGGGCTGCAGGCCCTGGCAGGCCAGCTCAACGCCGGCGATGTGGTCACCCTCGCCCTGCTGCTGACCCGCCTGTACGGCCCGCTGACCGGCCTGGCCAGTGCGCGGGTGGAGATCATGGGGGCTCTGGTCTCCTTCGACCGGATCTTCGAGGTCCTCGACCTGGAACCGCTCATCCGGGAGAAGTCCGAGGCACGGGCCATCCCGGCCGGACCCATCACCCTCGAGGTGCAGGACGTCCGTTTCGCCTACCCGAGTGCGGACCAGGTCTCCCTGGCCTCCCTCGAGGACGTCGCGGTCCTGGACCGCCGGGGCGGCTCTGAGGTCCTGCACGGCATCTCCTTCACCGTGCAGCCCGGCCAGACCTACGCGCTGGTCGGCACCTCCGGTGCGGGCAAGTCCACCATCGCGTCCCTGCTCGCCCGGCTGTACGACGTCGGCTCCGGCACCATCCGCTACAACGGCACCGACCTGAGGGACACCACGTTCGCGTCCCTGAAGGAGACGGTCGGGATGGTCACCCAGGACGGGCACCTCTTCCATGACACGATCCGCGGGAACCTGACCCTGGCCCGGCCCGAGGTCGGTGATCCCGAGATCTGGGACGCCATCGACCGGGCCCGGTTGCGCGGGGTGGTGGAGGGGTTGCCGGACGGTCTGGACACCGTGGTGGGGGAGCGCGGCTACCGGCTCTCCGGCGGTGAGCGCCAGCGCATGACCATCGCCCGCCTGCTGCTGGCCGCACCGCGCGTCGTGCTGCTGGACGAGGCCACTGCGGCCCTGGACTCCACCTCGGAGAAGGCCGTGCAGGCCGCCCTCGCGGAGGCCCTGCAGGGGCGCACCGCCGTGGTGATCGCCCACCGGCTCGCCACCATCCGCTCCGCCGACCGCATCCTCGTGGTGGAAGACGGGCGCGTGGTGGAGGAGGGCCCGCACGAGGCCCTGCTGGCCGCGGGCGGGCGGTATGCCGAGCTGTACCGGACGCAATTCGACGATCCGGGACCGGCCTCCGACCGCTGAAACGGCCTGGATTTTCTCCGTGGCGGCCTCCTTGCTGCCCTGAAGCGGTTCGCCTAGCATCTGCACAGATCCCCGTGTTCGGAGGCGGATCACCAGACCGGACGAGGCGGCGGTGTTCGTGAACCGGGCAGCTCCGAGAACAAGGAGTATCACTCATGCGCACACCGGTACCGGAATACCTCCAAGAAGTCCTGAACGACTGCGTAGGCCTGGGTGAGGGCGCCGTTGCCGACTACATCCCGGAGCTCGCCGTGGCGGATCCGGACGTCTTCGGCATCGCGCTGTCGACGGTCGACGGCCGCACCTACTCCGTCGGTGACGACGAACGCGAGTTCTCCATTCAGTCCGTATCCAAGCCGTTCGCGTATGCAGCGGCCTTGACCGATCGAGGCCTGGAACGGGTGGCGCAGACGGTAGGGATTGAACCTTCGGGGGAGGCCTTCGATGAGCTGTCCCTCGAGACGGACTCGCACCGGCCCAAGAATCCGATGATCAATGCAGGGGCTATCGCCACCCATCAGTTGCTCGGCGGAGAAGGCGCTTCGCCCAGGGATCGGACGGACCGCATCCTGGAGTTCTGCTCCCGGCTCGCCGGTCGGCAGCTGACCATCGACCGGTCCGTGGCGGCGTCGGAGCTGGCCACCGCCGATCGGAACCTGGCCCTGGCCCACCTGCTGCGCAACTATGGCGTCATCGGTGGCGATGCCCATGAGGTGGTGTCCGGGTACATCGACCAATGCTCGATTCTCGTGACCGTCCGTGACCTCGGCGTCATGGGCGCCACCCTGGCCAACGCCGGTGCGCACCCGGTCACCGGGGAGCAGATCGTCTCGCCCCCCGTCGCCCGGCAGACCCTCTCGGCCATGGCGGCAGCCGGCATGTACAACGGCGCCGGCACCTGGTTTTCCGAGGTCGGCATTCCGGCCAAGAGCGGGGTCTCCGGAGGATTGCTCGGCAGTCTCCCCGGGCAAGTGGGAATCGGAGTGTTCTCGCCCAGGCTGGACGCCCAGGGCAACAGCGTCAGGGCAGTGGAGGTCTGCCGAAGACTGTCGGCGGATATGGGTCTGCACCTCATGGAAGCCGAAACCTACGGGTCCACCGTCCTCAGAGGGGTTGTCGCCGGAGAGGACGAGACGGTCATCTCCCTCCAGGGCGTGGTGCAGTTCACGGGTGCCGAAGTGGTACTCGACCACATCCAGGACCTCACCATAGATTCCCCCACAGTCGTGTTCGATCTGCAGCGGGTCGATCGCTTCGCCGATGTGGGCCGGCGCATGATCCTGGAGGGAATGCGACGCCTGGTCCTGGATGGCAACCGCGTTGTCCTCGACGATCCCGAAGGCACCCTGCCTGATCCCGACCTGGGCGACGGCACCTACCCTGAGCTGCGCTCCATGACCTTCGCGGCCCGAGAACCTCGAGTCTGATCCCCGCGCGTGACCCTCTGAGGGTGGTGCCCCCGACTGGATTCGAACCAGCGACCTGCCCTTTAGGAGAGGGCCGCTCTATCCTGCTGAGCTACGGGGGCCAGGGACCGTGGACGCCGGGCTTTCAGCCCGGAGCGCCGGTCCACCAGAACATCCTACGCAACGATTACGCTAGCGCGGCTTCGGCGACCCCGCGGCGATCTCCGCCTTTCGCTCGCTGACGGACTGGCGGACCTTGCCGAGGATCATCAGCACCACCCAGAGGGCGATCGCCACCAGCAGCACCCATCGCGCCGAGGTGAACAGGGACGCCGTCCCGGCGCCTTCGCCCCCGGCATCCAGGGACGACTCGATCAGCATGTTCTCGGCGATGTCCACCACGGCGAAGACCGCACCGGCGGCGTAGGAGAGCCAGCGGCCCAGGCCCCGCGGCAGGCACCAGGCGGCCACGGCGGACACGCAGGCGAAGACGAACAGCGGGAAGATCACCCCGGCGGTCTTGTGCACCCAGTTCAGCTGGCCGTGCGCGGCCTCGTTCATCGACGCGTCGAGCTCCGCGAGGGCAGCGACGTCATAGGTGAAGCGGTGGTCCGGCATCGGCAGCCCGCCGGACAGCGCGGACATCTGAGGCAACACCATGATGTGCAGGTAGAAGAACATGAACAGCGTCGCGCCGATCAACGCGATGACGAGCATGCCCGGGCTGCCCTGCTGTTGGCCCGAGGCCCGAAGGTCCTGCTTCGCCTGGCTCACGGACACCGTGGGGTGCCGGACGGGCACGACGTCGGCCGGGCGGCCGTCCTGATCCTTCGCCTTGCGCTGGGCGCCGGCTTGGGCCCTGGCCGGGTGGCCGGCAGAGCCCTTCTTCTGCTTCTTCTTCTGCGACACGTGGAACCTCCAGCCTCGATTATCCCAGTTGTCCGGGCTGTTCGCGTCCAGCGTCGGCCGCCCTCGGGTGGCACGGTCTCCAGCCCCGGCCCGGGGACCTTTCCCTGCTCCAGAGAGTTTTTTCACGTCCGACCCATCCGACCCGCGTGTGACTCCGAACACCCTGTATCGGATCAACAACGAGGAGAACGTCATGCGTAAGAAAATGCTCTTGGCCCCGGTGATCGCCCTGGGCGCCCTGACCCTGACCGCGTCCCCCGCCCTGGCTCACAGTGGCCATGGTGGTGAGGGGAGCACCACCGGCACCACGACCAGCACCCACGAGGGAGCCTGGTCGGGGCAGGCGACCCTGGACCCGCTGAATGACAGCGGCACCAGCGGACAGGCCATGATCGAGCTGGACGGCAATGAGGCCACTGTCACGGTCAACGTCTCAGGCGCCGCAGAGACCTTCATGGACGGCCCGTTCCCACACGCCCAGCACATTCACATTGCCAGCCAGGGCGTCTGCCCCACTCCTGAGGCCGACACCGATGGGGACGGCGCCATCAGCGTCCCGGAGGGCCATCCCTTCTATGGGGAGATCGGCACCTCTCTGACCACCGAGGGTGACACCAGCGCCGATTCCGCCCTCGCGATCGAGCGCTTCCCGGGCGGTTCCGCCTACAACTACGAGCGCACCTTCGAGCTCAATGACGCCACCGCCGCCTCCCTGGCGGACGGCACCGCCGTGATGGTGGTGCACGGCGTGGACCCGGCCAAGCTGAGCGCGGAGGCGCAGGAGAAGCCGAGTGAGCTGGACCCGGCCCTTCCACTGGCAGCGACCCTGCCGGCTGCCTGCGGCACGGTGAACGTCTCGCAGATGGGCCAGATGCCGGAGGGCGGCGCTGATACCGGGTCGCCGGTCCAGCAGTCCGACACCTCGGGGATCTTCCTGGGCGTGGGTGCGCTCGCCGTGGCCGCTCTGGGTGGCGGCGCATGGGCGGTCAGCCGCCGGTCGAGCCGGGCCTGAGCTACCGGAGGCAGCCCACACCATGAAGTCCCCTTCGACCGGTCGCCGCGCAGTCCTGGCGGGCTGCGCGGCGACCGCCCTCCTGCTCATCGCCTCGTGCTCGGTGCCGCCGGATCCGTCCGGTGCGGAATCTGCCGGATGGGGGGAATCGTCGGCTGGCGCTGCGGCCGGGCCTTCCGGGACGGCGTCACCCACCTCCACTCAGGCGACGTCGCCCACGGCTGAGGCGTCGGCTTCGGCTTCGGCCAGCGCACCCGAGAGCGCCTCGGCCGCGACTGCCCCGGCGGACGCGGCCACCACTGGTCCGCCGGAGTCCGAGCCGGAGGCCCTGCCCGCCTCGGAGCCGACCACGATCTCCGTGCCGGGGATCAACGTCGAGTCCGAGGTGATGCAGCTCGGCCTGCAGGACAACGGGGTGATCGAGGTCCCGCCCTACAACCTGGGCTCCCCGGCCGGGTGGTTCGTCCACTCGCCGACCCCGGGGGAGGTCGGGCCCTCGGTCATCCTGGGACACCGCAACGGCATCGAGGGCGGTCCGGGGATCTTCGCCGACCTACCGCAGACCGAGGTGGGGGACTCCATCGCGGTCACCCGGCAGGACGGCTCGGTCGCCAGCTTCACCGTCTACCGCACTGAACTGTTCCGCAAGGACGAGGGTTTCCCCACCCTGGAGGTCTACGGCAACACCGCGGGACCGGAGATCAGGCTGATCACCTGCGACGGGCTGAACCAGGAGACGGGGATGCTGGAGGACAACTTCATCGTCTATGCGACCCTGGACACCTGAGGCCTCAGGGGGAGGCTATCGGCGGCGGCCGGCGCTGTGGACGGCCCCTTCGGGTGTCCGGCCCGCTCGGTAGACTGGACGCCACCATGCCCCAGAATTTCCAGACCTCCCTGCCCGGCCTGTTCACCTCCCGCACCACCGAGCCAGTCGGCGCGGATCCGGAGGCCTTCACCTCCGCTGGCCCTGCCCACCGCGCCCCGACGGCCGACGAGCTGCTGGAGGGGTTGAACGAGCAGCAGAAGCAGGCCGTGGTCCATACCGGCGGCCCGCTGCTGATCGTCGCGGGCGCCGGCTCGGGCAAAACCCGAGTACTGACCCACCGCATCGCCTACGCCCTGGCCACCGGCCGGGCCCGGCCGCACGAGATCCTGGCGATCACCTTCACCAACAAGGCCGCCGCGGAGATGCGCGAACGCATCTCCGCCCTGATCGGACCGGCAGCGCAGAAGATGTGGATCTCCACCTTCCACTCCTCGAGCGTGCGCATCCTGCGCCGAGAGGCCGCCTCGGTGGGCCTGAAGTCCAACTTCTCGATCTACGACTCCGCGGACTCCCTGCGCCTGGTCACCTCGATCGTCAAGGCCCATGACCTGGACCCCAAGAAGTTCACGCCCAAGTCGCTGCTCAACAAGATCAGTGCGCTGAAGAACGAGCTCGTGGATGCAGAGGACCACTCCTCGACCGTCTCCGAGTCGGACCCGTTCGCCCAGGCGGTGTCCACCGTGTACCTGGAGTACACCCAACGGCTACGCCAGGCCAACGCCATGGACTTCGACGACCTCATCGGCATGACGGTCAACATCTTCGAGGCGTTCCCCGCCGTGCTGGACAACTACCGCCGCCGCTTCCGGCACGTGCTGGTGGACGAGTACCAGGACACCAACCATGCCCAGTACCGCCTCGTCCGCCTCCTGACCGGACCGGCCCACGAGCCGGACGGAGTCGAGACGACCGGCGGCGAGCTGACCGTGGTCGGCGACTCGGACCAGTCCATCTACGCGTTCCGCGGCGCGGACATCCGCAACATCGTGGAGTTCGAGCAGGACTACACCCAGGCCACCACCATCAAGCTCGAGCAGAACTACCGCTCCTCACAGACCATCCTGGACGCCGCCAACGCAGTGATCTCCAAGAACCCCAAGCGCCGGCCCAAGAACCTGTGGACCGCGGAGGGTGCGGGGGAGAAGATCATCGGCTACGCGGCCGAGAACGAGTCCGCCGAGGCCGAATGGATCGCCACCACCATCGACCGGCTGCAGGACGAGGACGGAATCCGGCCGGCCGACGTCGCCGTGTTCTACCGGACCAACGCGCAGTCCCGATCGCTGGAGGAACGCCTCGTCACCAAGGGCATCCCGTACCGCGTCATCGGCGGCACACGGTTCTACGACCGCAAGGAGATCAAGGACGCGCTCGCCTACCTGCGCGTGCTGGAGAATCCCGACGACGACGTGAACCTGCGCCGCATCCTCAACGAACCCAAGCGCGGGATCGGGGATCGCGCCGAAGGCGCCGTGGCGGCACTGCAGACGCGCAACCGGTCGACCTTCTTCGAGGCCCTCCGGCAGGCGGACCAGGCGCCCGCGATGGCCAGCCGATCGGTGAAGGCGATCAACGGCTTCGTCCAGATGATGGACGACCTGGCCCAAGTGGCCGCCACCTCGAACGCCGCCACCGCCCTGGAAGCGGTGCTGGAGCAGACCGGCATGCTCACCGCCCTGCGCTCCTCCGAGGACCTGCAGGACGAGTCCAGGGCGGACAACCTCGGCGAACTGGTGGCCGTGGTCCGGGAGTTCGAGAAGAACAACCCCGGCGGGACACTGGGAGACTTCCTCGAACAGGTGGCCCTGGTGGCCGATGCCGACCAGCTGCCGGACGCCTCGGACGAGGAGGGGGCGGAGCTGGCCGAACAGCTCGGCCAGGTCACCCTCATGACCCTGCACACGGCCAAGGGCCTGGAGTTCCCGGTGGTATTCCTGACCGGCATGGAGCACGGGGTGTTCCCGCACTCGCGGTCCATGACGGACGAGAAGGAGCTGGCCGAGGAGCGCCGGCTGGCCTACGTGGGCCTGACCCGGGCGCGGAAACGCCTGTTCGTCTCGCGTGCGGAGGCCCGGTCCCTGTGGGGGCAGCACCAGTTCAACCCGCCCAGCCAGTTCTTGGGAGAGATTCCCGAGAGCCTGCTGGACTGGGAGCGGGAGGGCTCCGCACGCCCCGCCGGATTCGCCGGGGGAGCGTCCGGCGGATGGGGTGGCGGCTCCATCGGCGGCCACGGCGGGCAGAACGGTCAGTACGGCCAGTCCGGCTCTCAATCGCGCTATCCGCAGCGGTTCTCCGGCTCCCACTGGGGGGCCGGTGGGCCGACGTCCAACCGGCCCGCCCGCGCGTCGGGCAGCTATGCGGAGGACGCGGAGCTGAAGGTTCCCCAGCGTGGGGCCGCCCGCACCCGGGTGCAGCCGCAGAAGGAGATGGTCTCACTGAGTCCCGGGGATCACGTGGAACACGGAACCTTCGGGCGCGGCACCGTCCTGAGCCTCGAGGGCCAGGGTGACAAGATCGTGGCCAAGGTGAGCTTCAACGGCACCGAGAAACGGCTGTTGCTGCGGTATGCCCCACTGAGCAAGGTCGAGTGACCGCCCGGTGGAATAACCGACCGGTCCCGCCGTGGACTAAGGTATGGGATGGAACGCCCGGGGAATCCCTGGGCTTCCGGCCGGCTTCCGCCGTGCCGGACATGCTCCGGTCGATGTCAGGGGTGGAAACGCCCTTCGTCACTGCACTGTGGTGTGCCTGATGCCGCTCGCGGAAACCGACCGTCCCCGTTTTCGACGTAGAAGGACTGCAACCCGTGGACCTGTATGAATACCAGGCGCGCGATCTGTTCGAGGCACACGGCGTTCCCGTGCTGGCTGGCATCGTGGCGCAGACTCCGGAAGAGGCCAAGGCGGCCGCTGAGAAGATTGGCGGCGTGACCGTCGTCAAGGCCCAGGTGAAGGTCGGTGGCCGTGGTAAGGCCGGCGGCGTGAAGGTCGCCAAGACCGCCGACGAGGCCTTCCAGTACGCCAAGGACATCCTGGGCATGGACATCAAGGGCCACACGGTCCACCAGGTCATGATCGCCCAGGGCGCCGACATCGCCGAGGAGTACTACTTCTCCGTGCTGCTGGACCGCTCCAACCGCACCTACCTGGCCATGTGCTCGGTCGAGGGCGGCATGGAGATCGAGCAGCTCGCCGTTGAGCGCCCCGAGGCCCTGGCCAAGGTTCCCGTCTCCGCGCTGACCGGCATCGATGCCGAGACCGCGGCCAAGATCGTGGCCGAGGCCAACTTCCCCGAGGAGCTGCGCGGCAAGGTCGCGGACGTCCTGGTCAAGCTGTGGGATGTCTTCGAGAAGGAGGACGCCACCCTCGTGGAGGTCAACCCGCTGGTCAAGACCGGCGCCGGTGACATCGTCGCCCTCGACGGCAAGGTCACCCTGGACGAGAACGCCGAGTTCCGCCAGGAGGGTCACGCATCGCTGGTGGACAAGCGCACGGAGGACCCGTTGGAGGCCAAGGCCAAGGCCAACGACCTCAACTACGTCAAGCTCGATGGCCAGGTCGGCATCATCGGCAACGGCGCCGGCCTCGTGATGTCCACGCTGGATGTGGTCGCCTACGCCGGTGAGAACCACGGCAACGTCAAGCCCGCCAACTTCCTGGACATCGGCGGTGGCGCCTCGGCCGAGGTCATGGCCAACGGCCTGGACGTCATCCTGAACGATGAGCAGGTCAAGTCCGTGTTCGTGAACGTCTTCGGTGGCATCACCTCCTGTGACGCGGTCGCTCACGGCATCGTCAAGGCCCTCGAGATCCTGGGCGACGCCGCCACCAAGCCGCTCGTGGTGCGCCTGGACGGCAACAACGTCGAGGAGGGCCGCCGGATCCTCTCCGACGCCAACCACCCGCTGGTGACCCTCGCCACCACCATGGACGAAGGCGCCGACAAGGCCGCTGAACTCGCCAACACCGCGCCGGCTGACAAGTAAGGACCCCTCAACTCATGTCGATCTACCTGAACAAGGATTCCAAGGTCATCGTCCAGGGCATCACCGGCGGCGAAGGCACCAAGCACACCGCCCTGATGCTCAAGGCGGGCACCAACATCGTCGGCGGCGTGAACGCCCGCAAGGCCGGCACCACCGTGACGCACAGCCGTGCGGACGGCTCCGAGGTCGAACTGCCCGTCTTCGGTTCCGTGGCCGAGGCCATGGAGAAGACCGGCGCCGATGTGTCCGTGGCCTTCGTGCCGCCGAAGTTCGCCAAGGATGCTGCCATCGAGGCCGTCGAGGCCAAGATGCCGCTGCTCGTGGTCATCACCGAGGGCATCCCGGTGCAGGACACCGCCGAGTTCTACGCTCTGGCCGAGTCCCGCACCGACGCCGACGGCAAGCCGACCACCACGATCATCGGCCCGAACTGCCCCGGCGTCATCACCCCCGGGGAGGCGCTGGCCGGCATCACCCCGGCCAACATCACCTCCAAGGGCCCGATCGGGCTGGTCTCCAAGTCCGGCACGCTGACCTACCAGATGATGTACGAGCTGCGTGACCTGGGCTTCTCCACCGCCATCGGCATCGGCGGCGACCCGGTCATCGGAACCACCCACATCGATGCCCTCGCGGCGTTCGAGGCGGACCCGGAGACCAAGGCCATCGTGATGATCGGCGAGATCGGCGGCGACGCCGAGGAGCGCGCGGCCGACTTCATCAAGGCCAACGTCACCAAGCCGGTCGTCGGCTATGTGGCCGGCTTCACCGCCCCGGAGGGCAAGACCATGGGCCACGCCGGCGCCATCGTCTCCGGCTCCTCCGGCACCGCACAGGCCAAGAAGGAAGCCCTCGAGGCCGCCGGCGTCAAGGTGGGCAAGACCCCCTCCGAGACCGCCGACCTGATGAGGCAGCTCCTGAACGGCTGAACCGACACCCCATCAACGACGCCGGCCCCCTCCTTCCATTGGAAGGAGGGGGCCGGCGTCGGTCTACTGAATGGGCCTGACTCTCAGAGAGCCGAGACGATCCAGATGATCAGGGCGATCGCGACCAGGATGCCCACGATGGTCCAGACAAGGTTGCTTCCACGCATGTTGCTACCTCCATTTCTTGTAGATCCTTCTCATTCATCCTTGCACGGGAAGCGCCCACGTCAAACATCGGAGCGCCAGGGCGTTCAGTGCGGCGGCGAGTGCGGCAGACCGCAGCGTTACGCGAGGTTGGCACCGAACAGCAGGCCCAGCAGGTAGGTGACGGCGGCGGCGCCGAAGCCGATGAGCAGCTGGCGCAGGCCGCGCTTGAAGGGCGAGGCCCCGGAGAGTAGTCCGACCACGCCGCCGGTGCACAGCAGGGCCAGGCCCACGAGCACCGCGGACAGGGCCACGGCGGGGAGCCCTCCCATGCCGAACAGGTAGGGGATGACCGGGATGATGGCTCCGGAGGCGAAGAAGCAGAAGCTGGAGAAGGCGGCACTCCACGGGCTGCCGATGGCCTCATGGTCGTCCGAGTAGTCCACCGGACCCTGGGAGCCGTCCGGGTGGGCGGAGAAGGACGGATCGCAGTCGCAGCTGAAGTACCCGAGCCGTTCCTGGGCGCGGTGGACGGCGTCCTCCTCCTTCATGCCACGGGCCCGGTAGACGAGCACCAGCTCATTCTGGTCCAGGTCCAGGTGCTCGGCCGCCTCGAGCGTCACCTGGGTGGGGGAGGACGCCTCGAGCAGTTCACGCTGGGACCGCACGGACACGAACTCGCCGGCGGCCATGGACAGCGCCCCGGCCAGCAGGCCAGCAATACCGGTGAACAGCACCACCGAGTTCGCCACTCCGGTGGCCCCGATGCCCATCACGAGGGCAAGGTTGGACACCAGGCCGTCATTGGCGCCGAAGACAGCAGCTCGGAAGTTGCCGGCGAGCTGCTCGCGTCCCCGGGACGCCAGCCCGCGGACGACCTCCTCGTGGATGGCCTCGTCCGCCACCATGGCGGGAGTGGCGTGCTGGTCCTTGGCATAGGGCGAATCGGATTCGGCACGCTGGGCCAGGGCGAGGATGAAGACCGAGCCGAAGACCTTGGCCAGCCAGCGCAACAGGATCCGGTGCGGGGACGGGCGGGGCGGGTTCTCCGCACGATTGCCGAGCAACAGCCGCCAGTGGTCCTCGTGGCGTTTCTCCGCCGTGGCCAGGCCCAGGAGGATCTCCCGCTCCGGGCTCTCCTTGCGCCGAGCGATGACCCGGTAGATCTCCGCCTCGGCGATCTCATCCGCCAGATAGCGGCGCCACCGCCGGATCTGGTCCCGGGTCGGCTCCGCCTCAACCGTGCCGGGCCGAGATCCGGGGCGGGGGGAGGACGATGCTTCGGGCATGGGAAACGAGGCTCCAGTCAGCGCAGGTGGGTGCCGGATTGCCGGCCCGTCCAGTCTACTCTGGGGGCATGGCAACACCAGAGCGCTCCGAACCTCCCGCGCGCGGTGCGGTGGCACAGAAGATCCTCGACGGCGGCCGGGAACCCGACCCCCGGTTCACCCTCGCAAACGAGCGCACCTTCCTGGCCTGGATCCGCACCTCCCTGGCGTTGCTGGCCGGCGGCATCGCGGTGGAGGCGTTCACCGGGTCCGTCTTCGACCCTCTGACGCGCACGGTGCTCGGCACGGTGCTGCTGGGCCTGGCCGCCCTCTTGGCCCTGACGGCCGGATTCCGCTGGGTACGCGTGGAGCGCGCCATGCGGCATGGCCGGCCGCTGCCCCTGCCGCTCATCGTGCCGGTGCTGGCCACCGGGGGCGCGGTGGCCGCCGTCGTGCTGCTGGTGTTCCTGCTGATCCGGCCGGCCTGAGCCATGCGCCGGCCTCCCGCCCGGCCGCCTGCCGAGGCCCTGCACCGGGACCCCGGGCTGCAGCCCGAGCGGACCGTGATGAGTTGGGACCGGACTCTGCTCGCCCTGTTCGTGGCGGCGGTGATGTTCCTGCGCTGGTACGCCACGGTCGGCCTCGCGGCACTGGCACCGGCCGGACTGTGCGGGCTGGCGGCGATGGCCATCCACCTCACCCAACGCCGGCGGTACGGGCTCCAGTCCCTCGGCGTGGCCCGGGAGCGGGTGGAGGCCGACGTCTTCTCCGTGCTGTGGATGATGGTCCTCGTGGTGGCCCTCGCCGTGCTCGGGGCCCTGGCGATCTGGGTGATCTGACCCCTCAGCGGTGGTCGACCACGTGGCGGCTCCGCACGAACTCCTCGGGAGCCCCCTCCACGGTGCGGCGGCGCCAGGCCGCCAGCACGGAGGGGTGCGTGGGCGTGGTCAGCAGGCTGACCACGGTGTATACCAGCACCGAGGCGGCCAGGCCCACGTAGATCGGCTCATTGGCGTAGACGCCCGCGAACCTTTCCTCTGCCTGGACCTCCAGGGTGATCATGGTGGCCAGGGTTCCCAGCGTGCCGGCCGCCATGGACCACGCTGCCCCCGCCCCGGTGCCGCGGGGCCACACCAGACCTCCGAGGATGGCCACCAGCAGGCCACCGACGAGGATGTCGTAGGCGATGGTCAGCGCGGCCACCACATCCGGGACCGCGATGGCCAGGGCCAGCACGAACAGGCCCAGTCCCAGTACCCACCAACGGTTGGTGTCCACGTCCTCCTCGAAGTCCTTCGCCTCGGCCGCATCGGCCTCGGCCTGCGCGTGTGCCGCAGCGGCGTCCAGACGGCGGGTCCGCCGGCGTTCGAGCAGGCCGCGGACCAGGGGCACGACGTCGGCCCGGGCCACGGTGGCGGCGGCGATGAGTGCGCCGGAGGCGGTGGACATCATGGCCGCCACGGCGGCGGCCAGGGCCATCCCGCCCAGGCCGACGGGCAGCAGTTGTGAGGCCACGGTGGCGAAGACGTCGTCGCGGACCTCGATCTGCGGGAGTGCGACCGCGGCGGCCATGCCGATGACCGCACCGGCCACGCCGTAGAGGATGCAGTAGACGCCGGCTGCGCTTCCGCCCCAGCGGGCGACCTGCGGCGAGCGGGCCGTGAACACCCGCTGCCAGATGTCCTGGCCGATCAGCAGCCCCAGGGTGTAGACGACGAAGTAGGTGAGGATCGACTGCAGGCCCATGCCGCCAAGGTCGAAGAACTCGGCATCCAGTCGCTGCCCGAGTCCACTCCAGCCACCGGCCTGCGCCAGGGACAGGGGGAGCATCAGGGCGAACAGGCCCACGGTCATGATGAGGAACTGGGCCATGTCTGCCAGCGTGATGGACCACATGCCGCCGACCACGGCGTAGACGAGGACGATGCCGCCACCCACCACGATGGACAGCCAGCGGTCCCACCCGAAGAGCACCACGAAGATGGACGCATAGGCACCGGTGGAGGTCGCCGCCAGCATCAGGGTGTAGGCCAGCATGACGATCGAGGACACCTGCGTGGCCTCGGAACCGTACCGCAGGGTGAGCATCTGGGAGACGGTGAAGATCTTCAGGCGCTGCAGGGTCGGGGCGAACAGCAGACTGAGCAACAGGACGCCGACGCCGATGGCCGTCACCAGCCACAGCCCGGAGATTCCGTACTCGTAGCCGAGGCCGACGCCGCCGACCGTGGAGGCGCCCCCGAGGACGAGCGCGCTCATGGTCCCGGTATACAGGAAGGGGCCCAGGCGCCGCCCGGCGACCAGGTAGTCAGAGGTGCCGCTGGTCCGGCGCCGGCCCCACCAGCCGAACAGCAGCATGCTGGCGAGGTAGACGGCGATGATCACGATGTTCAACGTCTGCATGACGGGCCCCGCACGTGTTGTTGGTCACATTCGTTGCGGTATACGGTAAACCCATGTTTACCGCCAGACAACCTCGGTGTCGTCGGCCGGCCCCGGGAGGTTGACGCTTGAAATCACTGCCCATCCGACCCGCCGCGGCTGATCCGGCGATCGGCCGGCGCCTGCGGGCGCTGCGCCAGCAGCGGCGGCTGACCATGGACCAGGTCGCCGAGTTCGCCGGCCTCACCAAAGGATTCCTGTCACGGGTGGAACGGGACCTGACCAGCCCGTCTGTCTCGAGCCTGGTGGACATCTGCCAGGTCCTGGGGGTGGCGCCCGGGGAAGTCCTCGATGCCCCCGAGACCGGAGTCGTCCGCCTGGCCGCCGCGCCGCACGTGAACCTGGGCGGAGACGGGATCACCGAACAGCTGCTCACCCCACCCGGACGGCGCTCGCTGCAGATCATCCGTGCGGTGATCGCCCCCGGCGGGCGCGGCGAAACGGACCTGTACACCATGGACTGCGCCGTGGAGGCGCTGCACGTGGTCACCGGGTCCTTCGTGCTGGTCACCTCGGACGGCGAGCTGCCACTGGACGCCGGAGACACCGCCACGTTCCCGGGCGCCGAGCCGCACAGCTGGATCAATCCGGGTCGCCAGGACGCCGTGGTCCTCTGGACGCTGGTCGGGCGGGAGGCGCGCTGACCCGTTGATCACCCGGGCACCGTGCCATGAAGCACAGTCATCGATACGAAAGGACCTGACATGCTCAACATTCCGCGAGTGACGGAGAACGGCCGTCTTGGACCGGTGAACTCAGCCGTGGTGCCCCGCTACGGCGGCGCCCCGACCTTCGCCCTGCTGCCGCGACTCGATGAGGTCGAGGGAACCGGCCGGAAGGCCGACGTCAAGGTCGTCGGGGTGCCCTTCGACTCCGGAGTCTCCTACCGGCCCGGCGCCCGGTTCGGGCCGGGGCACGTTCGGCAGTCCTCCCGCCTGCTCCGCCCCTACAATCCCGCCACCGACACCTCGCCCTTCGCGCAGGTACAGGTGGCCGACGCGGGGGACCTGGCGGTCAACCCCTTCAATATCCACGAGGCGATCGAGGCGATCGAGGCCGACGCGCTGGAGTTGACCGAGGACGGGGCCTCGCTGATGACGCTCGGCGGAGACCACACGATCGCGCTGCCGCTCCTGCGGGCGGCCGCCGAACGCGCGGGATCCCCGGTGGCCCTGCTGCACTTCGACGCGCACCTGGACACCTGGGACACGTACTTCGGGGCCGAGTACACCCATGGAACACCCTTCAGGCGTGCTGTGGAGGAGGGGATCCTCGATACCGACGCCATCAGCCACGTGGGCACCCGCGGCCCCCTGTACGGGAGGAAGGACCTGGAGGATGACCGGCGCTTCGGCTTCGGCATCATGACCAGCTCGGACGTCTACCGCCTCGGCGTGGACGAGATCGTCGCGCGGCTGCGTGACCGCGTGGAGGGCCGGCCCCTGTACATCTCCGTGGACATCGATGTCCTGGACCCGGCCCACGCGCCGGGCACCGGCACCCCGGAGGCCGGTGGGATGACCAGCCGGGAGTTGCTGGAGATCCTGCGCGGCCTGCGCGGCCTCGACCTGGTGGGCGCCGACGTCGTAGAGGTGTCCCCGGCCTATGACCACGCCGAGCTGACCGGGATCGCCGCCGCCCACGTGGCCTATGACCTGATCGGCCTGCTGGGGGAACGGGCATGACCACTCGCAACCGCACCCGCCGCAACGGCGGCGACCTCGTGATCGAGACCCTGCAGGCCCTCGGCGCCCGCACCGTCTTCGGGATCCCCGGCCAGCACGCGCTCGGACTCTTCGACGCGCTCTCCCGCTCGGAGCTGCACTACGTCTCATCCCGGGTGGAGAACAATGCCGCCTTCGCCGCCGACGGCTACGCCCGGGCCACCGGCGAGGTCGGGGTGCTGTTCCTCTCCACCGGGCCCGGCGCCCTCACGTCCCTGTCCGGGCTGCAGGAGGCGTACGCGACCGCGGTGCCGGTCGTCGTCGTCGCCTCACAGATCCCGCTCTCCGGGCTGGGTGCCCGCCGCAAGGGCATGCTGCACCAGCTCGATGACCAGAAGGCCTCGGCCCAGAACGTGACCAAGACGCAGTTCAGCGTGCACCACCCCTCCGGGATTCCGTCCGCCATCCAGGACGCCTGGGCCGCGGCCATCACGGTTCCGCAGGGTCCCGTGTGGGTGGAGGTCCCACAGGATGTGCTGCTCGGCGAGGTCATGGTCCCGCCCGTGGAGGATGCCCTGGCCGTGCCCTACGACCATCCACCCCGGCAGGAGCTGATCGACGAGGCCGTGCGGTGGCTGGCCACCTCCCACCGGACCGCGATCGTCGCCGGGGGAGGAGTGCGCCGTTCCACCGGTGACGCCCGCCGCCAGCTGCTGCGCGTGGCCGAGCTGCTGGACGCCCCCGTGGTCTGCACCCCCGGCGGCAACTCGGCCTTTCCGCACGACCACCGGCTGTCCCTCGGCTCCTGGGTGGAGGACCGCCACGTCACAGACCTGCTCGAGGATGCCGAGGTGCTGCTCGTCGTCGGTTCCTCGCTGGGGGAGGTCACCTCCAACTACTTCACCCTCGAACCTCGCGGCCGGCTCATCCAGGTCGACGCCGAACCCCGGGTTCTCGAATCCAACTTCCCCACACTCGGTGTGAGGGCCGACGCCGGCCAGGCCCTGGCCGCGATCGTCGCGGCGCTCTCAGGCACGCAACCCGGGGCCGAGGACTCGGTGCGCGCCGACTGGCACGGCCGCAGCGCCGCCGAGGCGGTGGCCGAGACCCACCGCAGGGTCGAGGCCCGGCTGGACGGGCAGGAGCTGTCCCGCGAGCGGAGGTTCCTGGCGGACATCCGGGCCGCCGTCCCCGCGGAGATGCAGACGTACTGGGACATGACGATCGCGGCGTACTGGGGATGGAACTGCTGGGACGCCCAATCGGGCGAGTTCCACTCCGCCCAGGGTGCCGGCGGCCTCGGTTATGCCTTCCCAGCCGCGATCGGCGGAGCAGTGGGGCTGGCCGACCCGGCCGACCTGGCCGACGCGGCGGAGGCCGGCGGGCCCGGGGTGCTGGCCGTCGCCGGGGACGGCTCGGCCATGTACTCGATCGCCGAGCTGGCCTCGGCGCAACAGCACGGGGCGAACGTGACCTGGCTGATCGTGGACGACGGCGGCTACGGGATCCTGCGCGACTACATGGAAGAGACCTTCGGCCAGGCCACGGCCACGGAACTGTACCGGCCGGACTTCGTGGCCCTGGCCCGGTCCTTCGGCGTCCCAGCCGAGGAAGTGCCCGTGGAGGAGGTCGGCCCGGCACTCACCCGGGCGTTCAAGCGGCCGGGCCCGGCCGTCGTCGTGGTCAGGACCCTGTTGAGGATGTGGGCGCCGAGTCACCTGGGATAGTTCTCCGGCGGACGCAACTGATCCCCGGCGAAGCGTCAGCTGCCGGGGATCAGATGGTGCGGTGTGCGTCCTGCTGCTAGTCGAAGCGCTCGGGATGCTCACCGAAGATGAAGTGCCGACCGGTGACCCGGTTGACCGTGACCTCTACAAAGAAATCCTTATACGTGGGGACCCAGGGGTCAATAGCCAGTGATTCGGCGAACTCGATCTCGTCCTCCAGTTCCAGCACGCGGGCGGTGCCGCGGGCCAGGACAGACCACGCCTGGTCCGAGAGGATGCCGTCTGCCTCGAAGATGACCTTGGGGTTGATGGTCAGCTCGGCCAGCTTGTTGCCGGGCGCCGTGCGGAAGTAGACCTTGCGGTCAGCGGCCTTGAAGTTCACCGGCACGAGGTCCAGCTCGTCATTCACCCGCAAACCCAACCGCCCGTGGCGGGTGTTCTCCAGCAGCTGCCAGCACTGGTCCTCGTCCAGGACGAGGATCGCCTCGTCATCCGGGTGTTCGAACATCATGGCCCGTCCTCCTTCATCCCCTGCGGGGTGCCATGCCCGGGCCGGGACCGTGGGTCGGAACGTGGAGATCCCGGTCAGCGGGCACTTTCATTGTCCCGTGCCGAGAGGGTTCCTGCTAGGGGTGGCTCAGCGCCGTCACAGCACCGTCATAGGGAGCCGGGTGACAGTGGAACGGAACCGCACGCGAAAGGAACCTCGGGATGAGACGACGCGAGAACAGCAAGCTATTCGAAGGCCGGATGCTGGACCGGCCGGAGGAGGACGTGGAGGACCAAGGCCTCGCGTTCGATCTGGGCACCCTGGTCTCCCGGCGGAAGGCGCTGGGGGCGTTCGGCCTGGGCGCCGGCGCCGTGCTGCTGGCTGCCTGTGCCCCGGTCTCCGAGCAGAACGGTTCGACCGCCGCCTCGGCCTCCGGATCGCCGGCGGCCAGCTCCTCGGCATCGTCAGCGCAGGCCGAACTGGTCGAGACACCGGGGGAGACCGCCGGACCCTATCCGGGCGATGGCTCCAATGGTCCGGACGTCCTGGAGGAATCGGGAGTGGAACGCAGTGACATCACCTCCTCGATAGACGGCGGTGCCACAGCCGAGGGTGTGCCACTGACCCTCACCATGAACATCATCGACATGGCCGGTGGCAATGTCCCCATGACCGGCGCCGCCGTCTACGTATGGCACTGTGATGCCGCCGGACAGTACTCCATGTACTCGGACGCCGTGGTGGAGGAGACCTACCTGCGTGGGGTCCAGGTGGCCGGTGAGGACGGCACTGTCACCTTCACCACGATCTTTCCCGGTTGCTACACCGGCCGCTGGCCGCACATCCACTTCGAGGTCTTCCCGGACCTGGACTCCATCACGGACGCCACCAATGCGGTGCTGACCTCCCAGATCGCCATGGCGGAGGCGAGCAGTTCAAGCGTCTTCGCCCTGGAGGCCTATGCGGGCTCGGCCGAGAACCTGGCGCAGGTCACCTTGGCCTCGGACAACGTCTTCAGCGACGATTCGGCGGCCCAACAGCTCGGAACCACCACCGGGTCGGTGCAGCAGGGCTACACAGTCACGATCGACGTGCCGATCGACACCACCACGGAACCCTCCACTGACGGGATGCCACCCGCCGGCGGTGCAGGGAACCCCGGCGGCGCGCCTCCCAGCGGTGGTCCCGGGGGCCAGCCGCCGAGCCGGTAGCCGACGAGCGTCAGGAAGCGTCAGGACGGGAACGTGTGGAGGGGAGCGGGCAGGAGCGGCATCATCGCCGGTAGCCGGCGGTGCGCCGGACGGCCACGGTCTCCTCCAGCACCCGGACCGCCGTCGGCGCCACCCGCCCCGGGGCCACGGCCACGTAGCAGGGGGCCAGGTGGGCGGGGCGGCGTTCGGGGCCGTCCGTGTCATAGAACAGGGCCAGGTAGTGGCCTCCGGCCCGGCGCACCAGCAACTGGCCGACGCCCACGTCCCACGGGTTGGTGTCCACCCCGAGGGTCACGTCCGCCCACCCGATCGCCGTGAAGGCCAGCTCCAAAGCACCGGAGACGGTCCGGCGGACGGTGGCATAGGAGTCGACCAGTCGGCCGAAGCGCTCCAGTGCCACGGGGCCGTCCAGTTCCAGGGCCTCCGCGGAGGGATAGGAGGTCACGAGGTTCATGGCGGGCTCGGCGGGAGGATCAGCGAGATGCACGGCGTCCACAAGGTGGGCCGCATCCACGGACGCGGTCTCGGCCCCGAAGCGCACACCGTTGAGGTACGCCCCGACCTCGTCGGCGGAGAACTCGAGCCCGTTCACCGGGTCCAGCACCACGCCGGCCACCACCTCGCCGTCCACCGCCGCGGCGATGGAGATGGAGAACATCGCGAAGCCGTGGGCGAAGTTGGCGGTGCCGTCGATCGGGTCGATGATCCACTCGAGACGGTGTGCGTCGGCGGGGAGACCGGCGGCCTGGCCTGAGCCAGCAGGCCTGGGATCGTAGCCCCGGGCGCCCCCCTCCTCGCCGATGAAGCGGCTGCCCGGCACGGCCTCACCGAGCAGCCGGACCAGTTCGTCCTCAGTGGCGCGGTCATGCACCGTGACCAGGTCATGCGAGGAGCGCTTGATGGTCAGATTGAGGTCCGCGGGGGTGGAGCGGAAGGCGCGGACCAGGCGGGGGGCGCAGGCGGCCGCCGCGGTGATGGCGATGCGGCGCAGTTCGCTGGGTGCTGGAAGTGCGCTCGACATGGGGCCAGCCTATCCTCCGGGTCTGTCCGCGGGACATGCCGTGCGCCGGGAGCGGACACTGCGGGGCCCGGTGTGAGCTCCGCCCGTGACGTGGTGAATACTGGGGTGTATGGCCGACCGGATTCCCGCACCGCACGCTGCTGCCGTGGACGCACCGCCGTCCCCCCTGGTGGAAGAACGGGAACCCCTCATCACCGAGCACGTGGCCACCATGCTCCAGGACCGATGGCATGCCTTCCGCCGCAAGTCAGCCATCCGGCGGGGCCTGATGCCCACCGTCATGTCCTTCACCGGCTACGGGACCACCGGCTGGATCCGGGTCCTCTCACGCGTGGTGATGGCCCCGGACGAGGCGTTCGAGAATGGGCGCCGCCTGGCCAAGATGGTCGAGGACGGCATGCGCGGCTGGCACAACTTCACCTCACCGCCCGTGCCCTATGCACTCGTGCAGATCACCGCCGGAGGACAGAGCTTCACCGTCCGCGCGGACCGCGGAGGCCTGGTGGACGCCGTCGTCGAGGCAGAGCTGGAGCCCGGTTGGCAGACCGTCACGCTGCAGTCCAACGGCAGTGAACCCGCCACGAGCGACGTGTACATCGTGGACGACCATGTGGTCACCGGCGTGGTCTCGGACGTGGATGACACCGTGGTGGTCACCTACCTGCCGCGGCCCTTCCTGGCCGCCTGGAACTCCTTCGTCCTGGATGAGCATGCCCGTACGCCCACCCCGGGGATGGCCGTGATGCTGCACCGGCTGCTGGACCAGCAGCCCGCGTCTCCGGTGATCTACCTGTCCACCGGCGCGTGGAACGTGGCCCAGACCCTGTCCCGGTTCCTCTCCCGCAACCTCTACCCTTTCGGGCCGTTGCTGCTGACCAGTTGGGGGCCCACGGAGGACCGCTGGTTCCGCTCCGGGTTGGAGCACAAGGTCTCCCAGCTGGATCGGTTGGCGCGGGACTACCCCGGCGTGCGGTGGCTGCTCATCGGTGACGACGGCCAGCACGATCCGGAGATCTATGCCGACTTCGCCCGCCGGCACCCGGACAAGGTGCGGGCCATCGTGATCCGGCAGCTCACGCCCTCACAGGCGGTCCTGGCCGGCGGCCGCGCCAACGATCCCCGAGACACCACCCCGGGCGTGCCCTGGTGCTACGGGCCGGACGGGGCCACGCTGTCCCGCCAGCTCGAGGACCTCGGCATCCTGGACGCCGGGCGGACGGAGGCCCGGCCGCAGACCTGGCCGATGACCGCCCAATTGTCCGTCGTGGCTCCGGAAGCCGGCCATGGACGCTGAGCCCCTGACCGGCGCGGTCGAACCGCGGCCCGACGGCGGCGGGCCCGGCGTCCGGGTGGACATCGCCCTGCGCTGGGGGGACATGGACGCCTACGGGCACGTGAACAACGTGAGGATCGCCTCCATCCTGGAGGAGGCCCGCATCCACGCCTTCGGTGTTCCGGCGGGTACGGGCGCCGCCGGAATCGGAGCGCCGGTGTCCCTGCTGGACGGGGTGCCGGACACCGTGCAGGCGCTGATCTCCGAGCACCGGATCCGCTACCGGCGGCCCCTGGAGTACCGCACCGTCCCGGCCCGCGTGTGGGTGTGGGTGGCCGCCGCGAAAGGTGCCTCAATCGAAGTGGCCTACTCCATCCATGACGGAGTGGACGGCACCGAGTGTGTCACCGCCGGGACGACCATGGTGTTCGTGGACTCCGCCACGGGCCGCCCCGTGCGGCTGACTCAGGAGCAGCGGGAGGCGCTGACCGGCCTCAGATGACGCCCTGGGCCAGCATGGCGTCGGCGACCTTGACGAAGCCGGCGATGTTGGCGCCCACCACGTAGTTGCCGGGGGAGCCGTACTGCTCGGCGGTCTCGAGGCAGCGGTCGTGCAGATCGAACATGATCTTCTCGAGCTTGTCGTGCGTGTCCTCGAAGCTCCAGGTGTCCCGGCTGGCGTTCTGCTGCATCTCCAGTGCGGAGGTGGCCACGCCGCCGGCATTGGCGGCCTTGCCCGGGCCGAACAGCACGCCAGCCTCGATGAAGAGCTCGGTGGCCTTCTGGGTGGAGGGCATGTTGGCACCCTCGGCCACAGCGGCCACCCCGTTCTTGATGAGGACCTGCGCGGCCTTGTCATCCAGCTCGTTCTGGGTGGCCGAGGGCAGGGCCACGGTGCCCGGGACGTCCCACACGCTGCCGTCGGCGACGAAGCGGGCCTTGCCGCCGCGCTGTTCGGCGTACTCGGAGATGCGACCGCGCTGGACCTCCTTGATCTCGCGGAGCAGGTCCAGGTCGATGCCGTCCTCGTCCACCACGTAGCCGGAGGAGTCCGAAGCGGTGATGGCCTTGGCCCCGAGCTGCTGGGACTTGGCGATGGCGTTGACGGCCACGTTGCCGGAACCGGAGACCAGGACGGTCTGGCCGTCCATGGCCTGGCCCTTGGTGCGCAGCATCTGGTCCGCGAACATCACGGCGCCGTAGCCGGTGGCCTCCGGGCGGACGAGCGAACCGCCCCAGGACATGCCCTTGCCGGTGAGCACACCTGACTCGAAGCGGTTGGTGATGCGCTTGTACTGGCCGAACAGGTAGCCGATCTCCCGGGAGCCCACGCCGATGTCCCCCGCGGGCACATCCGTGTACTCGCCGATGTGACGGTAGAGCTCGGTCATGAAGGACTGGCAGAAGCGCATGATCTCGGCGTCGGACCGCCCGGCGGGGTTGAAGTCCGAGCCGCCCTTGCCGCCGCCGATCGGCATGCCGGTCAGGGCGTTCTTGAAGATCTGTTCGAAGCCGAGGAACTTGATGATGCCCAGGTACACGGACGGGTGGAACCGCAGTCCGCCCTTGTACGGGCCGAGCGCGGAGTTGAACTCCACGCGGAAGCCGCGGTTGATCTGCACGGAGCCGTTGTCGTCCACCCAGGGGACGCGGAAGATGATCTGGCGCTCGGGCTCGCACATGCGGCGCAGGATGCCCGATTCGACGTACTCGGGATGGCGGTTGACCACGGGACCGAGGGCTTCGAACACCTCGGTCACGGCTTGGTGGAATTCGCTTTCTCCGGGGTTGCGGCGGAACACTTCGTTCCGCAGGTTTTCCAGACCCTGTTCCATGTCCGTCCTCGCTTTCCTCGGTGGCGTCCCTGTGAGGGGAGGGCATCCCCTGGCAGGGAGCGGCCGGGACCACTGTACCGGCAGGTATGCGGACTGCGGAAAGCGTGACGGGGCCCGACGCCGGCCGGCCGGCCTCGGGCGCCAGCCGGCGGCTTCCCGGGGACCGGGGTCCGGGCAGGCCTCAGGCCTCCGGCGGCGCGGCGGGTTCGTCTTCAGTGTCGATGCTGGCCCGCTGCTGCACGGCATACCGGTGGCCGTGCACGGTGTCATGGTTGATGATCTCGTCGATCCGGGCCACGTCCTCGGCGGTCAGGACCACCTGCTCAGCGGAACGGTCCTCCGTCAGGTGCGCCGCCGACGTCGTCCCCGGGATGGCCAGGACGTCCGGTCCCTGGGCCAGCACCCAGGCAATGGACAGGGCCGCGATGGTGGTGCCCAGACGCTCCGCCTCGGCGCGGAAGGGCTCCAGCAGGGCGAGGTTGGCCGGGTAGTGCTCCGCCGAGAACCGCGGCATCCGGTGCCGCATGTCCCCCTGGGGGAGGGCAGCGGGGTCCTGCACCGTACCGGTGAGGAACCCGCGTCCCACGGGGGAGAAAGCCACGAGGGCGGCACCGGTGCGGCGGCAGGCGTCCAGCAACCCCCACTCCGGGTTGCGGGTCCACAGGGAGTACTCGTTCTGCACGGCGGCCACCGGGTGCACGGCGTGGGCTCGCTCCAGGGTGGCAGCGGAGACCTCGGAGAGGCCGTAGGCGCCGATCATCCCGGCCCGGACCATCTCGGCCAGGGCGCCGGCGCTCTCCTCGACCGGGACGTCCGGATCGAGCCGGTGCAGGTAGTAGAGGTCGATGAACTCGGTGCCCAGGCGGCGCAGGGAGTCCTCGACCTGGTGGCGGAGGGTCTCCGGGCGGCCGTCGATCCCGCCGTCCCGACCACCGGTCAACCCGCCCTTGGAGGCCAAGAAGACGTCCTGGCGGTGCGCTCCCAGGGCGCGTCCCACCACCTCCTCGTTGTGGCCGGCGCCGTAGAGCGTGGCCGTGTCGAAGTGATCCACCCCGGCGTCCAGGGCGGTGCGGACCATCGTGACGGCATCCTCGTCCGCGAGGAACCCGGAGTACCCGTGGTTGAGGTTCATACAGCCCAGCCCGACGGGCTGGGCTGTGCGCCCGGCCAGGGTGCGCTGGGAGGACAGGTCGGTGGTGAGGGCGGGGGCAAGGCTCATGAGGCCACCCTAAAGTGTCCGGCCGGCTCCGCGCGGCAGCAACCACCCGTCCCACCCGGAGCTCTGCTCCAGGTAGGTGCGCACGTAGACGTCGTTCTGGCGGCGCCGGACGCGGATGGCGCGCTCGTAGTAGCCGACGAGCTGCTCGCAGAGTACCGGCCACGTCCGTCCCTGCACCGACCGGAAGGCGGCCTCGGCGAAGGCGCCGCGCTTGACGTCGTCGTAGGCCAGATCCCGGACCCGCTCGCGGAGCTCGTCCAGATCCCCGGGCCGGTACAGCCAGCCGGTGCGGGACGCGTCCACGAGGTCGAGCGGGCCGCCGCGGCCCACCGCGACCACGGGCACGCCGGAGGCCATGGCCTCCTGGATAGTCTGGCAGAAGGTCTCGGACTCCCCGGGGTGCACGAACAGGTCGAAGGAAGCCACATGGCGGGCCAGGTCCTCGCCGCCCTGGAAGCCGGCGAAGTGTGCGCCAGGCAGCTTCTTCCGGAGCGAGTCCTTGAGGGGGCCGGAGCCTACGATCACCAGTCGGGTGCCCGGCAGGCCGTTGAGGACGGCGAGGTCCTCGACCTGCTTCTCGGCGGCCAGGCGGCCGACGAAGCCGATGAGTCGTTCGCCGTTCGGGGCGAGTTCGGCGCGCAGCGCCTCGTCCCTCTTGGCGGGGTGGAACCGATGGGTGTCCACGCCACGGCGCCACAGGTGCACCCGTTGGATGCCGCGGCCGTGCAGCTGGTCGAGGCAGAAACTGGAAGGGGCCACGGTGAGGGTGGCGAGATCGTGGATGCGCTCCACCTGCTGCCAGAGGACCTCCTCGAGCCAGGGAAAGCCGTACCGGGCCGCATAGTTGGGCACCTCGGTCTGGTAGACGCACACGCTGGGCAGGCTCAGCGCATGGGCTGCCTGGACTGCGCGCCAGCCGAGCACGAAGGGGGAGGCGATGTGGACGACGTCGGGGGAGAAGTCCGCGAGGATGCGGCGGACCCGGTTGACGGTCCCGGCGGCCACCCGGACGTTGGTGTACCCCTGCAGCGGGATGGAGGGCAGCCGGTGCACCGGGTACCCCTCCACCTCGGCCGGGGCCTCGTCCTCCATCCACGAACTGGACGGGGCGATCACCAGGACATCGTCACCCCGCTCCCGCAGGTGGCGGAGCACCTGGAGGATGGAGTGGGTGACGCCGTTCATGTGCGGCAGGAAGGATTCTGCGACCACAGCGATTCTCACGGTCCCATGATGACCGTCCGCCGCCAACGGGCGGCCCGCCGCGCGGTGGAACCAAGGTGGCGGTCGGGTGAACTCTGGGTAAGCCGCGCCGATCCGGGGGCGATTCCGGTACCGGCCGTCAGCCGGGTGGCACCATGGACGATGACATGAACGCTCGAACCAGCCGCGCCCTGAAACCCCTGCCGTTGCCCCTGTGGATCCAGGGGGCGATCGAGGCACTCATCGCTGCCGTGATCTCCGCGATGCTCGTGCTGATCCCGCTCGTGGTCATCTGGTCCGGCGGTGGATTCGCCGCCACGGGCATCGACTTCATCGCCCGGTTGGGCGGGCAGGCCTGGCTGGCCATCCACGGGGTGCCGTTGCACCTGAGCCTGGAATCGGGAACGACCTCGGACGCCCTCCTGACCGGCACCTTCTGGTTCCTGCCGTGGGGACTGGTGCTGCTGCCGTTCTTCCTGGGGTGGCGGGCCGGGCGGCGGCTGGCACGGGCTTCCTACCGGGACCAGATCTGGCAGGCGCTCGCCGGTGGCGCAGTGGCCTACGCCGCCGTCGGCCTGGCCACCTCGTGGCTGGTGCCCAACGCCGCCGTGGCCATCAACCCCGTCTGGGGGACGCTGATTCCCACGGCAGTCATGGTGCTTGCCCTGCTGGCGGGCGCCCGCCGGGAAGCTGGGACCTGGGCGCGGCTGATCGGCGTGGACCTGGCCGACCGGATCGAGCGGCTGTCCCAGCACTCGCGGTGGGCCGGCTCCTACGTGTGGTCCGTGGTCCGCGCCGGAGCCGTGGGACTGATCGCCTCCTTCGGGCTCGCCGCGGCTCTGATGGCCGTCCAGATCGGACTGCACTGGGCGGACATCGCGCAGGTCTACCAGGAACTGAACGCCGGTGTCTGGGGCGGTGCCGTCGTCACCGTGGCCCAGCTCGGCATCATGCCGAACCTGGCGATGTGGACGTTGGCGTGGACCACGGGGGCCGGATTCAGCCTCGGGATCGGATCCGTGGTGGCACCCCTGCAGACCCTGGTCGGGCCGCAGCCGGCCATCCCCGTGCTCACGGCGCTGCCCGTGGGGCTGGAGCCCGCGTGGTCCTGGCTGTTCCTGCTCCTGCCCGTGGCCGGCGGTTTCCTGGCCGGCTGGTGGCTGCTGCGGGACGGCGAGAACCACTTCGACGAGTGGCTCTCCCTGAAGATCCCCCGTCGCTGGGCCTCACTGACCCTGTCCACCCTCGCCCTCGGCGTGTTCGTGGCGCTGGCGACGGCGGCGCTCGCCATCCTGCCCTTCTGGCTGTCCACCGGATCGCTGGGCGTGGGCCGACTGACCGACCTCGGCCCCACCGCCTGGCTCGCCTCGGTGATGCTCGGAGGCCTGGTGGGCCTGGGCGCCATGTTCGGCTACCTCGTCTCGCCGGCCTGGGAGAAGTACCAGTACGTGGTGCCGGATGGTTGGGCCGACGAGGCCGACGAGGCTGACGAAGCTGACGAAGATGACCTGGCCGGCGAGGGTGGCCAGGAGCCGAACGCCGGCGGGGACTCCGGGCGGCGATAGTCGGAGTGTCGATACACCGAATTGTGTATCGTTGTGGTCATGACAGTGGTGAGCAGTACCCATGCCACGGCGTTGGCCCAACTGGGGCACGCCCTCTCGGACGGGACCCGCACCCGCATCCTCCTGGCCCTCCGCGAGAACCCCGCGCGGCCGTCGGATCTGGCTGAGCAACTCGGGGTGTCCAGGCAGTCCATGTCCAATCAGCTGGCCTGCCTGCGTGGCTGCGGACTGGTCGAGACCACTCCGCAGGGCCGTAGCACCTGGTACCGGCTCGCCGATCCGCGCATCGGCTCGGCTTTGGGAGACCTGCTCGACCTGGTGGTGCAGGTCGATCCGAACTGCTGCTCACCGGAGGGGTGTGCGTGCCGATGACCTCCGAGAGCGGGAAGCCCGCGCCACGGCCGGCGCCCTGGCCCGGGTCACTGTCCACGGACCGGCCCGAACCCCCCGTCGGTCGTGCGGCGGACGGTGCTGCAGCGCCGCATCCGCTGGATCGTGGCGGTGACCATCACCTACAACGTGATCGAGGCCGTCATCGCGCTGTCTGCGGGCAGCGTGGCCTCCTCCTCGGCTCTCATCGGATTCGGACTCGACTCGATCGTCGAGGTCCTCTCCGCCGCTGCCGTGGCCTGGCAGTTCGCCAGCCCTGACCCGCATCGCCGTGAGAAGACGGCCCTGCGGCTGATCGCCGTGTCCTTCTTCGGGCTCGCCGCCTTCGTGTCCTTCGACGCCGTCCGCTCGCTTCTGGGCGTGGTCGAGCCGGACCATTCGCCGGTGGGCATCGTGCTGGCGGCCGTCAGCCTGGCCATCATGCCGGCACTGTCCTGGTTCGAGCGCCGTACAGGGCGGGAGCTCGGCTCCGCCTCGGCCGTGGCGGACTCGAAGCAGACGCTGATCTGCTCCTACCTCTCCGCGGTCCTCCTGGCAGGCTTGCTCTTGAACAGCCTGTTCGGGTGGAGTTGGGCCGATCCACTGGCGGCCCTCATCATTGCCGGTTTCGCGCTCAAGGAGGGTCTGGAGGCGTGGCGCGGTGACGCCTGCTGTACCCCGGTCTCTGTCCTGGCTGGCGTTGCCGCCGACGGCGGCAACGGAGCCTGTTCCTGCTGTGCGCCGGAGCCCCGGCTCTAGGGGCTGGATGAACCCTCGGTCGTCAAGGCCGGGAAGTCCCCGCACCTGGTAGAGCGGTCCCGCCCAGCTGTTCCGTGTATGTGCTGCTGCAGTTCTCCAGGGCGCGGTCCGTCAGGGCGGAGGAGGTGCATTCCTCGAACTGTTCGGTGGCATCCCAGAAGATGATCTGCGCCGAGGCCACGAATCCGAACATGGCACAGCCGGCCATCGCGGCCGCTGTGGCGAAGCGCAGAACCCAGGGGGACTTCACGTGGGCGGTGCGCACGAGCGCCACCACACCCCAGACGAGTCCTGCCAGGGCGAAGGCCAGGGAGACGGCCTTCCACGGCAACGTCAACACGGAGGACAGGTAGGTGAGCAGCAGCATCCCGGCCACCCAGAGCAGCGCATCCCGGAGGGAGCGGTACTTCTTCAGTTCTGGGTCAGTGCTGGCGGAATCGGTCTGGCTCACCGTTCCACCCTACTGGGATTCGGCCGGCCGGGGCGCCGACCGGCACCTCAGGCCAGCCCCTGCTCCTCCAGCCAGGCGGTGGCCAGATCGGCGCTCGAGGCCTGGTCCTCCACGGACTGGCGGTTGAGGTCGATGAGCTCCTCGGCGGAGAGCTGGGCGTTGACCTCCTCGATCACGGCGGCCGCGTCCTCGTCCACGGCCTCGGACACGATCGGCGTGACGTTCTGCGGCAGGACCAGGTTCTCAGGATCCTCCAGCGTCACCAGGTCCTGGGTCTGGATCGACGGGTCAGCCGAGTAGATGTCGGCCAGCTGGACGTCTCCGTCCACCAGGGCCTTGACCGTCAACGGGCCGCCCGAGTCCTCCACCGGCACCAGGCTGACGTCCACCCCGTAGACCTCCTTGAGCCCTTCCGGGCCATAGGGGCGGGTCTCGAACTCGGAGTTCGCCGCCACAGTCAGCGGCTCGTCCACGTTCTGCAGGTCAGCGAGCGTGGTGAGCGAATGCTCCTTGGCGAACTCGCGGGTGACGTTGTACGAGTCCTGGTCCGTGGCCTCGGCTGGCTCGAGGGCGCGCAGGTTCTCCGGCAGGACCTCGGCCAGGGCGGCACGGATGTCCTCGGGCGTGCTGGCCGTGGCCTCTGCGTCGTAGTACTGGAGCAGGTTGCCGGAGTACTCGGGCAGGACATCGATCGCCCCGGACTCGAGTTCGGGCAGGTACACCTCGCGCTGGCCGATCTGGTACTCGCGTTCCACGGTGAATCCCTCGGCTTCGAGGGCCTGGGCATAGAGCTCGGAGATGATCTCGTTCGAGTAATACTGCTGGGAGCCGATGACGATCGCCTCACCCGCACCGCCGCCGTCGCCGGATTCCCCGCCGGCCGAGCCGGAGGCACCGCCGCCGAGCGGGTCCGAACTGCCGCAGCCCGTCAGGGCCACGGCGGAGACGGCGGCCAGGACGAGCAGGGACCGGTGGACGAAGGGCGAGCGGCGGGGCTGCGAAGTCATGGACATGAACCTACTGGGCCTGGCCCTGCCGCGCCAGCCGGACTCCGCGGGGGACGGCGGCCCGGCCGGCGGCGGCGAACAGCAGATCCAGCACGATCGCGAGCAGCACGACGATGAGGGAGCCGCCGAGCATCATCGCGTAGTCCTGCGTCTTGAGCCCGAGGAAGAGGTAGCGGCCCAATCCACCCGCCCCCACGTAGGCGGCCAGGGTGGCGGTGGCGATGACCTGCAGGGCGGCCGAGCGCAATCCGCCGATCAGCAGGGGCAGTCCCAGGGGCACCTCGACCCGCCACAGCACCTGGGCCTCGGTGAGGCCCTGAGCGCGGGCCGCGTCGATGACCTGCCGGTCCACGGCTTCGAAACCGGCGTAGGCCGCGGCCAGGAGCGAGGGCACGGCGAGCACCACGAAAGCGGTCATGGGGGCGGCGAGCCCGATGCCCAGCATCAGTCCCATCAGCGTCACGACGCCGAGGGTCGGCAGGGCGCGCGCGGCACCCGAGACCGCCACGGCGATTCCGCGGCCCCGGCCCGTGTGTCCCACCCACCAGCCGACGGGGACGGCGATCACCGAGGCGATGACGAGGGCCAGCGCCGTGTAGCCGAGGTGTTCGAGCGCGCGGGCGCCGATGCCGGAGGGGCCCTGCCAGTTCGACGGGTCCAGGCACCAGAGGAGGGCGTCCCAGAGCTGGTTCATGAGGGGGTCACCGCCTCGTCGGTTCGATCGGCTCGATCGGCTCGATCGGCTCGATCGGACCGGATCGACCGGGCGCTGACCCAGTTCGACCGGCGGCTGGCCCGGGGGGACGGGGTGCGGGCCCAGGGCATGAGCAGCCGGCCCGCCAGGACGAGGAGGCGGTCCAGGGCCAGGGCCAGAGCCACTGTGAGCACGATGCCGGTGAGGATCTGCGCGAGGATGCCGCGTTGGAAGCCGTCCGTGAAGAGCATGCCGAGCGAGGGGATGCCGAGCACGGCCCCCACCGTGCACAGGGACACGGTGGAGACGGCCACCACGCGCAGTCCCGAGAGGATCACCGGCCCGGCCAGGGGCAGGTCGACCGCCAGGAACCGCCGCAGGGGCCGGTAGCCCAGGGCTGTTGCGGCGCTGCGGGCCTCGGGTGGGATCCCATCCAGGCCGTCGGCCACGCTGCGCACCATCAGGGCCACCCCGTAGAGCGTCAGGGCCACCACCACGTTGACCGCGTCCCGTACGCCCGTGCCGATCAGCGCCGGCAGGACGATGAACAGGGGCAGGGAGGGCAGGGCGTACATCAACCCGGCGCCGGTGAGCACAGGGCCGTTGAGGGGCCGGTAGCGGTGGGCGAGCCACCCCAGGGGAAGGGAGATGAGCAGGGCCAGCACGATCGCCGGCAGAGAGGTGGCCACGTGGGCCCACAGCCGGTCGAGGATCAGCGGCAGGTTGTCCAGGATCCAACTCACTCGGCGAGCACCCCGGCGGGCCGGCCGTGCGGGTCCACCAGCAGGACCGAGCCGTCCGCGGCGGTCTCACGGTGCAGGGTGCGCTGGCCGCGGTCCAGACCCAGGAAGTCCCGGACGAAATCGCTGGCGGGGGCGGACACGAAGTCCTTGGGGGTGCCCTGTTGGGCGATCCGGGCACCGGTCTGCAGCAGCACGATGTGGTCGCCGAGGGTCAGGGCCTCGTCCATGTCATGGGTGACGAAGAGGATGGTGGTGCCGAGCTGGTGGTGCAGGTCCACCAGTTGGCGCTGCAGGTCGGCGCGCACCAGCGGGTCCACCGCCCCGAAGGGCTCGTCCATGAGCAGGATCTCCGGATCGGCGGCCAGTCCGCGGGCCACGCCCACGCGTTGTTGCTGCCCACCGGAGAGCTGGGCGGGATAGCGGCGCGCGAGCTCCGGGGCCAGTCCGACGAGGTCCATCATGTCGGCAGCCTTCCTCCGGGCGGCGGAGCGGTCCATGCCGGTCAGGCGGGGGACGGTGGCGATGTTCTGGCCCACCGTGCGGTGGGGGAGCAGCCCGGAGTTCTGCATGACGTAGCCGATCCGCCGGCGCAGGGCCACCGGGTCCTGGCTGGCCACGTCCTGCCCGTCCACGGTGATCCATCCCTCACTGGGATCGACCATCCTGTTGACCATCCGCATCAGCGTCGTCTTGCCGCAACCCGAGGAGCCGGCCAGGACGGTCAGTGAGCCGCGGGGGACGGAGAGGCTGAAATCGTCGACGGCCACTGTGCCGTCACGGAAGCGTTTGGTGACGGATCCGTAGGAGATCATGCGCCAACCCTACTGGGACCAGGGCTGCCCAGCGCCGCCCTAGGATGGATTCCATGCGCATTGTGGCCCTTGCCTCCGGTTCCGGTTCCAACCTCCAGACGGTCATCGACGCCGTGGTGGCGGGCACCTTGGACGTCGAGATCGCCGCGGTCGGCGCGGATCATCCCGACGCCGGCGCGCTCGCCCGCGCCGCGGCGGCGGGCATCGAGACCTTCGTGGTGGACTTCTCGGAGTTCGGCGACCGGGCCGATTGGAATCACGCGCTGACCGTCACCACCGCGTCCTATGCGCCGGACTACGTCCTGTCCAGCGGCTTCATGCGGATCGCGGGGGAGGAGTTCACCACCGCGTTCGAAGGCCGGTACCTCAACACGCACCCCGCCCTGCTGCCCGCCTTCCCTGGCGCCCACGGCGTGCGGGACGCGCTGCGCTACGGCGTCAAGGTCACCGGCTGCACCGTGCACATCGCTGACTCCGGCGTGGACACCGGACCGATCCTCGCCCAGGCGGCCGTGCCGGTCCTCGACACGGACACCGAGGAGGCCCTGCACGAGCGGATCAAGGTTCAGGAGCGCCATCTGCTGCTCACGGTCCTTGGCGAGCTGGCCGCCGGACGGACCCCGCAGGACTACGTCTCCCGGGCCTGAAGCGAGGCGCCGTTGGCATGTGCCCGCCATCACGGATAGCGTGTGCCCCAGGACACACTCACTATGAGCATAGGTATGGGAACAGGCATGGCACAGCAACCGACTCCACCGGCGGCGCTCGGCGCCAGCAATGACCTGAGGGAGCGCATCGAACACGCGCCCATGAGCCGGTACCAGTGGCTCATCATCGGCATCTGCACCTTCCTCAACGCCCTGGACGGCTATGACGTGCTGGCCATGGCCTTCACCGCCACCCCGGTGACCGAGGAGTTCGGGCTGAGCGGGTCCGAGCTGGGGTTCCTGCTCAGCGCCGGGTTGCTCGGCATGGCCGTCGGCTCCCTGACCCTGGGCCCCGTGGCCGACCGCATCGGCCGGCGCAACATGACGATACTCGCGGTGGTGGTCAACGCGGCCGGCCTGTTCCTCTCGGCCACGGCCAACAGTGCCTGGGAACTGGGGATCTGGCGGGTGCTCACCGGTCTGGGCATCGGCGGGATCCTGGTGGGGACGAACGTCATCTCCTCGGAGTACGCCAACCGGCCCCGGCGCGGCCTGGCCGTCAGCATCTACGCGGCCGGCTACGGCGTTGGCGCGTCCCTGGGCGGGACCACCGCCGTGTGGATGATGGACCAGTTCGGGTGGCGCTCGGTCTTCACGCTCGGCGGCGCCCTGACCGTGGTGGCCCTGATCCTGGTGGTGGCCCTCATGCCCGAGTCGGCCGCCTACCTCTACAACCGGCGCCCGGCCCGGGCTCTGGAGAAGGTCAACGCGATCGCGCGCAAGGTCGGCCAGCCACCGGTCCAGGCACTTCCGGAGGTGACAGGCCAGGCCAGCGGGCCGGCGTCGGGAACGGATGGTGACACTGGGGCCGAGACGGGCATCGGCGCGCTGTTCAACCGGCGCAACCGGAACGTCACGATCCTGGTGTGGGTCGCCTTCTTCGCCGTCATGTTCGGCTTCTACTTCGTGAACTCCTGGACCCCGCGGTTGCTGAACGAGTCCGGCCTGACGCTGAACCAGGGCGTGATCGCCGGCATCATGCTGACCATCGGCGGGACCATCGGCTCGCTGCTCTTCGGTGTGTTGACGGCCCGGTGGTCCACCCGGGCGACCCTGTTCTGGTTCACCATCGGCGCGGCCGTGGCGATCGTCCTGTTCATCTCCGCGGCCTCGATCGTCTGGGCCGTGTTCGCGCTCGGGGTCGTGGTCGGCATGCTGATCAACGGCTGCATCGCCGGGCTCTACGTGCTCACGCCGCAGTCCTACTCGGCCTCGGTCCGCAGCACCGGTGCTGGCTGGGCGATCGGCATCGGCCGTGCCGGCGCCATCCTGGCGCCGATGGCCACCGGAGGCCTGCTTGACGTCGGGTGGACGCCGCAGTCGATCTACATCGCGGTGGCGGGCGTGGTGCTCATCGCCACCGTGGCGCTGGGCCTCTTGAGGTCGGCCGACATCGAGGCGAACCGGGCGCCGCAGCGCTAGGCCGGGGGATCCTGGGTCTCGCGGTTCACCGATCCGTCACCGCTCCGTCACCTCCAGCTCCCGGCCCTTGGTCTCCGGGGCCAGGAACAGCATCAGCACGCAGGCTGCCACGACGAACACCGCCGTGACCACGAAGGACCAGGCCAGGCCCACGGCCGGCACCATCCACGCAACGAACACCAGCGGCCCCACACCCGCGGCCACGCGGGAGACGGCCGAGGCCCAGCCGAAGCCGGATCCCCGCAGCTCGGTAGGGTACATCTCGGACACGTAGGTGTACAACACCGGGATGGCCACCTGCACCACAAAGCCGAACGCGAGCACCAGGGGGAGCACCGCCGTCGGGACCTCCAGCAGGGCGGCTAGCACCACCAGCAGGAACGAGGACACCACGGCCGTGAGCGCCAGCAGCCACTTGCGGCCGGTCTTCTCCACGAGCCAGGCGGCCACCACCACGCCCAGGAGCCCGACGGCGGCCATGGCACCGGTCATGATGAAGGCGCGGGACTGCTCATACCCGGCCTCGATCAGGAACGTCGGCAGCCACTGCAACGCGATGTAGTAGACGAGCATAAGGGTGAAGAACAGGGCCCACGCGACCGTGGTGATGCGCCACGAGTACCGCCACAGTTCGGCGAGCTGCTGGCCCATCGAGGCGAAGGTCAGCGGCCTCGGCTCCGGGACGGGCGGCATCACGTAGGTCCGCTCCTCGGCCCCGGTGCGGCGCACCATCTCGTCGATCACGGCGCGCGCCTCCTTCTCCCGGCCCTGCTGGATCAGGAACAGCGGGGACTCCGGGACGTGCAGGCGCACGAAGAACACCAAGAGCGCGGGCAGGACCATCGCCAGCATCGGCAGCCGCCAGTCACCCCATTGGGCCACCATCCAGGCGGAGAGGAAGCCGCAGGCGGCGGCCCCGATGGGCCACCAGCCGTCCATGGCGGTGAGCACGGTGCCCCGCTGCTTGCGCGGGGTGAACTCGCCCACCAGGGCGTAGTCCACGGGGATGCAGCCGCCGAGACCGAAGCCGGCCAGGAAGCGGAACAGCACGAACCAGCCGATGTCCCCGGTCAGGGCGCCGGCCAGGGTGAAGAGCGAGAACATCAGCAGGGTGGCGGTGAAGGCCTTCTTGCGGCCGATCCGGTCCGCCACCGTGCCCCAGACGAAGGCGCCCAGGGCCATGCCGATGAGGTTGGCGGTCCCGATCCAGGCCGCTTGGCCGGCGGACAGCCCCCATTCCTCCCGCAGCAGCGGGATGAGCACGCCGTTGAGGGAGACATCCCAGGCATCGAACATGAAGCCGAGGCCGCCGATGATGAAGACCCTCCCCTGGGTGTTCCACCGCCAGGGCAGGCTCTGGACGATCTCCTCGCCCGTGGGCAGCGCCGAGGGCCTGTCGGTGCGGGCATCTGGTCTGGTCTCTGGACTCACTCGGCCATTGTTCCACCGTGGCTCTGGGATCATGGGTCCATGGGTGAAACAGTGCAGGTGGAGATCGAACGGAAGTATGACGTGGACGGGCAGGCCTCCCTGCCCCGGCTCAACGGCGTGGGCGGAGTGGCCCAGGTGCGGTACCGTCCGCCCATGGCCCTCGAGGCCATCTACTTCGACACCGCCGCCAGGGACCTCTCCGCCAACAACGTCACCCTGCGGCGGCGCACCGGTGGCACGGACGCCGGCTGGCACGTGAAGATCGGCAAGGGTGAGCGCCGGCTCGAACTGCACTCCCCGCTCGGCAAGGACGACGTGGCGGACGTCTCCGCCGGCCCGGTCACGGTCTCCGTGCCCGCCCGCATCCTGGACCTCGTCCGGGTCCACGTCCGCGGCAAGCAGCTCGTGCCGATCGCCCGGCTGAACACCCTGCGCTCGGTGGTGGATCTCCTGGACGGCCAGGGCCGGCGGCTGGCCGAGGTCAGTGATGACCAGGTGGCGGCCATGGCCGTGGGCTTCCGCACTGAGTCCCGCGTCCAGCACTGGCGCGAATGGGAGGTCGAGGTGGTCGACGCCGGCCTGGTCGCCGCCTCGGCGGGCGGCACGGACGCCTTCCTGGACGCCGTCGGGCAGGTCCTCCAGCCGGCCGGGGCACGGCCCTCCGCGGTCGGTTCCAAGGTGGAGAAGGTGGTCGGCAAGGCCGTGGACCCACTGGATCCCCGGGCTCCGCTGGCCGGAACCGGCACCACGGAGGACCTCGACGGCGGAGCCCCGGCAGTCCGTGCGGTCCTGGCCGCCACGGTGCGCACCCAGCTGAAGACCCTCAAAGGCTGGGATCCGCTGGTCCGCCGCGACGTGGAGGACTCCGTACACCAGTACCGGGTGGCCTGCCGCGCCCTGCGGTCCCTGCTCCAGACCTACGCCCCGCTACTGGAGGCGGACGCCACCGGCGCCGTGATCCGGGACCTGAAGAAACTCGGCAAGCTCTTGTCCGTGGCCCGTGACGCCGAGGTGGTGCGGGACCAGGTCCAGGAGAAGGTCGCCGCGCTGCCCGGCGGCCCCCAGGGCGCGATCGCCGAGATGATCTCCGGCAAGACGGTCAAGCGGTTGCGTGGCGTGAAGGCTGAACGCTACGAGGCCGCGCATGCCCAGCAGGTCAAGCGCATGCGCAGCAGCTGGTACTTCGAGGTCCTGGACCGGCTCGACGCCTTCGCGCTCGCCCTGCCCTTGAATCCGGAGCTGCCCGAAGGGGACACCGCTGCCGCCGCCGCCATGGTGCCCTTGGCCACGGACCAGGTGGATGCGGTGCTGGCGCTCGCCGCCGCCGTCGGCAGTGAGCAGGATCTGGCTCGGCGCCTCGACCTCATGCACGAGGTGCGCAAGGAGGCCAAGCGGCTGCGCTACGCCGTCAAGGCGGTCCAGGACGCCACCGGGCTGGATCTCGGTGCCGAACTCGTGGCCCGGATGAAGACCGCCAAGAAACTTCAGGAGGCCCTCGGTGACCACCGGGACTCGGTGATGTTCCAGGAGCACGTGCTGGCCACCTCAAAGGTCGCCGCCCGGAAGGGCGAGGACACCTTTGGCTACGGCGTGCTGTTCGCCGCCGAGTTCGCCCTGCAGGCCCGCACCGAGGCCGCGGCCGAGCGCCTGGTGGAGAAGCTGGCGCACGGGCATGCGGGCGACGTTGAGGCCGCGGCAAACGGCGCGTCGGAGGCCTGACCGACCGGCTGCGCAGGTCACCCAAGGTTCCAGGCGAGCAGGTTGGTTCTAGGTGAGCAGGATGACGTCCAGCCGGCGGGGGCCGTGGACCCCCTCCACGCGCTCGAGCTCGATGTCCGAGGTGGCCGAGGGCCCGGAGATCATGGTGATCGGCGCGGTGGGTTCCACCCGGTCCAGCGCCTCCGGGATCAACTCGACGATCGATGCTGCGGGGACGACGCAGATGTGGTGGTCGGGGACCAGGCTGATCGCCCGGCGCCCCTCCTCGGGGCGTCCGCTGAGGAAGATGGTCCCCGTCTCCGCGCAGGACACGGTGGACGAGGTGACCACAGCATCCACCTCGTTGAGTTCGCGGACGCTCAGGACCGTCCCAGCACGTTCAGTCTGGGATTCCACCAGCACCCGGCGCCCGGTGGTGTCTCCGGGGAGCCAGCTCCGGTCCAGCCCCTCGGGGACCACATAGCGGGCCGAGGTCCCCAGCAGTTCCGCGATCCGTTCGGGCAGTGTCGCGGTGTTCTCGTGGTGAACGGTGGCCTTGTAGTCGACCAGCCGGTCCTCGAACATCTCCCGGATCTCGGCGGCCGGCCGTCCCGAGGTCCGGCGGTAGGCCCTCCGGACCTGCGGGGCCTCCGGGGTGTCCTGTAGAGCCCCACGGATCCGGGCCAGAACCTCTGATTTCGCTTCGATGCTCACGGGGTCTCCTCCTCGTCGGTGTGGTCCGCCCGATCGGGCGCGGGAACGTCGCGGAAACCGCCGTCCTGGTTGACCCGATCCTCCGTTTCCGCGGCGTGGTCGGCCCACCAGTTGCGGAACGACTCCCGGGGCGGGGCCGGGATGTCCCGTTCGTCGGTCCAGCCGCCGGCCATCCCCGGCAGCCAACTGATGGCCCGGTCCCGGCCGGCCACGGCGCGGCCCAGGGGGAGGGCCTTCTCGGCCAGCGCCATGCGACGGCCGGACGACATCACGGTGGAGGCTCCCTTCATCATCACGTCCATCTCGGAGGGCACCCGCGGCAGTCGCCGGAAGAGCCGCCCGGCGAGGCCGGTGGACGACTTCTGTGCGGAGGTCTCCGGGGCAGCAGTGGAGGCCTCATCCGTGGACTGCGCCTCTGTGGCGGGTCGTTCCCCGTGCCGGGTGCGGACGTCTTCGTCGCGCAGGTGCACCAGGATCTCCGGGATGTTGATCTTCACCGGGCAGACGTCATAGCAGGCCCCGCACAGGGAGGACGCGTACGGGAGGGAGGAGTTCTCCGCGGCGGTGATCCCGGTCATCTGCGGGGAGAGGATCGCACCGATCGGCCCCGGGTACGTGGAACCGTAGGCGTGGCCGCCCGCCTGCTCATAGACCGGGCAGACATTCAGGCATGCAGAACAGCGGATGCAGTGCAAAGCCGAACGGCCTGCGGGGTCGGCCAGGACGGCCGAGCGACCGTTGTCCAGCAGGACCACGTGCACGTCTTGCGGGCCGTCTCCCGGTGTGGATCCCGTCCACATCGAGGTGTAGGGGTTCATCCGCTCGCCCGTGGACGAGCGGGGCAGCAGCTGCAGGTACACCTCCAGGTCCTGAAAGGTGGGGACCAGTTTCTCGATGCCCATGACGGTGATGAGGGTGTCCGGCAGGGTCAGGCACATCCGCCCGTTGCCCTCGGACTCGACCACGGTCAGCGTTCCGGTCTCGGCCACACCGAAGTTCGCTCCGGACACCGCCACGCGAGTGGACAGGAACTTCTCCCGCAGATGAGCCCGGGCGGCCTCGGCCAGGTCGCGCGGCTCGGAAGTCAGGCTGTCGTCGGTCTCCGGCATCTCCCTCAGGAAGATGTCCCGGATCTCGTGGCGGTTCTTGTGGATCGCGGGGACCAGGATGTGCGAGGACCGATCGTGCCCCAACTGCACGATCAGCTCAGCCAAGTCTGTTTCGGTGGCGGTGATGCCGTGCTCCGCGAGATGACGCTCGAGGTCGATCTCCGCCGTGGCCATCGATTTGACCTTGATGACTTCGGTGCTGCCGGTGGCCTCGATCAGTTCCGTGACGATCCGGTTCGCCTCGGCGGCGTCGCGTGCCCAGTGCACGGTCCCGCCGCGCGCGGTGAAATTCTTCTCGAACTGCTCCAGCAACTCCGGCAGGTTGGCCATGACCTGCTCTTTGAGCACGGAACCGGCAGTGCGCAGCTCCTGCCAGTCCGGAAGTTCCTCGACCACTCGTGCCCGTTTTCCGCGGATCGTGTGCGTGGCATGGCGGATGTTCGCCCGCATCTGGGTGTTGGCCATTTCCTCTTTGGCGGCGGTGGGGAAATCGACGTCGGCGTGCAGGTTGCCCTGTCCGTGGACGGGGCGAATGGTGGGCATCCCCAGGGCGGTCCGGCTCATCAGAGGACTCCTTGATCGGCGGTGGGTGCGGTGGTGGTCGGGGCGGAGGTCCGTGACGGGAGGAAGCGACTCCGACTCGAGGGGTTCGGGATGGACAACTCCACCGGTCCGGAGATCTCCAACGGGTTCTGCTGCGTGGAGGCCAGGATCTCGGCGAAGTGCACGGTGGCCGCCTCCGTGCCGCGCCGTGACATCGCCCCACCCAGGTGCAGCAGGCACGAGGCATCGCCGCCCGTGCACAACTCGGCACCGGTGGACACGATGTTGTCGATCTTCTCCTCGGCCATCGCGGCGGAGACATCCGGGTTCTTGAACGAGAAGGTGCCGCCAAAGCCGCAGCACTCATCAGCGTCCGGCAACTCCATGAATTCCAGGCCTCCCACACTCCGGACGAGGTCCTTCTGCCGGTCGTCCAGACGCAGCAACCGCATCCCATGACAGGAGGGATGGTAGGTGACGGTGTGGGGGAACCAGGAGCCCAGCTGGCCGGCGGCATCGGTCACCCCGAGCACGTCCACCAGCAGCTGGGACAGCTCATAGGTGTTGCCGGCCACGGACTCGGCCAACCGTGCCAGGTCCTCGTCCCCACCGGCCCGGGCGACCATCGGTTGCTGATGCCCTAGCGACGCCACGCAGGAACCGGACGGGGCCACCGCGACGTCATAGTCGGCGGCGGTGAAGGCCCGGACGTGGTTGCGGACCACCGGCAGTGCGTCATCCAGGTACCCGCTGTTGACGTGCATCTGCGAACAGCATCCCTGACCGGAAGGGAACACCACCTCGTGGCCGAGCCGTTCGAGGATGCGGACGGTGGCCAAGGCGACCTTGGGATACAGGGCATCCACGATGCAGGTGGCGAACAGGGCGATTCTCATGGGACCTCCGAGAACGAGGGAGTATGCAGGCACGACTGAGAGCCTGTGGTCAGACCACACTAACACCATGACGCGGGTCACACAACGGCGTGGTGAGGCCCGGTGGAAGTGTGCTCGAAAGAATTGACGACTGTGATGTGCACCATATAACCTCTGTGGCCTGACCATTGTGGTCAGACCACATTGCTGCGGCTCTTCCCGCACCCGCCCACTCCAGGAGACACGCGTGGACACCTTCACCGCGACCACCGATGCCATCGGAGGCAGCGTGGCACTCTCGGCACTCGTCGCCACCCTGCCCCTCATCACCTTCTTCGTCATGCTGCTCGGGGCCAAGGCCCGGGCGCACGTCTCCGGTGCCGTCGCGCTGGCCGTGGCCATCGTCGTCGCGGTCATCGGCTTCGGCATGCCATGGGACCTCACTCTGCTCTCGGCCACCCAGGGTGCCGTCTTCGGCCTGTTCCCCATTGTGTGGATCGTCGTCCTGGCGTTGTGGTTCTACCAGGTGACGGTCCTCAGCGGGCGGTTCGAGGACATGCGCGCCATCTTCGACACGATCGGCGGTGGAGACCTGCGCATCCAGACCATCCTCATCGCGTTCTGCTTCGGTGGCCTGCTGGAGGCGTTGGCGGGCTTCGGAGCGCCCGTGGCCATCACCGCCACCATGATCCTGGCCCTCGGCCTGAAGCCCCTGAAGACCGCCACCGTGGTGCTCATCGCGAACACCGCGCCCGTGGCCTTCGGTGCCATCGGCATCCCGATCACCACGGCTGGAGTGCTGACGAACCTCGACCCGGCCGACATCGGAGCCGTCGTCGGACACCAGGCCCCGTTCCTGGCCCTGCTGGTCCCGTTCTTCCTGCTCGTCATCATCGACGGATTCCGTGGCCTGCGGGAGGCCTGGCCGGCTGCCCTGGCCATCGGTGGCACGTTTGCCCTGGCCCAATGGTGGAGCGCCACACATTTCTCCTATGAACTGACGGACGTCGTCGCCGCGTTGGCCGGAATGGCTGCCGCCGTCGTCCTCCTGCGTTTCTGGAAGCCGCGGGGAGCCGATGCCGTGCGCGAACGCATGGGCGTGGAGAAGCCCGCCGCAACGGAGAACCTGACCCCGGTCCGCGTGTGGATGGCGGTCCTGCCCTACATCCTGGTGGTCGCGGTCTTCGGCATCGCCAAGTTGTGGAAGGCCGGCGTGGACATCCCGGCCGCCCTGGGGGACACGGACGTCGCGATCCCGTGGCCCGGGCTGGACGGCCTCCTGCTCAACCCGGAGGGCGAGCCCCTCACCAACACCGTCTACAACTTCCAGTGGCTCTCCAGTCCGGGGACGCTGCTGCTGATCGCCGGTCTGATCGTCGCCGTGGTCTATGCGGTCTTCGACGCCCAGGGCAGGTTCCGGCTGTCCTTGGGGAACGCCGTGATGGAGATCGGCCGGACGTTCTGGAAGATGCGGTTCGCAGCCCTGACCATCATGACCGTGCTGTCTCTGGCCTACGTCATGAACTTCTCCGGCCAGACGATCGCCATGGGAACCTGGGTCGCCGGACTCGGTGCGGCGTTCGCCTTCTTCTCTCCGGTCCTGGGGTGGATGGGCACAGCTGTGACCGGTTCGGACACCTCTGCCAATGCGTTGTTCGCCAACCTGCAGAAGACCGCGGCCCTTGAAGCAGGCTTGGACCCGCACCTGATGACGGCGGCCAACACCTCCGGCGGCGTGGTCGGCAAGATGATCTCCCCGCAGTCGTTGGCCATCGCGGCCACGGCGGTGAGCATGGAGGGCAAGGAATCGGCCATCTTCAAGTCCGTGATCTGGTGGTCGGTCGGTCTCCTGCTGCTGCTGTGCACCCTCGTGTTCCTGCAGTCCAATGTGCTGGCGTGGATGCTGCCCGGGGCCTGAGTCCCTGAGTCCTAGACTGGTCAGCAGCCCCGTCACCCCAGGAGAAGAACCCCCGTGCCCGCACCCCGCGCCTATACGGCGATCCTTGCCTGGCTTGAAGACCAACTGCGCACGGGCGTGATCAGCGTGGGAGAGAAACTCCCCGGCGAGCGCCACCTAGCCGAACAGTTCGAGATCTCCCGGGCCTCGGTGCGTGAGGCGATCCGGGTGCTGGATGCCATGGGCCTGGTCCGCTCGACCACCGGCTCTGGTCCGTCAGCCGGGGCCGTGGTGATCTCCGAACCCTCCACGGCCCTCGCGTGGGCGTTGCGGATGCACATCGCCACGCAGGCCCTGCCGATCGGGGACATCGTTCAAGCGCGGTTGTTGCTGGAGACCCAAGCGGCCCTGGAATCGGAGAAGCGACCGGACTCCCCGGACCGGCGGCGGATCCTGGAGGAGGCCGCCCGGCTGTTGGACGAGATGGACGCTCCCGGGTTGCCGACTGACCGATTCCACGCCAGCGATGCCCAGTTTCACATCCTGCTAACCTCCTTGGCCGGCAATGTGGTGGTGGAGACCATGATGGCGTCCCTGCGTGAGGCCACCATCGGCTACGTCCAGGAGACTGTGTCCGGACTCGAGCGCTGGCCGGAGGTCAGCTGTACCCTGCAGGAACAGCACCGCGGGGTCCTGCAGGCCGTCCGAGAGCGGCGCGGGGAAGACGCAGCGGAGGCGCTGCGCCACCACATCACCTGGTTCTACGGGTTGAGCGACCACCGCTGAGGCGCTGGGGCGCCTCGGTGCCCCCTCCGGTTCATCCCCACCGTGGGGCCGCTCCACCGGCCTACACTGGTTCCGGCGTCGGGCCGCACGATCAACGCGCCCGGCCGGCGTCGTCCCCGCCCCGACCTGATCCCAGGAGTTCCCGACGTGACCATCCAGCTCGACCGCGTCCCGCTCAAGCGGGCCCTGATTTCCGTCTACGACAAGACCGGTTTGGAGGAGCTGGCCGCCGGACTGCACGCCGCCGGCGTGCAGATCGTCTCCACGGGCTCCACGGCCCAGCGGATCGCGGGCGCTGGCGTGCCCGTCACCGAGGTGTCCGAGGTGACCGGTTTCCAGGAGTGCCTGGACGGCCGCGTCAAGACCCTCCACCCGATGGTCCACGCCGGCATCCTCGCCGACCGCCGCCGCGAGGACCATGTGGCGCAGCTCGAACAGATGGACGTCCAGCCCTTCGACCTGGTCGTGGTGAACCTCTACCCCTTCGTGGACACGGTCCGCTCCGGTGCCGGGCAGGACGAGGTCGTCGAGCAGATCGACATCGGTGGACCCTCCATGGTGCGCGCCGCGGCCAAGAACCACCCGTCCGTGGCAGTCGTCGTGGACCCGGCGAAGTATGGCGACGTGGTCTCCGCCGCCCAGCAGGGCGGCTTCGACCTCCCGGCACGACGCCGGCTCGCGGCCCTGGCCTTCGCCCACACCGCCGCGTATGACAACGCGGTAGCGGCCTGGACGGCGGCCCAGTTCGAGGCCGACGAGGACGCCGCGGAGGCCAGCCTCTTCCCGCCCTACGCCGGGGTGACCTTGCAGCGGGCGCAGACCCTGCGCTATGGCGAGAACCCGCATCAGTCGGCCGCCCTCTACGTCGAGGACGGGGCCGCCCCTGGCATCGCCCAGGCCGAACTCCTGCACGGCAAGGCCATGAGCTACAACAACTACGCGGATGCTGACGCAGCCCTGCGTGCGGCCTACGACTTTGGCCAGCCGGCCGTGGCGATCGTCAAGCACGCCAATCCCTGCGGCGTCGGCATCGCCGCCGAGTCCGCGGAGGATGCGATCGCCGAGGCCCACCGCAAGGCCCATGACTGCGACCCGGTCTCCGCCTTCGGTGGCGTGATCGCCGCCAACCGCGAGGTCACCGCCGGCATGGCGAACACCGTCCAGGCCATCTTCACCGAGGTCGTCATCGCTCCGTCCTTCTCCGCCGAGGCCCTGGAGATCCTCTCGGCCAAGAAGAACATCCGCCTGCTGCGCCTGCCGGAGGGCTTCGCCCGGGCCACCGGACGGGAGAGCATCGAGTACAAGCAGGTCTCGGGCGGCATGTTGCTGCAGGCCCGGGACGCGGTGGACGCCGCCGGTGACGATCCCGAGACCTGGACCCTGGCGGCCGGCCCGGCCGCCGACCCGGAGACCCTGGCCGACCTCGCCTTCGCGTGGCGGGCCGTGCGCGCGCCGAAGTCCAACGCCGTGCTGCTGGCCAGCGGCGGGGCAACGGTCGGCATCGGCATGGGCCAGGTCAACCGCCTGGACTCGTGCCGCCTGGCCGTGGAGCGGGCCAACACCCTGGGGGCCGCCACCACGGGCGCCCAGGAGGTCACCACCGAGAGCACGACCGAGATCACGACGGCGGGTGGCGCAGAGAACGTGAGCGGCACCGGCGCACCGGAGCGGGCCCGCGGGGCTGTGGCGGCCTCTGACGCCTTCTTCCCGTTCGCCGACGGCCTGCAGATCCTCATCGACGCCGGCGTGCGCGCCGTCGTGCAGCCGGGTGGCTCCGTCCGGGACGAGGACGTCATCGCCGCGGCCGAGGCCGCCGGCGTCACCATGTACTTCACCGGTGCCCGCCACTTCTTCCATGGTTGAGCCGGTGAGGTGATGACCCCGAAGGGCCAGCCTGGTCCGGAGACACAGATCAGCGGCGATCTGCGCCGAGGTGACGTCGAGGCGGCCACGGACAGGCTGCGGCGGATGTCCCCGGCCCAGGTGCGGCGTGTCCTCGGCCGTTCCGGGGCCGGGGATGTTGCGGTGATCTTCCGGCTCCTGGAGAAGAACGTCGCCGTCGCGGTCTTCGCCTCCCTCGAACCACGTCAGCAGTCTCAACTGATCACAGCTCTGCAGGACGAGGATGTCCAGGTCATGTTCGCGCATCTGCAGGCCTCTGGTCAGGCACGGTTGCTCGATGAGGTTCCCGCCGAGGTGGCCCAACGGCTGCTCGGCACCCTCAACAGTGGGCAACGCGAGGACGCGGGCAGGGTTCTGGGATATCCGCACGGATCCGTCGGGCGCAGGATGGGGCCCGTCCTCATCGAGCTGCGTCCTGGCATGACTGCCGGCGAGGCGTTGCAGTCTCTCCGCGAGTCCGATGTGCCCGAACAGCGGTTGCGCCGCCTGGTGAGCCTGCCGGTGGTCGGCAGGGCGCACCGGCTGTTGGGGATGGTGGAGTTGACGGTCCTGGCCAGCGCTCCTGAGCACGCACGGGTCGCCGATCTGATGACGACGGACGTCGACTCCGTTGCGGCGACAGAAGATGATGAGACCGCGGCCCGCAGGCTCGCCGCTGAGGACCTGCTGGCACTGCCCGTGATCGACGTGGCCTCGAGGCTCGTCGGCGTCCTCACCCTGGCGGACGCGAGCCGGATCCTGGCCGAGGAGGAGACGGAGGACGCCGCACGGTCGGGTGGTTCGGAACCGTTGGCCCAGCCCTATCTGAGTACTTCCGTGGGCAGGCTGGTCCGTTCGCGGATGGTGTGGCTCCTGGTCCTGGCCGTGGGTGCGACCTTGACCGTGCAGGTGTTGGAGGTCTTCGAATCGACGCTCGAGGAGATGGTGGTCCTCTCCGTTTTCGTCCCCCTGCTCATCGGCACCGGCGGCAATACCGGTAACCAGGCTGCGACCACCGTCACGCGTGCCCTCGCCCTGGGAGACGTCCGGTCCGGAGACGCCCTGCGGGTGGTGCGCCGAGAGTTCGCGGTGGGACTGGGACTGGGCGCCATGCTGGGAACGATCGGCCTGGTGGTCGCCGGCCTCGTGTATGCCTGGCCCATCGGGGTCGTCATCGGACTGACGCTGCTGTCCATCTGCACCTTGGCCGCCTCAGTGGGATCACTGATGCCGATCATCGCGCGGCAGATCGGAGTGGACCCGGCCGTCTTCTCCAATCCGTTCATCTCCACGGTGGTGGATGCCTTGGGGCTGATCGTCTACTTCCTGATCGCCCAGGCCGTCCTGGGGATCTGAGTGGGACCCGGTCACGATGGGAGAGTGGGCCGGCACCTCCGGTAGATTGGGGGCCGATTCACCCATCACGACGACTCGGGCCGTGCCCACCGGCGCGCCCTGCGAGGAGACCCACGCTTCATGTCGAAGATCATCTACACCTATACCGACGAGGCTCCCATGCTGGCCACCGGCTCACTCCTGCCGCTCGTCGAGGCCTTCGCCTCGACCGCGGGTGTGGGCATGGAGACCCGGGACATCTCCCTGGCCGCGCGCATCCTGGCAGTCTTCAACGACGTGTTGCCTGAGGATCAGAAGGTCAACGACGCCCTCGCCGAACTGGGTGAGCTGGTCAAGACCGATGACGCCAACGTCATCAAGCTGCCGAACATCTCCGCCTCCGTGCCGCAGCTGAAGGCCGCGATCGCCGAGCTGCAGGCCGGCGGTTACGCGCTGCCGGCCTACCCGGATGAGCCGAAGACGGCCGAGGAGAAGGACGCCCGGACCCGCTACGACAAGGTCAAGGGCTCGGCCGTGAACCCGGTCCTGCGCGAGGGCAACTCGGACCGCCGCGCCCCGAAGGCCGTGAAGAACTTCGCCCAGAAGCACCCCCACTCGATGGGCGCCTGGTCGGCCGACTCGAAGACCAACGTGGCCACCATGGCCGCCGACGCGTTCTTCCACAACGAGAAGTCCGTGGTCATCGGCGAGGACAGCACCATCCGGATCCAGTTCGTGGAGGGCTCCGGCGAGGCCGGTCAGCCGACAGTGCTCAAGGACGACTTCCCGGTGCTCGCCGGTGAGATCATCGACGGCACCTTCATGTCCGCCGCAGCCCTGGACGAGTTCCTCGCCGCCCAGGTCGCGCGTGCCAAGGACGAGGGCGTGCTGTTCTCCACACACCTCAAGGCCACCATGATGAAGGTCTCCGACCCGATCATCTTCGGTCACGTGGTCAAGGCCTTCTTCCCCTCGTTGTTCGAGAAGTACGGTGCCGAGCTGGCCGCTGCCGGCCTGTCTGCCAACAACGGGCTGGCCTCGATCCTCTCCGGCCTGGGCTCCCTGGACCCGAAGGTCGCCGAGGGTGTCCAGGCCGAGATCGAGGCCGGCTACGCCAACGGCCCGGACCTGGCCATGGTCAACTCGGACAAGGGCATCACCAACCTGCACGTCCCCTCGGATGTGATCGTGGATGCCTCCATGCCGGCCATGATCCGCACCTCCGGCCACATGTGGAACAGGGACAACCAGGAGCAGGACACCCTCGCGGTGCTCCCGGACCCGTCCTACGCCGGTGTGTACCAGGTCGTCATCGACGACTGCCGTGCGAACGGCGCCTTCGACCCGACCACCATGGGCACCGTCCCGAACGTCGGCCTGATGGCGCAGAAGGCCGAGGAGTACGGCTCGCATGACAAGACCTTCGTCCTCGAGACCGCCGGCACCGTCCAGATCGTCGATGGCTCCGGCACCGTGCTGATCGAGCACGCCGTCCAGGCCGGGGACATCTGGCGTGCCTGCCAGACCAAGGACGTCCCGGTCCGCGACTGGGTCAAGCTGGCCGTCACCCGTGCCCGCGCCTCCCAGACGCCGGCCGTCTTCTGGCTGGACGAGAACCGCGCGCACGATGCCAATCTGATCGCCAAGGTCAACGAGTACCTGCAGGACCACGACACCGAGGGCCTGCAGCTCGAGATCATGGCCCCGGAACAGGCCACCGCCTTCACCCTGGAGCGCATCCGCCGCGGCGAGGACACCATCTCGGTCTCCGGCAACGTGCTGCGTGACTACCTGACCGACCTGTTCCCGATCCTGGAGCTGGGCACCTCGGCCAAGATGCTCTCGATCGTCCCGCTGATCAACGGCGGCGGCCTGTTCGAGACCGGCGCCGGTGGCTCTGCCCCGAAGCACGTGCAGCAGTTCGTCGAAGAGAACCACCTGCGCTGGGACTCGCTCGGCGAGTTCCTGGCCCTGGCCGTTTCCTTCGAGCATGAGGCCGTCTCCCACGGCAACGCCCGCGCCCAGGTGCTGGCCGACACCCTCGACCGCGCCACCGGCACCTTCCTGGAGGAGGGCCGCAACCCCTCCCGCAAGGTCGGGGAGATCGACAACCGCGGTTCGCACTTCTACCTGGCCATGTACTGGGCCCAGGAGCTGGCGAAGCAGACCGAGGACGCGGAGCTGGCCTCCAAGTTCACGGAGATCGCCACCGATCTGACCGAGAACGAGCAGAAGATCCTGGATGAGCTCAACGCGGTCCAGGGTGCCCCGGTGGAGATCGCCGGTTACTACTACCCGTCCAAGGAGAAGGTGTTCGAGGCCATGCGCCCGTCCGCCACCCTCAACGCGATCGTGGCCAAGCTGGCTAGCTGACCAGTCGCAACTGGCGGTCCACAACGCCCCGTTTCCCCGGAGAAAGTCCGGGGAAACGGGGCGTTCTCGACTGACAGATTCAGCGGGCAGATGACGGGGCCGTCACCGACCCGGCGGCCGCGGCGGCAGGTCCTCGTCCCGGCCGATCAGGACGTCCCCGACCGGAGCTCCCCGCTTCCGGTTGCTGGCCCTGTTGAGGAAGTACGTGAGCACCCACAGCACGATCCCGAGGACCATCAGCCCACCGGCGATCTGGTAGACGATGGGATCCCGCTCCACCCAGGGCCCCGCCAGGAACAGGGAGAAGAGTCCCGCGAGGTAGGGCAGCACGGTGGGGGAGTTGAAGGCTCTCTTCGAATACGAGCCCGATTCCGGGTCCGCACCCCTCCGGCGCCGCAGCACGATGCAGGCCACGTTCACCACGGTGAAGACGCAGAGCAGCAACAGGGCGGTAGTGCTGGAGAGGTTGGTGACGATGTTGCTCTCGGGGTCGCTGGTGACGTACCAGATGAGGAACAGGGCCAGGACGGTGGTGAAGATGATCGCGACCCAAGGAGTGCGGCGGACGCGCAGTACCTTGCCCAGCGGCCGCGGCAACACGTTCTGCTTGGCCATGCCGTAGACCAGCCGGCTGGCCATCAGCATGTTGATCAGCGCGGTGTTGGCCACGGCGAACACCGCCAGGAACGGGAAGATCCTGTCCACGGGGAAGCCTGGCGAGCCCTGCTTCACCACTTCGAGCAGCGCCTCTCCCTCGGCCTCTCCGATCGTGGCCAACTCGGTCGGAGACAGCACGGCCACGGCGGAGATGGCCACCAGCATGTAGAAGAGCACCGCGATACCCAGGCCGGTCAGCATGGTCCGGGGGAAGATGCGGACGGGGTCCTTGGTCTCCTCGACCATGTTCACCGAGTCCTCGAAGCCCACCATGGCGAAGAACGCGATGGAGGTGGCTGCGGTGACGGCGAGGAAGAGCCCCTTGTCATTGTTGTCCTGGAACACGAAGATCTGGCTCAGGTCAGAGCCGCCCTGGGCCATCGCGAAGAAGCCCACTCCGATCACGATGCACAGGGCCGTCATCTCCACCAGCGTCAGGACGACGTTGAATTTGATGCTCTCGCCCACCCCGCGCAGGTTGATCAATGCCAGCAGCACCATGAAGCCCAGGGCCACGCCCATCACCGCACCGGGGCTGGCCTCGCCCATCCAGCCGTTGACCTCCAGGCCGCCGAAGAAGTTCTGCGCCAGCACGTTGGCCGAGGTGGACGCACTGGTGATGCCGGAGCACACCACGGCGAAGGCCACCAGGAACGTGACGAAGTGGATGCCGAAGGCCTTGTGCGTATAGAGCGCGGCCCCGGCGGCCTGCGGATAGTGGGTGACCAGCTCCAGGTAGGAGAATGCGGTCATCGTAGCCACGGCGAAGGCCAGCAAGAACGGCAGCCACAGGATGCCGCCGACCATGCCGGCCATCTCACCGGTGACCGCGTAGATCCCGGCACCCAGCACGTCGCCGACGATGAACAGCAGCAACAGCTTGGGCCCGAGGACCCGTTTGAGTTCGCCCTCGCCCTCCTCAGGAGGGGCGCTGGGTACGTCCGGCGCGGTGGTGCTCATGGCTGCCTCCGACACCTGCACAGGTCACACGGGTGTTCGCAGTGTGGCCCGCTGGGGATGCGAGGGTCAATGATTCGGTCACTCGAAGCGTGCGCCGGACTCCCTGCTCATCTGCTCCACGGAGGTGTAGGCGTCCCGCGCCAGGGCGGACCACAGCTTGATGGCCAGTTGCGGATCGGACTCCTCGAGGGCGGAGATCACCTGGGCCGTGAGAACCCGGGTGGTCACCGGACCCATGGCGCGCACCGTGGTGAGCTGCCGGCCCGCCTGGCCGAGGGCGATCTCGCCGAAGATCATGCCGGGGGAGAGGTAGGCCTGCCGGTAGCGCCGGCCTCCGGAGCCCTGGCTGGTGAGCTCGACCTGCCCCGCGGTGATGAAGTAGATCCCGCCGAACGGCTGCCCGGCCCGGCGGATGACCTGCCCGGCCCGGTAATTGCGGGTCTCCATGAAGGCCGAGAGCGTGAGGGCGTCCTCCTCGTTGAGCATCTCCAGCAGCGGGGACCGCGTCGGCTCCTGGTCGCCGGTGGGCACCAGGTCGGGCGCATGGCGGGCCAGCATCCGCTGTTCGATCCACTCGAGGGCGAGCGACCGGGAGAGGAACAACCGGAATTCGGGCTCTACGGCGGCCTCCACCGTGCCGTCCGCGTCAAGGTCGGCGGGGGCCAGGTCAGAGACGGCGGCATCAGAGGTGAAGCTGTCGACCGCACCTCCTCCAGTGCTCCCGCCGGAGGTTCCGGCTCCGCCGGCCGTGGACGGGACAGGCGTGGACCAGGTGGTGGTCTCCGGCATCGGGTCCGGCAGGGCCCCGTCCTCCGTGTCCGCCGCGTAGTCCAGCAGGGACTGGGTGAGTGCGGTGTCGTCGTCCACGAGGATGAGGTCGCGGCGGTCCTCCAGGAAGTTGCGCACCACATGGGTGAGCATCCGGGCCGCGGCCTTGCCGAAGTCGTCCACCTTGCGCACGTCCACCACGAGGGTCCGGACGGAGGCGGGCAGGCCGACTGCGGCGCGGGCCAGGGTCTCGGCCTCGGCGAAGCCGATGTCACCGCCGATCTCGATGATGCGGCATTCCGGTCCGTGCACCTCGAGGGCCTGCAGGGCCTCGACGCTGCGGGGGACACTGGAGGGCGCCTCGGACAGGTCGTACCGGGCCCGGATGGTGGAGCGGCCCAGGGGTGGGACGTCACCGTAGTGCAGGCCGAAATCGGTGGCGATCTGCTTGATGGCCACGCCGCCGCGCACGGACATCCCGTGCTCGTCCAGGGGCGGGGAGAAGACCCCGACGCCCATCTGTCCGGGCACCACCACGAGCAGCCCGCCGCCGACCCCGGACTTGGCCGGCAGGCCGACCTCGATGGCCCAGGTGCCGGCGTCGTCATACATTCCGCAGGTGGACATGACGGAGAGCACCCAGCGGACCACCTGCGGGGAGAAGACGCGTTCGCCGGTGGCCGGGTTCACGCCCTGGTTCGCCAGGGTCGCGGCCATCATGGACAGGTCCTTGGCCGTGACCAGGATGGAGCACTGGCGGAAGTAGTCCTGCAAGGACAGCTCAGGGTCGGATTCGAGGATCCCGAACGAGCGCAGCAGCCAGGCCAGGGCCCGGTTGCGGTGGCCGGTCTTGTCCTCGGCCTTGAAGACGGACTCCGAGACCTTCAGGTCCCGTCCGGCGGCGTCCGAGAAGGTGTTGACGATCCGTCCGATGCGGTCGCGCCCGCCGCGGCCCTTGATGAGCGAGGTGGTGGTGATCGCCCCGGCATTGATCATGGGGTTGTCCGGTCGCCCGGTGCCCGCCTGCAGGGAGATCTCGTTGAACGGGTCGCCGGAGGGCTCCACGTCGATCTTCTCGTGCACCTTGTCCGGGCCGAGGTCCTCCAGGGCCATGCCGTAGGTGAAGGCCTTGGAGATCGATTGGAGGGAGAACGGGTGCTCGGCGTCTCCGGAGGCGTAACAGTGGCCCTCGACGGTGGTCAGGGCCAAGCCGAACAGGTTCCGGTCCATGGCGGCGGCCGAGGGTACGGCCTGGTAGGTGGCGCCCTCGTCCACGGGGCGGATCTGGTCGACCAACCGGTCAAGGTAGTCCTGCACGGGGGATCTCATGACCCCAGCCTAAGGGGCCCGGCGGTCAGTACCCCGCCTCCGCGTCCACCCGTCCCTCCAGCGCTGAGCCCTCGGCACGGGCGGCGAGGTTCCGCTCGCTGCGGGCGTTGATCAACGGGATGCACATCTGCGGGGTGTCCGCCGTGTGGGGGGTGATCAGGCAGCGCGGCTCGGCCCACAATGGGTGCCCGTCCGGGAGCGGTTCCGGATCGGTGACGTCCAGTCCCGCGCTGCGGATGGACCCGGCGGCCAGCGCCGACACCAGGGCATCGGTGTCCACGAGCGTTCCGCGGGCGATGTTGATCAAGATGGCGGTGGGGTCCATGAGCTCCAGTTGCTGGGCACCGATCATGCCGCGGGTCTCGTCCGTGGCGGCGGCGGCGATCATCACGACGTCGGCGCCCGGCAGGACCTCGTCCAACCGGTCCTGGGTGACAGTCCGGTCCGCCCCGGGCACCTCATCCTCCGTCCTCCGGACCATGGTGACGGTGGTGTCCCAGGTCTTGAGCAGGCGCAGGTACTCGCGGGCGATCCCGCCTCCGCCGACCACCACGCAGTTCAGCCCGTTCAGGGTGGTGCCCCCGCCCGGGCCCCATCCGGTGGCGCGGACCCGCTCGGGCAGGTTCCGCAGCAGAGCGAGTGTGAGCGCGAGGGCGTGCTCGGCCACGGGCGGCGCGTAGACGCCCTTCGCAGAGGTCCACTGGATGTCCGTTCGCTTCCGGATCAGCGGCACGTACCGTTCGATGCCGGCGAACGGCAGCTGGATCCATCCGAGAGACGGGTTGGCGGCCAGGATGGCCTCGACGTCTTCGACCGGCACCGGGTACACCATCACCAGGGCCGTCGCCGACCCATCCCCGTAGGGTGCGTCGGCGTCACTCGGCACCACCGAGCCGCCGACGTCGGCCGCGGCCTGTGCAGGTCCGGCGTGGGCCTCGCTGTAGGGGCCGTCCTGGCGGGCATCGGCCGGTGGGTAGAACAGGACCCTGTCTGGTCCGGTGGCGGCGGGGTTCACTGCAGCTGACTCGGTCATGCCGCCATGCTGTCACAACCGGCAGTCAGCCGGTGCGCGGGTGATGACTTGATGCCGCTGGGGCAGGTCCTTAGGGTCGGGATCATGAACGGATCTGCGAACCACCCAGAGAACCAGACCGACCTCAACACGAGCGACGGGGGTGCGGGGGCCGGTCAGCTCGCCGCCGATGACCCCACGACCCGGCACCCGAAGATCTCGCCGCCGGAACAGGACCAGCCGGAGCCAGGGCTGGACGTGAAGACCGAACCCGTGCCGGACATCGGCCTGGAATCCTACCGGGGTCAGGGGCGCCTGGTCGGCCGCAAGGCGTTGGTGACCGGAGGCGACTCCGGGATCGGCGCCGCCGTCGCCATCGCCTTCGCCCGGGAAGGCGCGGACGTGGCGATCGCCTACCTGCCAGCCGAGGAGGAGGACGCCCAGCGAGTGGTCAAGGCCATCGAGGAGGCCGGACGCACCGCGGCCGCGCTGCCCGGGGACCTGATGGACCGGCCGTACCGGGAGGGAGTCGTGGACGCCGCCGTCGAGAAGCTCGGCGGGCTGGACATCCTGGTGAACAACGCCGGCAAGCAGGTGATCTCCGACTCCCTGGAGGACCTGAGCGATGAACAGGTGCACGAGTCCTTCCAGATCAACATCATGTCCATGTTCACGCTGTCCCGGGCCGCCCTGAAACACATGGGCCCCGGTTCCACCATCGTCAACACCACGTCCATCCAGGCGTACGAGCCGTCGCCGAACCTGCTCGACTATGCGTCCACGAAGGCCGCGATCAACAACTTCACCAAGGGCCTGGCCCAGCAGGTGGCGGAACGGGGCATCCGCGTCAACGCCGTGGCCCCGGGCCCCGTGTGGACCGTCCTGCAGGTCTCGGACGGCCAGCCCAAGGAGAAGCTGCCGAAGTTCGGGCACAACACCCCGTTGGGCCGTGCCGGTCAGCCGGTGGAGATGGCCCCCGCGTTCGTGTTCCTGGCCTCCGGAGAGTCCAGCTACGTCACCGGGGACACCCTCAACGCCAACGGCGGCACCCCCACGCCCTGATCCAAGGGACCCGGTCCGGCCGATCACGGGTCAGCGGTCCACAATGGGAGGATGATTTCCCGCACCCGGTCCGGCCCCTTCGACCTCGATCGCCTGGGCGCCGGCCTGGTCTTCAGTGACTCCCTGCCGGACCTGCACCGGGCTCTGGTCTCGGAGCGTCTCGCCGTGGTGCAGGCACCGCCGGGCACCGGCAAGACCACGCTCGTGCCGCCGGCCGCGGCGAACCTGCTGGCCGAGCAGAAGGTCATCGTCACCCAGCCGCGCCGGGTAGCGGCCCGTGCCGCCGCCCGCCGTCTCGCGGCCCTGGATGGGACCGGCGTCGGGGTCCGGTCCGGCTATGTGGTCCGCGGGGAACGCCAGACCGGTGCGGAGACCCTGGTGGAGTTCGTGACCCCCGGCGTACTCGTCAACCGGCTGCTCAGCGATCCCGAGCTGGCCGGCGTCGGCGCCGTGATCCTGGACGAGGTCCACGAACGCGATCTCGAGACGGACCTGCTCTTCGGCATGCTCGGGGAAGTGGCCCAATTGCGTCCAGAACTGCTGCTCGTGGCGATGTCCGCGACCTTGGACGCGGTGCAGTTCGCCGCCCGACTGGGGGAGGGCACCGGCCGGCCCGGCCCCGCTCCCGTGGTCGACTGCCCCTCGGCATTGTTCCCCGTGGACATCCGCTACCGACCGCATTCCGGGCGCCGCCAGGACCTGCGCGGGGTGAGCCGGGACTTCCTCGACCACGTCGCCCGCTGCGCCGCCGAGGCCCACGCAGAGGTCCGCGAGTCCGAGCCGGGAACCGACGCCCTCGTCTTCGTCCCCGGGGCCCGCGAGGTCTCGGAGACAGTGTCGCGGTTGCGGGACCTGACCACCGGCACCGAGATCCTGCCCCTGCACGGTCAGTTGCCGTCCGCCGAACAGGACCGGGCCGTCGGCGGGCGCGAGCTCTCCGCACCTGGCCGGCCCCGCATCATCGTGTCCACCTCCCTGGCCGAGTCGTCGCTGACGGTACCGAGGGTACGGCTCGTGGTGGATGCCGGGCTTGCCCGCGAACCCCGCCGGGACACCGCCCGCGGCATGACCGGGTTGGTGACGGTGGCCGCCGCGCAGTCCTCCGCCGACCAGCGGGCCGGCCGTGCCGGCCGCCTCGGCCCCGGCACCGTGGTCCGCTGCTACGACCGCAGCACCTACGGGACTGCACCCGCGCAGCCGACGCCCGCGGCCGCCGTCGCCGATCTCACCGGTGCCGCCCTCGTGCTGGCCTGTTGGGGTGCGCCCGCCGGCGAGGGCCTCGTGCTGCCGGAACCGCTGCCGGAGGCCTCCCTGGCCGAGGCATTGGAGACACTGACCGCGTTGGACGCCATCGATCCTGCCGGCCGTGCCACCGACCACGGCCGCCGCCTTGCCGCGATTCCCGCCGAGCCGCGGTTGGCCCGCGCCCTGCTCGACGGCGGCCGGTTGGTGGGTGCCCGCGCCGCCGCAGAGGTGGTCGCCTTGGTCTCGTCCGACGTGCGGCCCGAGGGGGCCGACCTGACGGTGTCCCTGCACCGACTGCGTGCGGCAGGCCGCGGCGATGCCGAGGCCGGCCGGTGGCGTCGGGAGACCGAGCGCTTCGCGCGGCTGGCCGGCCGCGCTGGTACGGAGGAGTCGGGGGGCGCCCGGGTGCCGCGGGAGTCGGAGGTGGGTGCCGTCGTCGGACTCGCCTGGCCCGAACGCCTGGCGCGGCGGGTCCCGGCCTCCTCCGGCGCCGGCGGGGTCAGCGGTGCCCAGTCCAGCGGAATCTACCTGTTGGCCTCGGGGACTCGGGCCGCCCTGCCGCCGGCCAGCCCGCTGGCCGGGGCGGACTGGCTGGCCGTGGCCGAGGTCTCGCGCGCCGAGGGGAGGGCCGCCGCCGGTACGGGAGCCGTGATCCGGGCCGCGGCCCCCGTGGACGCCGCCCTGGCCGAACAACTCGCCGGGCCCCTCTACCGGGAGGAGCGGACCGCCATGTGGCAGGACGGCCGGGTGGTCGGCCGGACCGTGAAGGCGGTGGGGGCGATCATCCTGTCCGAGACGCCGGTGGCCCCCGACCGCGCGTCTGGCCGCGCCGCCGTCGTGCGCCTGCTGGCCGAGCGGGGGCCCGAGGCGATCGGGCTGACCTCCGTGGCCAGCCCCGGGGCCGACGCACTGCGACGCCGGTTGGACCTGTTGCACCGGACGCTGGGGGAGCCGTGGCCGGACCTATCCTCGGCGGCGCTCGCAGCATACTGGGAGGACTGGCTCGCGCCGGAGGTGGAGAAGTTGGCCGGCGGAGCCAAGACGAGTTCCCTGGATCTGGCCTCGGCCCTGCGGCGGCTGCTGCCGTGGCCGGAGGCGGTGCGGTTGGACGAGCTGGTCCCCGAGCGACTGCCGGTGCCCAGCGGCCGTACCGCCCGGATCGACTACCCGGCCGTGGAGGCGTCAGCAGACCCTGGCGCTGCAGATCCCGGTGCCTCAGTTCCCGACGCCGGTACTCCGGTGGTGGCGGTCAAGCTCCAGGAGTGTTTCGGGCTGGCCGAGACCCCGCGGCTGGTGGACGGCCGGGTGCCGGTCGTCTTCCACCTGCTCTCCCCGGCGGGCCGGCCTGTGGCCGTCACCGGGGATCTCGCCTCATTCTGGTCCGGACCGTACGCCCAGGTCCGGGCGGAGATGCGGGGACGCTACCCCAAGCACCCATGGCCCGAGGACCCGTGGACCGCGCCGGCCACGGCGAAGACGAAGAGGACGCAGGACAAGACACAGAACAAGACACAGCAGGGGAGCCGGCGGTGAGAACAGGCAGGCCCGGCGGTCAGTTACCAGCCGCGGTCGCGCCATTCGTCAAAGTGTGATGAGTGAGTTGAAGGGCTCCGGGTCTTCGAACGTGGTGCCGACGGGCGGATTTTCGATGCGCACCGACCTTTCGCCGGAGCAACAGACCGGATGACGCCAGCTGGAGGGGGTTGCTGTCCCGGATCCGCCGCTGACCATCGCGATGCCCTAGGTGGCATAGGGAGGCCGACTGGCGGTGACCGAGCGGCCGTGCGGGTCGGCCGTGGCCCGGGGAGTGCCGTCGACGGCGATGACGAACTCGCCGCGGGGAACCGACTCGGGCAGCGGGTGGAGTTGCGGGAGGACGCCGGGTCCCTCGTTGCTGATCCAGTGCCCCGGCAGACCGTTGACAAGTTCGACGAAACCATCGCGGGCGGCCTGGTCGAGGTAGGCCAGCACGGCCGTGTGGAAGACGACCAGCGTGGCATCGACCGGAGCCTCGGCGGCCAGAGCCGGCAGTGCCTCGTTGAGGTCGCCGGCGATGACGCGGGGTGGCTCACGACGGGCGATGGCCAGGGCGGATCGGAGCCGGTCCCGGCGACCATCGTGTCCGGGCCAGATGAGGGTCTCCAGCCAGGTGCAGTCGTCCGGATTCGCGACGTCCACGGGGCTCAGGTCGATACCCGCCCGCCACACGACCTCCGGAAGAACCTGCGGCGGCTCGACTCCCGGGCCGAGACGGCAGTCGATGACCACCTCGGACGGCCCGCCGGCGGGGTCGAGATGGGTGCCGTCGCTGTACCGGTAGGAGTAGCGGTCCGGCACGAGGCAGAGACCGGCGGAGGCCCCCACCTCGATCAAGGAGAGGGGCTGGGGCAACTCGGTCAGGAATGGCAACAGCACGGCGCATCGGGCTGCCTCGTTCGTCTGGGTGGATCGCGCCAGGATGGTCTCGCGGATGGCATCCCAGCGGTCCATGAGGGCGGACCGGAACGAGGCGTAGGTGCCCTCGGCGCCGTGAAACCGGGCGGCCGCGAACACGAGGTTGGGCTGGCGCTTGGAGCGGGACAGCCCTGCCACCAGCTCGAGCACCTCCGGATCCTCGGCGATGTTCCCGGCCCAGTCCTCGTAGACCTCCGAGCTCCCGTGCGCCTCGATCCGGGCGAAGCGGCGGTAGACCTCTGACGGAGGAAGCTCCCCTCGGTGGACGGCGGTGTCCATCACGGCAGTGGCCACGTGTGCACGGGGTTTCCTCCGCGCATGTGCGTCCCGTACTCCGCCACCATGCTCGCCAGGGCCTTGTCACGCGCCAGACCGGATTCCTCGTACCGGCCCAGGGCCCGCGTCATCCAGGCCGCCCCGTTCTGGCCGGTCCGGGTGCGGCCGGTGAGCACCGCCAGGTAGTGATCCGCCACGTCGTCCTCCACCTCGAGCAGCTCCAGCCCGTGCCGGGCGGCCGGCAGCAGGTGCCGGTCCAGCAGCTCCGTGACGGGGACGTCCCCGTAGCCAGGCCAGTAGACCGAGGCGTTCAGTCCATGCCGGGCGCATTCGTAGAAGTTCGTCCTCGCCACGGCGAAGGACATCCGCTGCCACGGGTTCTCCTCCGTGGACACCAGGTACTTGACGAGGCCGAAGAAAAAGGCGGCGTTGGCCACCATGTCCACGACCGTGGGACCGGCCGGAAGCAATCGGTTCTCCACGCGAAGGTTCGCCGGAAGTGCCGGCGAGGTGCCGGCGTCGTCCGTCTTCTCATCCTTGCCGGGGTCATAGATGGGACGGTTCCAGCGGTAGACCGTGCCGTTGTGCAGCAGCAGTTCGGCCAGTTTCGGCGCCCCGGCCGCCGTGGTGCCCGTGTCACCGGACATCTCCGGCAGCAGCGCCGGGAAGAAGGCGATGTTCTCCTCGAACAGGTCCTCGATGCCGTCGATCCAGCGCTCACCGAACCAGACGCGGGGCCGCACCCCCTGCCGGGCCAGCTCCGGACCCCGGGTGTCCGCGGCTTGCTGGAACACGGGGATGCGGGACTCGTCCCACAGCAGTCTGCCCAGGAACAGCGGGGAGTTCGCGGCCAGGGCCACCTGTGGCCCGGCGATCGCCTGCGCCGCGTTCCACACCGGGCCGAACTGCTCCCGGGTCACCTCGAGGTGCAGCTGCATGGAGGTGCACGTGGACTCCGGGGCGATGTCCCGGGCGTAGTAGGACAGGTGCTCGGGCCCGTCGATGTCGATGCGGATGTCCTCGCCGCGCGCCTCGAGGATTGCCGCGTTCAGGGCCGAGTAGCGATTGCCCTCGCTGATCCAGTCTTCGCCGGCCAGGTCCTCCCCGTCCAGGGTGGGCAGGATCCCGATCGCGTACAACTGTGCCCCGGCGCGGATGGCGCGCTCGTCGGCCCGGTTCAGTTCCGCCTTCAACGACTCCTCCAGATCGCGCAGTCCGCGCGCCCGGATGGTCAGGGAGGGGTGGTTGAGCTCGATGTTGTACCGGCCCAGTTCCGTCTGGAACGCCGGATCGTCGATGGCGTCCAGGACCTCGCGATTCAGCGGTGCCGGCTGGGACGCCTCGTCCACCAGGTTCAGCTCCAGCTCCAGGCCGATCCGCCCCGCCCCGGAGAAATCGCTGCCGGCCAGGTAGTCCTTGAGTTCCCGCAGTGATCCTTCCAGGCGCTCGCGGTAGCGCGTCCGCTCGGACCGGGAATAGGTGCTCGATTCGACCTCGGTGCCCATGGGATGAAGCGTAAGGCACCGGAACCCTTGGGAAACACCCGCGGCGGGCATATGCTCACGTCACAGTGACCTGCATCACCGGCGAGGGAATGGTTTTAGCGCCGGGACGCAGGTCACGGTGGGACACGGATCATCGGCCCTGGCCGCAGCACCGTGGTACGGAACCGGACCGGAGGTACGCGACTGATGAGGCAATCCCGACCGAGTGGCAGGCACACCCGCCGGCTGGCGAGCGCCGCAGTGGTAGCCACGGCAGCCCTGGTGCTGGCGGGCTGCGGGCCGGCGGAGGACATCCCGGTTCTCACCTGGTATACCAACCCGGACGACGGCGGCCAGGCCACCATCGCGCAGCAGTGCACCGAGGCGGCCGGTGGGGCCTACCGGATCGAGACGTCCATCCTCCCCAATGACGCCGCCTCCCAGCGTGAGCAGCTCACCCGGCGGCTGGCCGCCGGGGACACCTCGATGGACATCATGTCCCTGGACCCGCCCTTCATCCCCGAGCTGGCGGAGCCCGGATTCCTCGCGCCGGTGCCCGAGGACGTGGCCGCCTCGACCACCGAGGACACCCTGGAGGGAGCGGTGGCCGGTGCGACCTGGAAGGACAACCTCGTCACCGTACCGTTCTGGGCCAACACCCAGCTGCTCTGGTATCGCGAGTCCGTGGCCGAGGAAGCTGGGCTGAACATGAACGAACCGGTCACCTGGGATCAGCTGATTGAGGTCGCCAGGGACCAGGACAAGGAACTCGGAGTCCAGGGGGCACGGGCCGAGGCCATGACGGTGTGGCTCAACGCGCTGGTCGAGTCCGCCGGCGGGCACATCCTCGAGAACCCGGAGGCCTCCGCCGCAGACGTCCAGACGGGGCTCGACACGGAGGCCGGTCACCAGGCGGCGCAGATCATCTCCACCATCGGCCAGGAGGGCCTCGGGGGGCCGGGCCTGGCCACCCAGCAGGAGAACGAGGCCATGCTGCTCTTCCAGGGGGACAGCGGCTCCTTCATGGTGAACTGGCCGTTCGTCTGGCCGGCCACCAATGCCGCCGTGGAGGACGGGGCGCTCCCGGAGGATCTGCCCGAGGACATCGGCTGGGCCCTGTACCCCCGGGTGGTGGAGGACCAGGAACCGGCCCCGCCGCTGGGCGGCATCAATCTCGGGGTGGGGGCCGAATCCGAGCACCCGGAGCTTGCGTGGGAGGCGATCGAGTGCATCGTCGCCCCGGAACACCAGACCGAGTACTTCATCACCAATGGAAACCCGCCCTCCAGCGCGAGCGCGTTCGACGATCCGGCCGTGGAGGAGGCGTTCCCGATGGCCCCGACCATCCGCGAATCCCTGGAACTGGCGGCGCCCCGTCCGCAGACGCCGTACTACAGCGAGGTGTCCACGGCCGTCCAGCAGCGGTTCACCCCACCGGGCGCCGTTGACCCGGAGGCCACCCCGGCCGAGACCGGTCAGTTCATCATGGAAGTCCTGCGAGGGGAGTCCCTGCTGTGAGTGCCATTCCCACGAATGTCCCCGCGGTCGACCCGGCGGTTCCTGCGGACCCCGGCCGAGGCTCCGCGCCGCCGGGCGGTTCCCGTGGCCGCCGCAAGGCGCCGACCTCCGAACGCGCGAAAGCCGAGGCCCGCCTGGGCTGGTGGCTCGCCGGGCCCGCCTTCGTCATCATGGTGGCCGTCATCTTCTATCCCGTGGCGCAGGCCGTCTGGGACTCGCTGTTCAGCTACCGCCTGACGGCCCCGGCGGACCGGGAGTTCATCGGCCTGAGGAACTACGCCACGATCCTCACGGACGGGGTGTTCTGGAGCGCCCTGGGGGTCACGGCCCTGATCACCGTGGTCACCGTCTTCGTGGAGCTCATCCTCGGATTCATCCTCGCGATGATCATGCACAAGGCCATCAAGTCCACGCGTGGCCTGGTCCGCACCGTGATCCTGGTGCCCTACGGCATCATCACCGTGGTCTCGGCGTACGCCTGGTACTACATGTTCAGCATCGATTCCGGGTACGTGAACAACTGGCTCAGCTGGCTTCCCGGGTTCAACGACGAACTCAACTGGTTCGCCCAGGGCGGCACCTCGCTCGTGGTGATCATGTTCTCGGAGATCTGGAAGACCACGCCCTTCATCTCCCTGCTCCTGCTCGCCGGGCTGGCCCAGGTCCCGGAGGACCTCTCCGAGGCGGCCGCCGTGGACGGTGCCAACTGGTGGCAGCGGCTGAGTCGGGTGGTGCTGCCGAACATGAAGGCGGCCATCATGGTGGCCGTGCTGTTCCGGGCCCTGGACGCGTTCCGGGTGTTTGACTCGATCTTCATCATGACCAACGGCGCGTACGGCACCGAGGTGCTCTCCCTGCTGGCCTATCGCACTTCGATTGGCCGCCTCGAGATCGGGCTCGGCTCGGCCATCTCCGTGGTGCTGTTCCTGTGCGTGGCCCTGATTGCCTTCGTTGCCATCAAGGTCTTTAACGTTGACCTGGCTGGATCCAAGGGAGGCCGCAAATGAGCGTCGAAGCAACCCGAGTCCCGGCCAGCCGCGCCACCCGCGAGCAGGACACGACCGCTGAGGAGCTGGAGGGCCAGAAGACGGCCCGCCGTGCCAAGCGGAACACGGCCATCGGCTGGTGGGTGCTCACCGTCATCGTGGCCGTGTGGTGCCTGTTCCCCGTGGCATCCATCCTGGCGACGAGCTTCAAGACCCCGGGGGACCTGTCCAACGGGCAGTTCCTGCCCACCGAGTGGTCCGGGGTGAACTACTCCGAGATCCTGGTGGGGGATTCGCGTGAGCTGTTCCTGACGGCGCTGTGGAACTCGATCGGCATCTCCGTGATCGCCACGGCGATCGCCGTGGTGCTGGCCACCCTGTGTGCCTACGCGATCGCTCGCTTGGACTTCCCGGGCAAGAAGGTCGTGCTGACCGTTTCCCTGATGGTCTCCATGTTCCCGGTGATCTCCCTGGTCACGCCACTGTTCAACATGTGGCGCACGCTGGGCCTGTATGACACGTGGCCCGGTCTGATCATCCCGTACCTGTCCCTGACGCTGCCGATCTCCATCTGGACGCTCACGGCGTTCTTCCAGCAGATCCCGTGGGAGCTCGAACAGGCAGCACAGGTGGACGGCGCCACCCCGTTGCAGGCATTCCGCAAGGCGATCGTCCCGCTGGCCCTGCCCGGCGTCTTCACCACCGCCATAATCGCCTTCTTCATCGCCTGGAACGACTTCGTCTACGGCATCTCACTGACCTCCACCGAGGCGGCCAGACCCGTGCCGGCCGCGTTGGCGTTCTTCACCGGCGCCTCCCAGTTCGAATCGCCCACCGGCGCGATCTCCGCTGCGGCGATCATCGTCACCATCCCCGTGGTGCTGCTGGTCATGCTCTTCCAGAAGCAGATCGTCGCCGGCCTGACCTCGGGTGCGGTGAAGGGCTGATCAGCGGGGCCTACACCTGCCGCAGACAACCGGCGCGCGTGAGTACCAGCCACCCATCATGACGGAACGCAAGGCAAGCGAAGCAAGCAGAGAAAGGGAGCACCGATGGCCTCCATCACCCTGAACAACATCGTCAAGAAGTACGACGACGGCTTCCCGGCCGTGAACAATGTGTCCCTGGACATCGCCGACGGTGAGTTCGTCATCCTGGTGGGCCCCTCGGGCTGTGGCAAGTCCACCCTGTTGCGGATGATCGTGGGGCTGGAGGACATCACGTCCGGTGAGCTGCAGATCGACGGGACGCGGATGAACGAGGCCGCGCCGAGGGACCGGAACCTGGCCATGGTGTTCCAGAACTACGCCCTCTACCCGCATCTGACGGTGTACGAGAACATCGCCTTCCCGCTGCGTCTGGCCAAGAAGTCCGGTGGCTTGAATGGCTCCAACGGTGACTCCACCGGGGGAGCGAACGGCGGATCCCGCGGAAGAAGCCTCGGCGGGGCCGGCGGGGGATCGGTGGACGACCGGGTGCGCAAGGCGGCCGAGATGCTCGAGCTGACCGAGCACCTGGAGCGCAAGCCCGCGAACCTCTCCGGTGGTCAGCGGCAACGCGTGGCGATGGGGCGGGCGATCGTCCGCCAGGCGGACGCCTTCCTGTTCGACGAGCCGCTGTCCAACCTGGACGCCAAGCTGCGTGGGCAGATGCGCGCCGAGATCGCGCAGCTGCAGCGCCGGCTCGGGGTCACCAGCGTGTACGTCACCCACGACCAGACGGAGGCGATGACCCTGGGGGACCGGGTGGCGGTGCTGAAGAAGGGTGAACTCCAGCAGGTGGCCAGCCCCCGCGAACTCTACGAGCAGCCCGTGAACCTGTTCGTGGCCGGCTTCATCGGCTCCCCGTCCATGAACTTCCTGCCCGCCACACTCAAAGAGGGCTCCGCGGGTGCCGTTGGGGCAGGGGGATCGGGCGGTGCCGTCCTCTCCTCGCCCATCGGTGACATCCCCATCTCCGCGGAGAAGGCCGCCGTGGCGAAGGGCCATGAACTGCTCATGATCGGGCTGCGGCCCGAGTTCTTCGAGGATGCGCAACTCGTGGACGAGGCCAAGAAGGGCAAGGGCGCGGTCTTCACGGCGGAGCTGTCCCACCTGGAATGGCTGGGGCACGAGCAGTACGGCTACATCGAGTTCGAGCCGGACGAGAAGGTCCGGCGTCTGCTGTCCGATCTCGCGGCGGAGATGGACGCGGACGAGTTGCGTCCGCAGGTGGTCACCACCCTGTCCGCGGAGTCCCGGGTGCGCCCCGGTCAGCCCACCGACCTCTGGGTGGACACGTCCCGCATCCACATCTTCGACCCGGAATCCGGGGAGAACCTGACCCGGGACGCGGAAGCGGGCGCCGAACTGACACGGATGGCCACTGAGGAACGCGAGCGCGAGCTCGAGCTGGCCGCAGCCAAGGACGGCTAGCGGGGACTACTCGGAGGTGGCGGCCCGGTGCGCTGCGGCCAAGCGGACGTAGGTTGCCGAGTTCCTGCCGAGGGAGGCGATCTCGTCCTCGGTGAGCTCGCGGCGGACCTTGGCGGGGACGCCGGCCACGAGTGACCGCGGCGGGACCATGGTGCCCTCCAGGACCAGGGCGCCGGCGGCCACGAGCGACTGGGCCCCGATCACGGCTCCGTTCATGACAGTGGCGGACATGCCGATCAGGCAGCCGTCCTCCACAGTGGAGCCATGGACCACGGCGGCGTGGCCCACCGAGATGTCCTGGCCCAGGGTGCAGGGGAAGCCCGCATCCGCGTGGAGGACCACGTTGTCCTGCAGGTTCGTGCGCTCGCCGACCCGGATGGGTGCGCTGTCCCCGCGCGCCGAGACGCCGTAGAAGGCAGAGGACTCGGCTGCGAGGGCCACGTCACCGGACAGGGTGGCGGTGGGGGCGAGGAAGCAGGACTCGTGGGCGACCGGCGTCGAACCGGAAACGGTGATCAGGTGTGCCATGGCAACAGCGTACGTGCCGCCCCACTTTCCGTCAGTCGAAGACGACGGTGCGCTTGCCGTCGAGGAGGACCCGGTGCTCTGCGTGCCATTTGACGGCGCGGGAGAGGGTGGAGCCTTCGACCTCGCGGCCGCGGATGACGAATTCGCGGGCGGACTGGGCGTGGGTGACGCGTTGGACCTGCTGTTCGATGATCGGGCCCTCGTCCAGGTCGGCAGTCACGTAGTGGGCGGTGGCCCCGATGAGCTTGACGCCGCGCTCGTGGGCCTGGTGGTAGGGGCGGGCACCCTTGAAGGAAGGCAGGAAGGAGTGGTGGATGTTGATGGCCTTGCCCTCGAGCTTGCGGCAGAGGTCGTCCGAGAGGATCTGCATGTAGCGGGCCAGGACCACGAGCTCGATGTCGTATTCGGCGACCAGGTCCAGGAGCTTGGCCTCGGCCTCGGCCTTGTTGGAATTGCCTTCAGCATCCTTGGCCACGGGGATGTGGATGAAGGGGATGCCGTAGAAGAAGGCCATGGGCTGGAGCTCGAGGTGGTTGGAGACGATGACCGGGATCTCGACAGAGAGGGTGCCGGCCCGTTGCTGGAAGAGCAGGTCGTTGAGGGTACGGCCATCCTTGGAGCACATCACCAGGGTGCGGGTCTTGCGGGAGGCCTCCCAGAGGCCGAGGTCCATGGCGAACTCCTCACGGACCGGTTCCAGGGCTGCCTCGACCGCCTCGCGGCTCTCGGGGGTGGTGAATTCCACGCGCATGAAGAAGGTGCCGGTGTCCGGGGAGTCGAACTGCTTGGAGTCGGTGATGTCTCCCTGGACCGAGAGCAGGGCGCCGGAGACGGCGTGCACGATGCCGCGGCTGTTCTTGCAGGACAGGGACAGCACCATGGGGTGGCCTGTGATCTCGGCCGAACCGGCCAGGGTGGCGTTGGACGCGGTGGCAGGGGTAGAAGCGTTCATGGGGAAAGCATACCTATCTCCATAGTGATTTGAGTCACCGGGCACAAAATTGTTGTCGGGGAAGCGCGCTACCCCCCCCAGAGGGTCCTGGGCGGTGGACCGGGCTGTGGGACTGGACAGTGATCCTGGGCGGCGGCCCAGGCCTCGGCCCCCAGGTCACCCTATGGCACAGTGGGCGGCACCAGCCGGGCAGCTCCGGAGCCGTCCGGTAGGTCCACCGTCAGCGAGAGCAAAGGACAGGTCATGGACAGTCAGCAGATGCTGTGGTTGGTCATCGGCGTGGTGGTGGCCATCATCATCATCGCCGTTGCCATCGTATGGGCGAAGCGGAGTCGGGACCGGCGGCAGGAGGCTGCCCACCGGGCGGCGGAAGACCTCCGCGGTGAGGCGGACCGGCAGCAGGGGCGCACCGTGGCCGAGGAGGAACGGGCCTCCGCCGTCCGCCATGATGCCGATGCTGCGGAGGAGCAGGCCCGGCAACTGCGGGTCGAGGCCGAGGAGCGTGAGCGGACCGCCGACTCATCGCGTGGTGCCCTGGATGCGCAGCTGCGGGAGGCGGACCGGCTGGACCCAGAGGTGCGGACCGACCGGGAGGGGCGCCGGATCGACGGTGCCGATTCCACCGACAGCGCTGACCCGACCGGCGAGACCGCGCCGGTCGACGACGCTGGACCCGGGAAGCATGCCGCGGACAAGCCCCTCGACGGCGACGCGCGGGGGCCCCGCTCCTGACATCGGAACGGGGCCCTCGGCACCATGCGGCACCGGCCGGCGTCGGGAATCCGGCGCCGGGGGACTAGCGGTCCTTAGCGGTCGCGGTCGACGCCCATGCCCGGGACCTCGGCGCCGTCGGCGTTGGCCTTGACGGCGTCCTCGATGCGCTGGCCGATGGTGGCGTCCACGTTCTTCCAGTACTGGAAGGCGTTGGACAGGACCGGCTCCTGGACGCCGTCCAGGGCGCCGGAGACGGTGGCCACGAACTCGTCGCGCTGGGCGTCGTTGAACACCTCGCGGACGAGGATGCCCGGCTGCACGAAGTCGCCGTCGTCCTCGCGGAGGGTGTAGGCCTCGCGAGTCAGGGCGCCGTCGGCCTCCCAGCCGTTGTCCACCGGGCCGGTCTCGTCCGACCAGGAGTCACCGAAGGAGTTCGGGGCATACATGGAGCGGGCACCGGTGTGCTCGTACCACATGTTGCCCTCGAAGTTGTAGGTGTGCACGGGGTTGATCGGCTTGTTGACCGGCAGCTGCTGGAAGTTGGTGCCGATGCGGTAGCGCTGGGCGTCCGCGTAGGCAAAGTTGCGGCCCAGCAGCATCTTGTCCGGGGAGTTGCCGGTGCCCGGGACCATGTTGGCGGGGGAGAAGGCTGCCTGCTCGATCTGGGCGAAGAAGTTCTCCGGGTTGCGGTTCAGGGTCATGGTGCCGACCTTGTGCCGCGGGTAGTCCTTCTTCGACCAGGTCTTGGTCAGGTCGAAGGGGTTGAACCGGTAGGTCTTGGCCTCGTCGTACGGCATGATCTGGAAGTACAGGTCCCACTTCGGGAAGTTGCCTTCGGCGATCGCGTCACGCAGGTCGCGGCGGTGGTACTCGGCGTCCGCACCGGCCAGGCGCTCGGCCTCGGCGTTGGAGAGGTTCTCCACGCCCTGCTGGGACTCGAAGGCCCACTTGACCCAGAAGCGCTCGCCGGCGGCGTTGACCAACGAGTAGGTGTGGGAGGAGTACCCGTTCATGGTGCGCCAGGACTTGGGCAGGCCGCGCTCGCCCATGAGATAGGTGACCTGGTGGGCGGTTTCGGGGTTCTGGGTCCAGAAGTCCCACTGCATGGTGCCGTCACGCAGGCCGGAGTCCGGCATGCGCTTCTGGGAGCGGATGAAGTGCGGGAACTTCATGGGGTCGCGCACGAAGAAGACCGGCGTGTTGTTGCCGACCAGGTCGAAGTTGCCCTCTTCGGTGTAGAACTTCAGCGAGAAGCCGCGCACATCGCGCCAGGTGTCCGGGGAGCCGAGCTCTCCGGCCACGGTGGAGAAGCGCGCGAGCATGTCGGTCTTCTTGCCGGGCTGGAGGAAGTCGGCCTTGGTCCACTGCGAGATGTCCTCGGTGATCTCCAGAGTTCCGAAGGCGCCGGCGCCCTTGGCGTGCGGACGGCGCTCGGGGACGTTCATCCGGTTGAAGTGGGCCAGGGTCTCCACCAGGTGGTGGTCGTGCAGGACGATCGGGCCGTCAGCGCCCACGGTCAGCGAGTTGCGGTCGCTGACGGCGGGGATGCCGGCCTGAGTGGTGGAACCGGTACCGTGCGGGGTGGTTTCCGTCATCACGTTCTCCTTGGTCGGTTGGGTGTGGTGGGTGGATGGGATACCGGTCAGCCCTGGCGGGCTTCCCGGGGCATGGTGGGGACCTCACGGGTCCCGGTAGGCGCGGCTTGCGCCGGCTGAGCGGAGGCGCAGTCCGCGCACAGGCCCTGATAGACGACGTCGGCGATCCGGATGATCATGCCGTGCGTCTCGGAGGGGTGCAGGCAGGGCGCATGGCCGACGGCACAGGCGACGTCCTCGATGCGTCCGCACTCGGTGCAGACAGCGTGATGGTGGTTGTCCGCCACGCGGGTCTCATACCGTGCCGGTGAGTTGGCCAGGTCCAGCTGGCGGAGCAGGCCGGCGCCGGTCAGGGAGTGCAGCACGGTGTAGATGGACTGCACCGTGATCCCCGGCAGGCTCTGGCGCACGTGCTCCAGCACCGTGTCCGCCGTGGCGTGCGGGTATGCGTGCAGGGCGTCCAGGACGGCGAGCCGCTGCTTGGTGACCCGCAGCCCCGCCGACCGCATGCGGGCCGCCCAGGCCAGAGGGGCAGCTCCGGTGAGGGCTCGCCCTTTCTGGTCAGGGGTCTCGGCGGGGGTGCTCTGGGTCATGCTCCCAGTATTGCATATTCTGAGTTACTCATAATTACTTGGAGGTCATCGGGGCCCCCGCCGCTGCCTCCACGGCTTCCACGGTCCTCACTGCCTCCACGGCGGCTCGTCGCCCCGCCCGGGTGGCCCCGATCGTCGAGGCGGAGGCGCCGTAGCCCACCAGGAAGAGTCCGGGGCTCTTCGCCACGGACACCCCGTCCGCCGCCATCACCACGCCGCCCCCGCGCTCGCGGATGTGCACGGGGGACAGGTGGTCCAGGGAGGCCCGGAACCCGGTCGCCCAGAGGATGACGTCCACCGGCGTCTCCCAGGTGGTCAGCGGGTCCTCGGCCGAGAGAGTGGTGCAGGCGCGGCCCGGCAAGGCGGACACCCGGCCCAGGCCGCCGGCCGCGGTGCCGTCCGGCGCAAGCAGCGCATCGGCGACGGGCCCCTGGGAGGGGACCGGGCCGCCGTCGGGCCCCGGGCCGTCCAGGACCACGCCGGTGGGGGTGATCCGGCGTAGCGGGCCCCGGCTGATGAGCACGCCCGAGGCGAGGCCGGCGAGGTATTGGTCCGTGACGGGCAGGCCCGTGGCGGCCACCACGGACAGTGGAGGCAGGCCCATGGTGGTGCGGGCGGAGACGGAGGCCTCCACGTTCACACCCCATGAGGAGTCGAAGAAGCGGTCCGTCCAGTCCGGCGCGCGGCGGGTGCTCCACACGGTGTGGGCCCCGGCCGCGTCCAGTTGGAGGAGGAACTGCAGCGCGGAGGTGCCGCCGCCGACCACGAGGACCCGTTGGCCCGTGAAGTCCTCGGCCGCTGTGAACCCCCGCGTGTGCAGTTGCCTGCCGGTGAACTCCGCGATCCCCGGGTAGTACGGGATATAGGGGCTGTCCCAGGTGCCGGTGGCGTTGATGACCGTGCGGGCCCGCCAGGTGCGCCCGTCCGCGGTGGTGACGGTGAAGGTGCCGTGCCCGCTCGCGGCCGCATTCGGAACCGTCTGCTCCACGTGGTGCACCACCGACTCGACCTTGGCGGGACGGACCACCGGCAGGCCGTGTTCCTGCTCGTAGGTGCCGTAGTATCGCGAGACGACCCGGCTGGCCGGCTCGGCCGGATCCGGGGTCCCCAGGGGCAGGCCGGGAAGGTCGTGGATCCCGTGCGCGGCGTCGAAGGTCAGGGAGTCCCAGCGGTGGCGCCAGGCGCCACCAGGACCATCATTGGCGTCGAGGACCACGAAGTCCTCCCAGGGTTCCAGGCCTTTGCGCTTCAGTTGCCCGGCGGCGCTCAGTCCCGCCTGCCCGGCCCCGATCACGACGACGGCCAGCAGCTCGGGCGCGGAGGAACTCTCAGATGTGCTCACCTCCAGTGCAGCGCCACGGCTGCTGTGGGTATTCCGACGGAGTGTCCCGCCATGGTGCCGACACGTGCGGACGCCCGCGCTACGATGGGGCGCAGGCCGCGACTGGCGAAGGTGGACCACCACCGGGAAGCGGCGAACACGGACACCGGCGGTCATCAGATGCGGCCGGACCGTGCAGGCCTCCGGACCGCCCGCCTGGGTCCGGCGGCGGCCAACGAACGTGACTACGCCAGCAGGAGCCTTCCGTGACAGAGCCCAACACCGCGCCCTCCCAGTCCGCCACCACCACTCGAGTGGCCGGGCTGAACACCCAGCCCCTGGCCGAGGTTGATCCCGAGATCGCCGCCGTCCTGGGGCAGGAACTCGGCCGCCAGCGGGACACCCTGGAGATGATCGCCTCCGAGAACTTCGTCCCGCGGGCGATCCTCGAGACCCAGGGGTCGGTCCTGACCAACAAGTACGCCGAGGGCTACCCCGGCCGCCGCTACTACGGCGGTTGCGAGTACGTGGACGTGGCGGAGAACCTGGCGATCGAGCGGGCCAAGTCCCTGTTCGGCGCGGAGCACGTCAACGTCCAGCCTCATGCCGGCGCGCAGGCCAACGTGGCCCTGATGACCGCCCTGATGCAGCCCGGTGACACCCTCATGGGCCTGTCCCTGGCGCACGGCGGTCACCTGACCCACGGTATGAAGCTCAACTTCTCCGGCAAGACCTATGACATCGCCGCCTACGAGGTGGATCCGGACACCTACCGGATCGACATGGACAAGGTGCGCGAGAAGGCACTGGAGGCCAAGCCCGCCGTGATCGTGGCCGGCTGGTCTGCCTACCCGCGCCAGCTCGACTTCGAGGCCTTCCGCTCCATTGCGGATGAGGTCGGAGCCAAGCTCTGGGTGGACATGGCCCACTTCGCCGGCCTGGTGGCCGCCGGACTGCACCCGAACCCGGTGCCGCACGCCGACGTCGTGACCTCCACCGCACACAAGACGCTGGCCGGCCCGCGCTCGGGATTCATCCTCTCCAAGGAGGAGTACAAGAAGAAGATCGACTCCGCTGTCTTCCCGGGCCAGCAGGGCGGGCCGCTGATGCACGCGATCGCCGGCAAGGCCGTGGCCTTCAAGATCGCCGCCTCCGAGGAGTTCGCCGAGCGCCAGCGCCGCACCATCGAGGGCGCCCAGCTCCTCGCCGAGCGGTTGACCGCGGCCGACGTGACCGAGCACGGCATCTCCATCCTGACCGGGGGCACCGATGTGCACCTGATCCTCGTGGACCTGCGCCATGCCGAACTGGACGGTCGCCAGGCCGAGGACCTGTTGCACGAGGTCGGCATCACCGTGAACCGCAACTCGGTCCCGTTCGATCCGCGCCCGCCGATGACCACCTCCGGGCTGCGCATCGGCACGCCGGCGCTGGCCACCCGCGGCTTCGGCGCCACGGAGTTCACCGAGGTCGCAGACATCATCGCCCAGACCCTCAAGCCGTCCCCGGACGTGCCGGCCCTGCGCGCCCGCGTGCAGAAGCTGGCCGAGGACTTCCCGCTGTACGAGGGCCTCGAGGGCTGGTGATCGCCGCGGCTCCCCAGCGGGAGCCGTAGCAACCCGCAGTGTTGGGGAGTGGCGCAGTCCTGGTGACAGGCGCCACTCCAATCACTATGGTGATAGGTATTCATTTTGGTCGACCCCCGCAAGGAAGCGTGAACCGCCATGACCGCACAGAAGCTCGACGGCCGCGCCACTGCCGCCGCCATCAAGAAGGAACTCACCGAACGCGTCGAGGTACTCCGTGGCCAGGGTGTGGTGCCCGGGCTGGGGACCGTGCTGGTGGGGGAGGACCCTGGTTCGCAGTCCTACGTGGCCGGCAAGCACCGTGACTGCGCCGAGGTGGGCATCACCTCCATCCGCCGTGACCTGCCCGATTCCACCACGGAGGACGAACTCCTCGCGGTGGTCCAGGAGCTGAACGCCAATGACGAGTGCACCGGGTACATCGTGCAGTTGCCGTTGCCGAAGCACATCGACACGGACCGGATCCTGGAGGCCATCGACCCGGACAAGGATGCCGATGGCCTGCACCCGATGAACCTGGGCCGGCTGGTCGCCTCCGTGGGCGGCGAGCTCACCTCCCCGCTGCCGTGCACGCCGAAGGGCTGTGTGGAGTTGCTGAAGCACTATGGAATCGAGCTGGCGGGCAAGCTCGTGCTGGTCATCGGCCGCGGCGTGACGATCGGCCGTCCGGCCGGCCTCGTGCTGACCCGCCGGGATGTCAACGCCACCGTGGTCCTGGCCCACACCGGGACGAAGGACCTCAAGGCGGAGCTGGCCCGGGCGGATGTCATCATCGCGGCCGCGGGCGTGGCCCACATGGTCAAGCCGGAGGACGTCAAGGAGGGCGTGGTCGTGCTGGACGTGGGCGTTTCCCGCGTCACCGGCGAGGACGGCAAGGCGAAGATCACCGGTGACGTGGATCCGGCCGTGGCCGAGAAGGCGTCCTGGATGGCACCCAACCCCGGCGGCGTCGGACCGATGACCCGGGTGGAACTGCTGGCCAACGTGGTGGAGGCGGCCGAGCGGGCCGTCGCCGCACGGATCTGACCCCAGCTCAGCCCTAACTCAGTCCTCGAGGACCAGGGTGCCGCCGCGGTACCGGCGGATGTAGTCGAGCACGCCCGCGACGAGGGTCACGGCCAGGAGCCCCATGACCACCAGCAGGGCCGTGTCAGCGGCCTCTCCATAGGCGACGGCCACGGCGGCCGCATCGGCGGCCGTGACATCAGCACCGCCCGGGGCGGCGCCGGTGCCGGACGCCGCCAGGGAAGCGTAGAACGCGCCGGTGACGGCGGCCAGCCCCGTGGCGGTCAGCACCCGCTGGGCCGTCTGGGAGACGCCGCCGGCGGCCCCGGCGGCGTGGGGCGGGACCTCGTGCATGGTCAGGACCTGGGAGCTGGTCATCAGCAGCGCCTGGGCCGGCCCGAAGGGGAACAGGCAGAGCGCGAGGGTCCAGAAGGGCCACGCACCGAGGGCGATCTGGTGGAACGCGACCATGCCCAGGGCCACCGCACCCAGGGCCAGCACGGCGCCGGCCACCACGAACAGGGGCCCGCGGCGGTGGACATGGCTGCCGATCCACGGCGAGAGGGCCATGACCGCCAGCGCCGTGGGCAGCGAGGTCATCCCGGCGGCCAGGGCCGAGTATCCGAGCCCCTGCTGCGTCACGATGGCCTGGACGGCCCACAGCCCGGGCATGGCCCCCAGGAGGAATGCGGTGGCCACCGTGCTGTAGCTGAACGAGGGGATGCGGAACAGGGCTGGGTCCACCATGGGCGCACGTCCGGTGGCCGGGAACCTGCTCTTCATGCGCTGCTCCCACAGCCACCAGGCCGCAAGCAGCACGGCCGCCGCGGCCAGCAGGAGCCATGTGCCGGGCAGGATGAACGGGACCATCAGGCAGACGACGGCGGCAGCCAGGAGCACAGCTCCGATGGGGTCCAGGGCCCCCAGGCTGCGCCGGGCCTCCTCGGAGCGGACCCGTGCCGGTGGGCGGAGCCAGGCTGCAGCCAGGACAGCGGACAGCACGCCGAAAGGGACGTTGATCAGGAAGGTGGTGCGCCATCCCCACTCGGGCCCGAGGGCACCGAGGATCACCCCGCCCAGGGTCGGCCCGATGGCCACGCCCAGCCCCACCACGGTGCCGAACAGCCCGTAGGCGCGCCCGCGGGCCCGGCCGTGGAAGACGTTCTGGATGATGCCGATGATCTGCGGATTGAGCAGTCCGGACCCCAGGCCCGTCACCACGCGGGACAGGTTGAGCATGAGGGGGTCCACGGACAGGCCGGAGGCCAGCGATCCCACGGTGAACAGCAGGATGCCGGCAATGAAGATCGGCTTGCGCCCCCAGAGGTCGCCGGCTCGGCCCGCGGCCACGAGCACCACGCCGAAGGACAGGGCGTAGCCGGCCAGCACCCATTGGAGATCGGCGGAGCTGGCGTTCAGGCCGCCCTCGATCGCCGGCAGGGCCACGTTGACCACGCTGACGCTCATGAGGGACATGAACAGGGGCACCAGGAGCACCACGAGGATCTTGTTCCCGCCGGGCGGCCGGGCCGGCCGCGGCGCGGGGTGCTGCGCCGTCAAGACCGTCCCCGTTGAAGGTGGCGCCCCTGGACCAGCCAGTAGACCGGGACCAGCGCCACCAGGAACCCGGCCAGGACCCAGTAGAGGCCGGTGGTGCCCCACCACTGGACCAACGCGCCGGCGAGCAGGGGGCCCAGGCCCATGCCGGCGTCGATCCCCAAGAAGTACGTGGAAGCACCCATGCCGGCCCGTTCGCGGGGCACCTGGGTCACACAGATGACCTGACCGGCGGACTGCAGCTGACCGTAGCCGAGGCCCACGAGGACCGCCGCGGCCATGAGTGCCATCACGGTGCCGGCCACGGCGATGGTCGCCAGGCCGGCCGCGAAGAGCAGGAACGCCGGGAGCATCACGATGTTGGCGCCCCTGCGGTCCATCAGCCGCCCCGTGAAGAGCCGGGAGACGAGGACGGTGCCGGCGTAGACGGCGAAGAACAGGCTGGCCACGGTGCCGAAGTCGCGTTCCGAGACCAGGGTGGCCAGGAAGGTCACGATGCCCGCGTAGCCCAGCGAGTACAGGGCCCCGATGGCGGCGGTGGGGGCCGCGCCGGGCTCCACGTATCGGGCCCACCACGGGCGCGCGGCCTCGGGAGGTGCGCTGGGGTTCTGGGCGGCAGCGGTGGCGGCACCATCGGTCTCCACCACAGCTGGAACCTCAGGAACGTCAGGAGTCTCAAGAGCAGGCTCCGAGTCCCGGGGGCGCACGTCCATGAACAGGGCGATGACGAGGCCGGCCAGGGAGACGGCCGAGGCGATGACGGCCACGGTGCCGAATCCCGTGCCGCCCAGGGCCAGGCCGACCATCGGTCCGGCAGCCACGCCGATCAGTGTGGAGGACGAATAGTGGCTGGTGCCCTCGGACATCCGGGTCCCGGGCACACGGTTCACGGCGGCCGCGGCGATGACGGAGGAGGAGACCCCGAAGGTCAGCCCGTGCACGGCGCGCACGAGCAACAGTGCCCAGACCTCACCGGAGGCCCAGTAGAGCAAGGGGGCCACGATGAAGGCGATGAACCCCACCAGCAACAGGGGGCGGGAGCCGAAGCGTTCGATCAGGGGGCCGGCCAGCAGTCGGGAGATGAGGGTGCCCACGATGAAGACGGAGGCCACGGCGCCCCCGACGGTGTCGCCCACTGCGAACCGGGCCACCGTGTAAGCCGCCACCGTGGACAGCAGGAAGTGCACGTTGAAGAACATCATGATGTTCGCCAGGCAGGCGAGCACGAAGCCCCGATTCCAGAGCCCGCCAGGGACGGCTGGCCTGCCCGGAGGTGAGAGAGGACCCCCGTTGGCGGTGCGGGGCGGCGACTGGGACATGAGATCCAGAGTAAGCCGGTGGCGATCAGAACCCCGCCGGGACACCACGCGCCGTCACATGCGGGATAATCGACCCCATGGATGCAGTGGAGAGTGGAACCGACCGTCAGCCTGGCCGTCCCGGTGCCGCCAAGGGCAGGGGCTGGGGAGCGAAGGGCAGTGGCATCACGTTCGCCGTCATGGTGGTCGTGCTGCTCGTGGCGCTGCTTTTCGCCGCCAATCAGAATGACGTGATCGGCTGGCTGCTGGTGGTCATCTCCGCCGGCTGGCTCGCGCTGGCCGCCCTGGTGGCCCTCGGCGTGCGCCGCGGTGCGCGATCGGTGGACCGCCGGATGAAGGACCTCTCCGCCTCCCTCGCCCCGCGCGTCGGTGCGGCGGAAGCCCCGTCCACCCCGTCTGCCCCCTCATCCGCCGCGTCCTCCCGCGCCTCGGGCCGGGCCGGAGCGGCTGAGGCCGCCGCGTCCGACCCGATGCGGGACACCAAGCTGGACCACTCCTTCAAGATCGTCCAGGTGCAGACCCGCGTGGTCACCGAGGAGCTGTCCAAGGGCGTCGACTCGGACACGGACATGATCGCGCGCGCCCTGGAGACGATCCACATCACCTCCGCCAACGCCCGGGAGATGATCAAGGAGTCCACCGCGCCCTCTGGCAGCGAAGGCAGGCCTGAGAAGTCCGGGAAGCCTGGAACGGCGAGGGCCGCGGGAACCCCGGGGACCCAGGGCCCGATCACCGGGGAAGTCATCAACTGATCTCCTCCTGATCTCTTTCTGACCTCCGGGCTCTCCAACTCGTCCTACCTGCCGCAGAACCCATGGCGGGACGGATCGGCGATAGGCTGGAACGCGTGACTTCTGCCGATACCGCACCCCAGCCCGACAGCCAGCCCGAGAGCCAGCCCGCACCCGTGGTCCACGCGAACGCGAACGCCCCCAAGGCGGAGGGCGCCCTTCGCCTGGCCACCGTGAACGTCAACGGCATCCGCGCCGCCCACCGCAAGGGCATGGGCGCATGGTTCGCCGGCCGCGGCATCGATATCCTGACCCTGCAGGAGGTTCGCGCGCCGAAGGAGATCGTGGAGAACCTCCTCGAGGAGATCACCGGTCAGAACTGGCACGTGGTGGAGACCGAGGCCGCCGCCAAGGGCCGGGCCGGCGTCGCCATCGCCACGACTTTGGAGCCGCTTCAGACGCGGGTGGGCATCGGCGACTCGTACTTCGACGACTCCGGCCGGTGGATTGAGACCGACCTGACCGCACCGGACGGCAAGACCCTCACCGTGGTCTCGGCCTACGTCCACTCGGGGGACGTCGGTACGCCCAAGCAAGTGGACAAGTACCGCTTCCTGGACGAGATGGTCCGTCACCTGCCCGAGCTGAGGGCCACCAAGGACTACGCCGTGCTCACCGGTGACCTCAACGTCGGCCACACCACGCGGGACATCAAGAACTGGAAGGGCAACACCAAGAAAGCCGGCTTCCTGCCGGAGGAGCGCGCTTACTTCGACCGGTTCTTCGGCGAGGAGATCGGCTACGTGGACGTGGCCCGTCAGCTCGCCGGAGACGTGGAGGGGCCCTACACGTGGTGGTCCATGCGCGGCCAGGCCTTCGACAATGACACGGGCTGGCGCATCGACTACCAGGCCGCCACCCCGGAGCTCGCCGCCAAGGCCACCGGCGCCGTGGTGGACCGCGCCCCCAGCTGGAACACCCGCTTCTCCGACCACGCGCCGCTCGTGGTCGACTACCAGTTCTGAACCGCACCTCCCGCAAGGACCAGCACCCCATGACCGAGAACACCACGCCCGACGCCGGCGCGGCACCCGCCGCGGCCGGCACCCCTACCGCCGGGCGTCCGGCGCAGACACCCCGGACATCCCGGACAACCCCGGCTGATGTCCTGGCCCAGGACACCGCGAAGACGGCCCACCTGGCCGGCGCCAGCACCCGTCACCGCGTGCTGTCCGGCATGCAGCCCTCCGCGGACTCGCTGCACCTGGGCAACTACCTCGGGGCGCTGGTGAACTGGGTGCAGGTCCAGGAGGACTTCGACGCCTACTTCTTCATCCCCGACCTGCACGCGATCACGGTGCCCCAGGACCCCGAGGCCATGGTGAAGCGCACCCGCGTGGCGGCCGCCCAGTTCATCGCCGGCGGGATCGACCCGGAGCGCTCCACCCTGTTCGTGCAGTCCCAGGTACCCGAACACGCCCAACTGGCGTGGATCCTGATGTGCATGACCGGAATGGGCGAAGCCCAGCGGATGACGCAATTCAAGGACAAGGCGGCCCGGCAGGGCGCGGAGGCGGCCGGCGTCGGGCTCCTGGCCTACCCCATGCTGATGGCCGCGGACATCCTGCTGTACCAGCCGCACGGGGTGCCCGTGGGGGACGACCAGCGCCAGCACGTGGAGCTGACCCGGGACCTGGCCCAGCGATTCAACGCCCGCTTCGGCGAGACCTTCGTGGTGCCCACCGGCTTCTACCCGGAGAACGGTGCCCGCATCTATGACCTGCAGAACCCGACCTCGAAGATGTCCAAGTCCGCCGAGTCACCGAACGGCCTGATCAACCTCCTCGACGATCCGAAGGTCATCGCCAAGCGGATCAAATCCGCCGTGACGGACGACGGCACCGAGGTCCGCTTCGACCGCGAGGCCAAGCCGGGGGTGTCCAACCTGCTCTCGATCTTCGCCGCATTCAGCGGAAGGACGATCCCGGAGCTCGAGGAAGCCTATGTCGGCAAGATGTACGGTCACCTCAAGATGGACCTGGCCGAGGTCGTCGTCGAGCGACTGGCCCCGATCCGGACCCGGGCCCTGGAGCTGTTGGATGATCCGGCCGAGCTGGATCGCCTGCTGTCCCAGGGGGCCCTCAAGGCCCGCGAGGTGGCCGTGCCGGTGCTGGCCGATGTGTACGCGAAGATGGGCTTCCAGCCGCCCAGCCGGTGAGACGCGTGCCGGTCGAGCGCTGAGACGTGTCATGGGCACCCATGACAGGTGTCATCAGTTCGGCCGATTGCCCGTGACGGCACCGCCCGGGCGGGAGGGACCTGACATACTGGCGTGGAAACCCACCCCGACGGCAGTCACCACGAAAGGTCCCCCATGTCAGCACCCGTTCTCGAGACAGAGAACCTGGTCAAGGTCTATGGGCGAGGAGAATCCCGCTTCGACGCCCTCAAAGGCCTGACCTTCGAAATCCACGAAGGCGAATCGGTGGCGATCGTCGGCAAGTCGGGCTCCGGCAAGTCCACCCTGATGCACCTGCTGGCACTGCTCGATGAGCCGACCTCCGGCGTGGTGGCCATGGACGGCCGCCCTGTCAGCCAGTTGAAGCCCGCCCAGGTCTCCGCACTGCGCAATGACACCTTCGGCTTCGTGTTCCAGCAGTTCTTCCTCAACGCCAACCAGACGGTGCTGGAGAACGTCATCCTGCCGCTGAAGATCGCCGGCGTCTCCGCCTCCGAGCGCAAGCGCCGCGGCATGGAGGTCCTGGAGCAGCTGGAGATGGCGGACAAGGCCAAGAACAAGGCCAATGACCTCTCGGGCGGACAGAAGCAGCGCGTCTGCATCGCCCGCGCCCTCATCAACCAGCCGACCGTGCTGTTCGCCGATGAGCCGACCGGCAACCTGGACACCGCGACCGGCGAGGTCGTGGAGGACATCCTTTTCGGGCTGCACCGTGACCGGGGCATCACCCTGGTCGTCGTCACGCACGACGACGACCTGGCCTCCCGCTGCGACCGCCGCCTGCTGATGCAGGACGGCCTCATCGTCGCCGACGACCGGGGGGAGGCGGCCAAGGCCGCCGGGGCCGGCGTCGGGCAGGCCTCCCGTGAGGGCTCCCGCCAGGTGGGCGGACATGGCAAGCACGCCGCGCCCGCGACGGCGGACGGACAGCCAGCCTCCGGACAGGACACCGAGACCGGCACCAAGACCGGGGAGGGACAGGCATGAGGAACGTAGACGTCGTCCGGACCGCGCTGGGCAACACCATGCGGTCCAAGACCAGAACCTTCCTGACGGTCATCGCGATCGTCATCGGCGCCTTCACCCTGACCCTCACCTCGGGCCTGGGCGCCGGCATCAACAAGTACGTCGACTCCATGGTCGCCGGATTCGGCCAGACCAACCAGATCTACGTCATGCCGGGGATGGACGCGTCCCAGCAGATGCCGACCAACGGCGAACCCCAGGAGTATGACCCCGAGGAGGCCGGCGCCACCGGTGAGTTCGGCATGCAGATGCTGACCGAGGACGACATCGCCACGATCGAGGGCATCAACGGTGTCACCGACGTGGAGCCCATCGTCTTCGTCACCGCCGACTACCTGGAGACCGCGGACGGGGACCAGTTCGTGCTGCAGTCCCTGGGTTTCCCCTCGGACGCCGCCGGCATGGAGATGGAAGCCGGGACCACACCGGACCCGCAGGCCATGGAGCTGACGGTTCCTGAGACCTGGCTCTCGGCGTTCGGCACGGAGGACCCGAACGAGGTCCTCGGAGAGACCGTCACGATCGGGCTCAAGGACCTGGCCCAGCAGGAGCAGGCGGTCGAGGCAGAGATCGTCGGCGTCTCCCAGCAGGCCATCTCCGGAGTCGGCGGCAGCCCCATGCCCTCCAGTGCCCTGAACCAGGAGTTGAACGACGTGCAGACCTCCGGGCTGGACGTGGAGCAGCCGAAGAACTATGTGCAGGCCGTGGCCACCGTGGAGAACATCGACGCCAACGAGACGGCCATCAAGCAGGCCTTGAGTGACGAGGGGCTGATGGGTCTGACCCTCGAAGACCAACTGGGAGTCCTGACCGGGATCATCGATACGGTGACCTGGGTCCTCAACGGCTTCGCGCTGATCGCCCTGCTGGCCGCCAGCTTCGGCATCGTCAACACCCTCCTGATGTCCGTCCAGGAGCGGACGCGGGAGATCGGCCTGATGAAGGCCCTGGGCATGGGCCGAGGCAAGGTCTTCGGGCTCTTCTCCACCGAGGCCGTCATGCTCGGCGTGATGGGCTCCGTGATCGGTGTGGGCCTCGGTGTGCTGTTGGGCGTGATCGGCAACGCCGCCCTGGTCAACGGCCCGCTGAGCGGTGTGGCCGGACTGAGTCTGTTCGCCGTCGACCCGCTGTCCATCGTCCTGATCGTCGCGCTGATCCTGGTGATCGCCTTCCTGGCCGGCACCATGCCGGCCGCCCGGGCCGCGAAGAAGGACCCGATCGAGGCCCTGCGGTACGAGTAGTCGGCCGGCTGGAGAGATCCTCCGGCTGCCTACCCCAACCCATCCAACCGTTCGAATCATTCGAACCAGTCGAACCAGTCGAATAACAGCGTGGCCGCTCCGATGGCCACCGCAACGAGAGGGGACATCTCATGACCGACAACCCGCAACAGCCCCAGGGCAACCCGGCCCCCCAGCAGCCGGGCCAGCAGCCGGGCCAGCAGCCGCCGGCCGCTCCAGGCCCGCTGCCCTATGGGACCCCGGCCCAGCAGCCCTACTCCGCTCCTGACCAGCAGGGTTCCAAGTACGGCACCGGCACCTACAACCCCGGCGAGGTCGGCCAGCCCGTGGCCGAGCCCAAGAGCTGGGGCCGGTTGAAGATGCTGACGCTGGCGTCCTTGGCGATCTACGTCGTCTACTCCATCGTCAGCTTCCTCACCTCCGGGAACGAGGACCTTCTCGATGCGCAGCTGGACGCCCAGGCAGGCATGGGTATCCCGCGGGACGAACTCGAGGAGATCGTCGAGGCGAGCATGGCGTTCGTCATGATCACGGCCGTGGTCGCCCTGGTCATCGCCGTCGTCGTCTACCTGCTCGTGTACTTCGGCCTGCGCAAGGGCAAGAACTGGGCCCGCATCCTCGGCACGGTGTTCGCCGCCCTGGGCACCCTGTTCATGCTCTACGGCCTGACCACCATCGGCACCATGATGTCCGCGGCCCCGGGCCTGGGTATCGCCACCCTGGTGATCACCGTGGTCTTCGTGCTCGTGAACATCTGGTGGCTGGTGACCGCGTTCTCCAAGGACAGCAACGCCTACGTGAACTCCCGCCGCTGATCCACCGCTGATCCGCGGCTGACCCACGGATCGAACCGCTTTGCGGGCAATCCCCACGGTGGGGGTTGCCCGCATAGTCGTTTAAGGGCTTTGCGTCGTTTGAGGGCTCTGCAATGGCGTGTGTCGCCGCTGGCTGGTGCACCCGATAGCGCAGGTGAAGCACCCGGTTACCCAGAATCACCACCTCGGGATCCTCCAACAGGTGCTGCGCGCGGACCGACCCGAAGTAGCGCTTGCCGGAGCCGAGCACCACGGGTACGACGTCCATGCGCACCTCGTCGACGAGGCCTGCGCCCAGCACCTGGCCACCGACGTCGCCTCGATCTGGGCCCAGTACCGTGCCGTCGCCGGATCGAACGAAGGGGCCCATGCGAGGTACGCGAAAGCCCCCGGGAATCATCCCGGGGGCTTCGGCGTGGGTGGGGGAGTGGTTACCTCCGGTGTGGCACGGCGGGCTGGATCAGAAGGCTCCGGCCAGCACGGCCTGCTTGACCTCGGCGATGGCCTTGGTCACCTGGATGCCGCGCGGGCAGGCCTCGGTGCAGTTGAAGGTGGTGCGGCAGCGCCACACGCCTTCCTTGTCATTGAGGATCTCCAGGCGCATGTCACCGGCATCGTCGCGGGAGTCGAAGATGAAGCGGTGGGCGTTGACGATCGCGGCCGGGCCGAAGTACTGGCCATCGGTCCAGAACACCGGGCAGGACGAGGTGCAGGCGGCGCAGAGGATGCACTTGGTGGTGTCATCGAACCGCTCGCGCTCCTCGGCGGACTGCAGGCGCTCCTTGGTGGGCTCCGGGCCCTTGTTGACCAGGAACGGCATGATCTCGCGGTAGGACTGGAAGAACGGGTCCATGTCCACGATCAGGTCCTTCTCCACCGGCAGGCCCTTGATGGGCTCCACCAGGATGGGCTTGGACAGGTCGAGGTCCTTCAGCAGGGTCTTGCAGGCCAGGCGGTTGCGGCCGTTGATGCGCATGGCATCGGAGCCGCACACGCCGTGCGCGCAGGACCGGCGGAAGGACAGGGTGCCGTCGATGTCCCACTTGACCTTGTGCAGGGCGTCCAGCACACGATCGGTGCCGTACATGGTGACGGTCCATTCGTCCCAGTAGGAGTCCTCGGACGTCTCGGGCAGGAAGCGGCGGACCTTGAGGGTGACGTCGAAGCTCGGGATCTCACCGGTTCCGCCGCCCTGGGCGCCGAGATCGACCTTCGAGGGTCCTTCTGCGGGTTCGTTGATCGTGGTGCTCATCAGTACTTACGCTCCATCGGCTGGTAACGGGTGACAACAACCGGCTTGGTCTCGGAACGGATGCCCTTGACGCCCTCCATCTCGGAGTCGGGGTCGCGGTAGAGCATGGAATGCGCCATCCAGTTCTCGTCGTCACGGTCGGGGTAGTCCTCGCGGTAGTGGCCGCCGCGGGATTCCTTGCGGTGCAGGGCAGCCACGGTCATGGCCTCGGCCATGTCGAGCAGGTAGCCCAGCTCCAGGCCCTCCAAGAGGTCCAGGTTGAACCGCTTGCCCTTGTCCTGCACGGAGACGTTCTCGTAGCGTTCGCGCAGGGACTCAATCTCGGCCAAGGCCCGGCGGATCGACTCGTCCGTGCGGAAGACCTGCATGTCCGCGTCCATGACATCCTGCAGGCGGGCCCGCAGCTCGGCCACACGCTCGGTGCCGGTGGCGGAGCGCAGGTTCTCGATGTGCTCGACCGTCGGTGCCTCGCCGTTCTCCGGCAGCTCCACGAAATCGGCGGTGGCGGCGTACTCGGCGGCGTAGATGCCGGCACGGCGGCCGAAGACGTTGATGTCCAGCAGCGAGTTGGTGCCGAGGCGGTTGGAGCCGTGCACGGACACGCAGGCCACCTCGCCGGCGGCGTACAGGCCCGGGACCACGGTGTCGTTGTCCTGGAGCACCTCGGCCTTGATGTTGGTCGGGATGCCGCCCATCACGTAGTGGCAGGTCGGGAAGACCGGCACCGGCTCGGTGTAGGGCTCCACACCGAGGTAGGTGCGCGCGAACTCGGTGATGTCCGGCAGCTTGGCGTCGATGTGAGCCGGTTCCAGGTGCGTCAGGTCGAGCAGGACGTAGTCCTTGTTCGGGCCGCAGCCGCGGCCCTGGCGGACCTCCTCGGCCATGGACCGGGCCACGATGTCACGCGGCGCGAGGTCCTTGATGGTCGGGGCGTAGCGCTCCATGAAGCGCTCACCGTCCGCGTTGCGGAGGATGCCGCCCTCGCCGCGCGCCGCCTCGGAAAGCAGGATGCCCAGGCCGGCCAGGCCGGTCGGGTGGAACTGGATGAACTCCATGTCCTCCAGCGGCAGGCCGTTGCGGTAGGCGATGGCCATGCCGTCACCGGTCAGGGTGTGGGCGTTGGAGGTGGTCTTGAAGACCTTGCCCGCGCCGCCGGTGGCGAAGACCACGGACTTGGCCTGGAAGACGTGCAGTTCGCCGGTGGCCAGTTCGTAGGACACGACGCCGGCCACGCGCTTCTGCGTGAAGGGCGTCCCGTCCGGGCGGGTGCCCGGCTCGTCCACCATCAGCACGTCCAGGACGTAGAACTCGTTGTAGAACTCGACGTCGTGCTTGACGCAGTTCTGGTAGAGCGTCTGGAGGATCATGTGGCCGGTGCGGTCGGCCGCATAGCAGGCGCGGCGGACCGGGGCCTTGCCGTGGTCGCGCGTGTGTCCGCCGAAGCGACGCTGGTCGATCCGGCCCTCCGGTGTGCGGTTGAAGGGCAGGCCCATCTTCTCCAGGTCCAGCACCGCGTCGATGGCCTCCTTGGCCATGACCTCGGCGGCGTCCTGATCCACCAGGTAGTCGCCGCCCTTGACGGTGTCAAAGGTGTGCCACTCCCAGTTGTCCTCTTCGACATTGGCCAGGGCGGCACACATGCCGCCCTGGGCCGCACCCGTGTGCGAACGGGTGGGGTAGAGCTTGGTCAGCACCGCTGTGCGGGCGCGCTGACCGGATTCGATCGCCGCGCGCATGCCGGCGCCGCCGGCACCGACAATCACGACGTCGTACTTGTGTACCTGCATTCGTTGAGTTCCTTCTGCTCGAGAAATCTCGGGGGATCAGTGGGGGTGCGTCAGGGCGTCAGAGGGTCTCGCAGAACGCGGGAGTGGACTCCAGCAGCATTCCGTCGGCGCCGACGAGGCACGGTTCGAAGGTGAAGATCACCAGGGTGCCGAGCACGATGATGACGGTGGTCGCCGCGTAGAGGACCATCTTCAGCCAGAACCGCACGCCGTCACGTTCGGCGTAGTCGTTGATGATGGTCCGGACGCCGTTGGTGCCGTGCAGCATGGCCAGCCACAGCAGGGCCAGGTCCCAGAACTGCCAGAACGGATCGGCCCACTTGCCGGCAACGAAGCCGAAGTCCAGGCCGTTGATGCCGTCCCCGACCATGAGGTTGGAGAAGAGGTGGACGAAGATCAGCACGACCAGGACCACGCCGGACAGGCGCATGAACAGCCAGGCGAGCATCTCGAAGTTGCCGCTCTTGGTCTTGTCCCGGGTGTACTTCGGGTCGATACGCCCCGTGCGGGGGGCTGCGATCGTGGATTCAGCGGTGGCGCTCATGGCTCAGTGACCTCCGAGGGCAAGCATCAGGTGGCGGATGGCGAACGCGCCAACGGTGACGACGGAGAGGACCACCACGGCCCACAGCATCTTCTTGTGGTGCTTGGTCCCGCCCTTCCAGAAGTCGACCAGGATGATCCGCAGGCCGTTGAAGGCGTGGAAGACGATGGCGGCCACGAGGCCGACCTCTCCGACGGCCATCAGCGGGTTCTTGTAGGTACCGAGCACCGCGTTGTAGGCCTCCGGCGAGACCCTCACCAGTGAGGTGTCCAGCACGTGGACCAGCAGGAAGAAGAAGATGGCCACGCCGGTGATCCGGTGGATCACCCACGACCACTGACCTTCGTTGCCGCGATAGAGGGTCCCACGGCCGGACTTCGCCGGGGCCTGCGCTGATGTCGCAGTAGACACTGTTTTACCTCCCAGGGATTGCAAGGGCGCCTGTGCCACGTCCGATGGGCACAAAGGGAACGCCGGTGCGAGTGCATTCCTCCACGACAGACTAGTACTTCTTGACGTTATGTTCCCTATTGTTGACCGGCCTTGTTCCCGGTGTGGCACGGGTCACGGGGGTGGGGCGGATCCGGGCCCCGGCCCGGCGGTCACCTATGCTGTCCGGTGTGACGACTGACCCTGAATTGGATGGCCTTGCCGCCGTGGACCTCTCTGACACCCCGGGACTGGACCGCTTCTATGGTGTGATTCCTGCCGGTGGCGTGGGGACGCGGTTGTGGCCGCTCTCGCGGGCGGCCGCGCCGAAGTTCCTGCATGACCTGACCGGCTCGGGGCAGACCCTGATCCGCGCGACCTATGATCGTTTGGCCGCGCTGGCCGGGGACCGGGTCATGGTGGTCACCGGTGAGGCCCACGAGGGCGCCGTGCGGGAGCAGTTGCCGGACCTGGCCTCCGAGGACACCGTGCTCGAGCCGGAGCCGAAGGACTCGGCGGCGGCTATCGGGCTGGCCGCGGCCATCCTGTTCGAGCGGGATCCGGAGACCATCATGGGCTCCTTCGCCGCTGACCAGGTGATCGGCCCGGTGGAGGAGTTCCAGGAGGCTGTCGCGGAAGCGGTCGCCACCGCGGCCACCGGCAAGATCGTGACCATCGGCATCAAGCCGACGCACCCGGCCACCGGGTTCGGTTACATCCGGCAGGGCGAGGCCTTGACCGTGAAGGGCGCACCCCACGCCAAGGACGTGGCCGCGTTCGTGGAGAAGCCGGCTGAGGACGTGGCGAAGGAGTACGTCGCCTCGGGGGAGTACCTGTGGAACGCGGGTATGTTCGTGGCCCCGGTGTCCTTGATGTTGCATCACCTGGCGATCAATGAGCCGGAGCTGCATGCCGGCGTCGTGGAGATCGCGAAGGCCTGGGGTACGCCGGCCCAGGCGGAGACGATGGCCCGGGTCTGGCCCGGGCTGAAGAAGACCGCGGTGGATTATGCGGTGGCTGAGCCCGCTGCCGCGGCGGGGGATGTTGCCGTGATCCCGGGTGGGTTCACCTGGGACGACGTGGGCGATTTCGCCGCGATCGCCCGGCTGAACCCGGCCAAGCGGGCCTCTGGTATCACCGTGATCGGTGAGACGCCGCGGGTGTACTCGTCCAAGGCCTCCGGTGTGGTGGTCACGGATACGGCGCGGGTGATCGCCCTGATCGGTGTCGAGGACATCGTGGTCGTGGACACCCCGGACGCCCTGTTGGTCACGACGACGGAGCACGCCCAGTCCGTCAAGCAGGCCGTCGAGTCCCTCAAGGCCCACGGAGACGACGACGTCCTCTGAGCCCGAAGAGCCCCGGTAGCATCACTGGGATGAACGACAGCCAGCGTTCCACCGGCGCCCGTCCCGTCCTCGACGATCCCGGACTGCCGCGGGTGACCCCGCTGGTCCAACGGCTCGAGCCCTCGGTGGTGGCGTTCCGCCGGGACCTCCACGCGCATCCGGAACTGTCCTATGACGAGCACCGGACCACGGAACGGATCCTGCAGACCCTGACCGAGGCCGGGCTCTCGCCGGTCAAGCTCGATGACACCGGCGCCTACGTGGACATCGGCGAGGGGCCGATCGTGCTGGGCCTGCGTGCGGACATCGACGCCCTTCCCCTCTCCGAGCAGACCGGACTCGACTACGCCTCCCGCCACCCGGGTGTGGCCCATGCGTGCGGACATGACGTCCACACATCCGTCATGGTCGGCACCGCGCTCGCCCTGCACCGCGTGGTCACGCGCACGGCCGGGGACCTCGGCCAGCCGGAGCTCGACGCCCTGGGGGGTCCCCAGGGCCTGACCGGCCGCATCCGCATCATCTTCCAGCCCGCCGAGGAGAGGTTGCCCGGTGGCTCCCTGTCCGTGATCCGGCAGGGCACTCTGGAGGGGATCCCGCGGATCCTGGCGGCCCACTGCGAACCCCGGTTCGACGTCGGCACGATCGGCACGCGGATCGGCGCCATCACCTCGGCGGCCGACACCATCAAGATCAGTCTGTCCGGCCGCGGCGGGCACACCTCCCGGCCGCACCTGACGGAGGACCTCGTCTACGCGTTGTCCACGATCGCCGTCCAGGTCCCGGCGGTGCTGAACAGGCGGATCGACGTCCGCTCGGCCGTCTCCGTGGTGTGGGGCCAGATCAATGCGGGGGCGGCGCCCAACGCCATCCCCGGGTCCGGGTACCTCGCCGGAACCATGCGCTGCCTGGACGCCGAGGTGTGGGAATCGGCCGGGGACCTGCTGGACGACGTGGTCCAGCAGATCGCCCACCCCTTCGGGGTGAAGGTCCACCTCGAACACATCCGCGGGGTGCCGCCGGTGGTCAACACGGAGGCCGAGACCGACCTCATCGAGGACGCGGCCCGCTATGAGCTCGGGTCCCGGGCCATCCAGCTGACCCCGCAGTCCATGGGCGGGGAGGACTTCGCCTGGATGACCCAGCTGGTCCCCGGGGCCATGCTGCGCTTGGGGACGCGGACCCCGGGCGGCCCAGTCTATGACCTGCACATGGGCGACTTCGCGCCGGACGAGCGCGCCATCGGCATCGGCATGCGCATTTTCACGGCCGCGGCACTGCGGGCCCTGTCCGGCGTTCAGTAGGGCTGAACGGCGCAGGTGGTGCAGACGTTGCAGAAACGTAGCGCACTTCTGAAGCGGTTCTTGCCAACTTTGGGTAAACTCCCGGGTAACTGTCCGTCTGAAGGGCGCGGACATCCGTGGAACGGATCGATCTCGACCCGTCCGGAGCTGGGCCGACATCACCGGCTCGCTGCCGGATCCCCACGCTCCAGCCCCACACCCTCGCACCTAAGGATCACCATGGGCATTGCATCCCCCCTGTCTCGTAAGGCACTCTTGCCGGTCGCCATGCTCGGCATGTCCGGCCTGCTGCTGGCCGGCTGTGGCGCCGCACCCGAGGAGGCCGCCGACGGGACCGCCTCGGCGTCCGACGCCCCAGCCGTGGGCACCGACAACTCTGACTACACCGGCTGCATCGTCTCCGACCAGGGCGGCTTCGATGACCGCTCCTTCAACCAGTCCTCCCACGACGGCCTGATGGCCGCCGAGGAGGAGTTCGGCATTTCCACGAACGAGGCGGAGTCCACCTCCCCGTCCGACTTCACCCCGAACATCACGTCGATGCTGCAGGCCAACTGCGACATGATCATCGGCGTCGGGTTCCTGCTCGGCGACACGATGAAGCCGATCGCCAACGACAACCCCGAGACCCACTTCATGGGCGTGGACGTTACCGATCCCGAGTTCCCGGACAACGTCAAGCGCCTGATCTATGACACGGCGCAGGGCTCCTTCATGGCCGGTTACCTCGCCGCCGGCACCAGCGAGACCGGCAAGGTCGCCACCTACGGCGGCGCGGAGATCCCGACCGTGACCATCTTCATGGACGGCTTCGCCGCCGGCGTCGAGTACTACAACGAACAGAAGGACGCCGAGGTCGAGGTGCTGGGCTGGAACCGCGAGGCCAAGACCGGCTCCTTCACCGGTGACTTCGAGAACCAGGCCGCCGGCAAGACCAATACCACCAACTTCATCAACGAGGGCGCGGACATCATCATGCCCGTGGCCGGGCCGGTGGGCCTGGGCACCCTCGATGCTGTGACCGAGGCGAATGCCGGCGGCAAGGAGGCCAAGGTCATCTGGGTGGACTCCGACGGCTATGAGACCACCGAGCAGGGCGAGATCATCCTCACCTCCGTGGTGAAGCTGATGGGCCAGGCCGTGCAGGACGTCATCGAGGCCGACCTGGCGGACGAGTTCGACGGTGAGCCCTACGTGGGCACGCTGGAGAACGGCGGCGTGGCCCTGGCCCCGTTCCATGACTTCGACGCCGAGGTCTCCGATGAGATGAAGGCCGAACTCGAGGAGATCAAGGCCGGCATCATCGACGGCTCCATCGAGGTCAACTCGGACTACTCGCCCGAGGTCTGATCACCACGGTGGCCCATGCGGTGGGGTGGCCTGCGGGCCGCCCCACCGTCATGTCCGCCGGGAACACTCTGAGATGATGTCCTTCGAGATCCACTCCTGGGAACGAAGCATCAAAGATGGAATGACAACGATCCGAAGCAATGGCCTGTCCCGGGCCAGAATGGCTGGAGCACGGTGAAACTCGAATTACGCGGCATCACCAAGAAATTCGGGGCCTTCACGGCCAATGACTCGATCGACCTGACGGTGGAGTCCGGCCAGGTCCACTCCCTGCTGGGGGAGAACGGCGCGGGCAAGTCCACCCTGATGAACGTCCTGTTCGGCCTCTACGAGCCGACCGCCGGCGAGATCCTGGCGGATGGCCGTCCGGTGCGGTTCAGCGGTCCCGGTGAGGCGATGAGGGCCGGCATCGGCATGGTGCACCAGCACTTCATGCTGATCCCGGTGTTCACGGTGGCGGAGAACGTGGCGCTGGGCGATGAGCACACGCGTGCCGCCGGCATCCTGGACCTCGAGTCCACCCGCCGGAAGATCCGCGAGATCTCCGATGAGTACGGCTTCCATGTGGACCCGGACGCCCGCATCGAGGATCTCCCCGTGGGCGTCCAACAGCGCGTGGAGATCATCAAGGCGCTCGTGCGCGAGGCCCGCGTGCTGATCCTGGACGAGCCCACGGCCGTGCTCACGCCCCAGGAGACCGACGAGCTGCTGGACATCATCCGCCGGTTGCGGGACAACGGCACCGCCGTGGTGTTCATCTCCCACAAGCTGCGCGAGGTCAAGGCGATCTCCACCGTGATCAGCGTGCTGCGCCGCGGCAGGTTGGTCGGCACCGCGGACCCAGACGCGGACCAATCCGAACTGGCCGCCCTCATGGTCGGCCGCGCCGTGGAGCTGAACACCACGAAGTCCGCCCCGAAGCTGGGCGAGGAGACCTTCACGGTGTCTGATCTGACCGTTTTGAGCCCGGAGGGCGTCCGGCTAGTGGACCGCGTCTCCTTCGGCATCCGCCAGGGAGAGATCCTGGCCGTGGCCGGCGTGCAGGGCAACGGGCAGACCGAGCTCACCGAGGCCATCATGGGTCTGCAGAAGGCCCAGGGGTCCATCCGCCTGGACGGCGAGGAGATCCTCGGCCGAACCACCAAGCAGGTCATCCGGGCCGGCGTCGGGTATGTGCCGGAGGACCGCTCCACTGACGGTCTGGTGGGGTCCTTCTCCGTGGCCGAGAACCTCGTGCTGAACCGCTTCGACCGGGCGCCGGTCGGCAACCGCTTCCAGCTGAGCCCGGCGGTCATCCGGTCTCTCGCGGAGCAGCGCGTCGCGGAATTCGACGTCCGCACCCAGGGCGTGGACCTGCCGGTCGGAACCCTGTCCGGCGGCAACCAGCAGAAGGTCGTCATGGCCCGGGAACTGGTGGACGACCTCAAGCTCTTCATCGCCTCCCAGCCCACCCGCGGGGTCGACGTCGGCTCCATCGAGTTCCTGCACGATCGCATCATCCGCGAACGGGACTCGGGCACCCCGGTGATGATCGTCTCCACCGAGCTCGACGAGGTCCTCGACCTGGCCGACCGCATCGCCGTGATGTACCACGGCCGGATCATCGGGATCGTGCCGGGGGACACCTCGCGTGACGATCTGGGCCTCATGATGGCCGGCATCTCCCCGGGTACCGAACCGGACACCACCCCGGATACCACCCCGAAGGGAGTAACGGCATGAGCTCCGTGACCAGCGAGAGCACCCCGGCGTCCACGCCCGGCCCCCGGGCCGGCGGCTCGGACCGCAAGGGCGGTACCACGAACGGGTTCTCGTTCCGGGACGTCCTGTCCGGCAACGGCACCGTCACCGTCCTGGCGATCATCCTGTCCCTGGTCATCAGCGCCCTGCTGATCATCCTGACGGACGAGGACGTCCTCGAGGCGGCCGGATACTTCTTCAGCCGCCCCCTGGACACCCTGGCTGCCGCTTGGTCGGCCGTGGCCGCCGCCTACGCCGCCCTGTTCCGCGGCGCGATCTTCAACTACCGAGGGGACACCTTCAGCGAGGGCATCTATCCGCTGATGGAATCGCTGACCGTGGCCACGCCGCTGATCATCATCTCGCTCGGCATCGCCATCTCGTTCCGCTCCGGACTGTTCAACATCGGCGGCCAGGGCCAGATGATCTTCGGGGCCATGTTCGCCACCTGGTTCGGCGTCCACCTGCAGCTGCCGGCGGGCCTGCACCTGCTGCTGGTCCTGATCATGGGCATCCTCGGCGGTGCCCTGTGGGGTGCCGTGGTCGGCTTCCTCAAGGCGCTCACCGGCGCCCACGAGGTCATCCTGACCATCATGCTCAACTACGTGGCCATCCATCTGGTCACGTACTTCCTGTACACCCCCGTCCTCCAGCGGGAGGGCTCCACCAACCCGGTCTCCGACTTCCTGCCGTCGACGGCGGTCTTCCCGCTGCTGTTCGGTGACAGCTTCCGCCTGAACTGGGGCTTCGTCGTGGCCGTCGTGGCCACGGTGTTCGCCTGGTGGCTCATGAAGCGCTCGTCCGTCGGATTCCAGCTGCGCGCCGTGGGGGCCAATCCCGACGCCGCCCGGACCGCGGGCGTGTCCGTGAAGCGCATGTACGTGGTCGCCATGGCGATCTCCGGCGGCCTGGCCGGCCTGGCCGGCATGAGCCAGGTGTCCGGCACCGAGAAGATGCTTAACACGGATGTCGCCGGGTCCTTCGGCTTCGACGCCATCACCGTGGCCTTGCTTGGCCGCTCCAACCCGTGGGGCGTGTTCGCGGCCGGACTGCTGTTCGGCGCGCTGCGCGCCGGTGGCGTGACGATGCAGACCGAGACCGGGGTGCCGATCGACATCGTGCTCATCATCCAGTCGCTGATCGTGCTGTTCATCGCCGCACCGCCGCTGGTGCGGATGATCTTCCGCCTGCCGGCTCCCGGTGCCCTGCAGGCCCGCACGACGGCGGATCCGGTCACCCAGCCGGCCCTCGCCGGAGCCGTCGCGGCGACCACCGCGTCCGCCGACGGCCACGCCGCCCCGACCGCAGCAGATCCCAGTACCCCCACCACGGCGGAAGGCGACCAGCGATGAGCACCACCGCGACCGTTCCCAGCGGCCCTGTCGGGCCCGCTCCAGCGGCCCCGACGACGGAGAAGCCCACCACGGATATCGTCCGGCACTGGGCCACGCCGATCGCGCTCGCGGTGCTGGCGGCGGTCTCCCTGGCCGTCTTCGCCCTGACCGCCTCGGGCACGTCGGCCACGTTCCGCATCTCCACCGATGCCGATGCCATCCACATCCCGGACATCGTGGTCCCGACCATTGCCGCCGGCTGGACGATCACCCTCCTGCTCGCCGCCCTCGCCGTGTGGGGCTTCCTGCAGGTCCGCCGCTCCGGCACGGTCAGCGGCTGGGTCTCCGCCGTCTTCGCGGTCCTGTTCGTGGCCGGATTCCTGGTGTGGGTGGTCGGCGCGGCCAACACCACCACGGTGTTTCTCACCGGCCTCATCGCCGGCTCCGTGACCCTGGCGATCCCGCTGATCTTCGGTTCCATGGCCGGTGTGCTCTCCGAACGGGCTGGCGTCGTGAACATCGCCATCGAGGGACAGCTGCTGGCGGGTGCCTTCACGGCCGCCGTCACCGGCTCGGTGACCGGGTCGGTCTGGGCGGGCCTCGTGGCCGCCGTCGTGGCCGGTGTACTGGTGTCCGTGTTGCTGGCGGTGTTCGCCATCCGCTACCTGGTCAACCAGATCATCGTCGGCGTGGTGCTCAACGTCCTGGTGGCCGGTCTGACCAGCTTCCTGTTCAGTACCGTGCTGTCCTCGAACTCCTCGGCGTTGAACTCCCCGCCGCACTTCCCGAGCATCCGGATCCCGTTCCTGGCCGACATCCCGATCATCGGCCCCATCCTCTTCGACCAGACCATCCTGGGCTACGGCATGTACCTGATCGTCATCGCCCTGTACATCGGCCTGTTCCACACCCAGTGGGGCCTGCGCGTGCGGGCCGTCGGCGAGCACCCCAAGGCCGCGGACACCGTGGGCATCAACGTGATCCGCACCCGGTACATCAACGTGCTGCTCGGCGGTGCCGTCGCCGGCATGGGCGGCGCCTTCTTCACGCTCGTGTCCTCCTCCTCCTTCTCGAAGGAGATGACCGCCGGCCAGGGGTTCATCGCCCTCGCCGCCGTGATCTTCGGCCGCTGGAACCCGATCGGAGCCTTCTTCGCGGCGCTCCTGTTCGGGTTCACCACCAACATGCAGTATGTTCTGGCCATCCTGGGCACACCGGTCCCCAGCCAGTTCATGGCGATGCTGCCCTACCTCGTCACCGTCCTGGTGGTGGCCGGCTTGGTCGGCAGGTCCCGTGGCCCGGCCGCCGCCGGGTCCCCCTATGTGAAGGAGTGAGCGTGGAACAGAACGACCACGGATCCAGCGGTGCGTTCAGCGACCCGTTCGAGGACGACATCCCGCTGACAGCCTCCCTGCCGCGCATCACCGGCACGGGATCGGGCATCGACTGGCAGCGCCTGGAATCCACCGCCCGTGCCGCGATGACCCGCGCCTACGTGCCGTACTCCCGATTCCCCGTGGGCGCCGCCGCCCTGGTGGAGGACGGCCGCGTGGTGGCCGGCTGCAACATCGAGAACGCCTCCCTGGGCCTCACGCTCTGCGCCGAGTGCTCCCTGGTGTCCAACCTGCAGATGAGCGGGGGCGGCAGGATCGTGGCGTTCTACTGCGTCGACGGGAACGGTGAGGTCCTCATGCCGTGCGGCCGCTGCCGCCAGCTGCTCTACGAATTCCACGCCCCCGGCATGCGCCTCATGGGCCCGGACGGCGAACTGACCATGGACGAGGTCCTGCCGCTGGCCTTCGGCCCGGCCGATATGACGCACCTGAGTGACAGTGCGGCCTCGACCGACGACCCGGGAAGGACCCGATGACCCCGCAGCCCACCGCTCCCTCTTCCTCTACCGCCACCCCCTCGACCTCCGCGTCCTCATCCACCTTCCAGACCGGCCAGCGCGCCGAGCCGTTCGACGCAATCGAGGTGATCCGGGCCAAGCGGGACCGCCAGCACCTCTCGGACGGGCAGATCGACTGGGTCGTGGATGCCTACACCCGCGGTGTGGTGGCGGACGAGCAGATGTCCGCGCTGGCCATGGCCATCCTGCTCAACGGCATGGACCGGCCGGAGATCGCCCGCTGGACGAACGCGATGATCGCCTCGGGCGAGCGGATGGACTTCTCACAGCTGCGCGGGCCCGACGGCGGCGTCAAGCCGACCGCGGACAAGCACAGCACCGGTGGCGTGGGGGACAAGATCACCCTTCCACTGGCGCCACTCGTCGCGGTGTACGGCGTGGCCGTGCCCCAGTTGTCCGGCCGCGGCCTCGGCCACACCGGCGGCACCCTGGACAAGCTCGAGGCCATCCCCGGCTGGCAGGCCAACCTGTCCAACGAGGCCATGATGGACCAGCTCTCCTCCCTGGGCGCCGTCATCTGCGCCGCCGGTTCGGGGCTGGCCCCGGCGGACAAGAAGCTCTACGCGCTGCGGGACGTCACCGGCACCGTGGAGGCGATCCCGCTGATCGCCTCCTCGATCATGTCCAAGAAGATCGCCGAGGGCACGGGCACCCTGGTGCTGGACGTCAAGTGCGGCTCCGGCGCCTTCATGAAGACCGAGTCCGACGCCCTCGAACTCGCGCGGACCATGGTGGACCTGGGCCGGGACGCCGGCGTGAACACCTCCGCCCTGCTGACGGACATGGACACCCCGCTCGGCCTGACCGCCGGCAACGCCATCGAGGTCGCCGAATCGGTGGAGGTCCTCGCCGGCGGGGGACCGGCCGACGTCGTGGAACTGACCGTGGAGCTGGCCCGCCGCATGCTGGCCGGGGCCGGGATCACCGGGGTGGACCCGGCCGAGGCCCTGGCCGATGGGCGGGCCATGGACGTGTGGCGCCGGATGATCGCCGCCCAGGGTGGAGACCCCGACGCTCCCATGGCGACCGCACGGGAGTCCCATGTGGTCACCGCCGGCGAGTCCGGCGTGCTGACCCGCCTGGACGCCATGGCCGTGGGCCTGGCCGCCTGGCGGCTCGGCGCCGGCCGGGCCCGCAAAGAGAATCCCGTCCAGGACGCAGCCGGGGTGCGCCTGCACGCCAAGCCGGGGGACATCGTGCAGGCCGGACAGCCCCTGCTCACCCTGCTGACGGACACCCCGGAGCAATTCGATCGTGCCCTGTCCGCGCTCGAGGACGGCTACTCCATCGCCCCGGCGGGATCGGCGGAGGCCGAATCGTTCGTGCCGCGCCCGCTCATCATCGACCGGATCGACTGACCACGCCGCTTCGGCTGCCACCCCGTCATCCCCGCCATATCCCCGCCATCCCTACCATCCCCGCGGTAGCCCAGGCCCAGCCTGAAGCCGGTCCCGGACCACCCTGAAGACGACCCTGAGCAGACCCTGAGAAGGCCCGGAACCGCCGAGAAGAGTGCGGTCCCGGGCCTTCCGTTCGCCTAGGCTGAACGGGTGCTCCAGATGATCGAAGACGTGGTCCTCCATGCCGCCGGGCAGTGGTGGATCCTGCTCGCGGTCTACCTGCTGTGCACGATCGACGGGTTCTTCCCCGTGGTGCCCTCGGAGTCCGTGCTGGTGGCACTGGCCTCCATCTCCGGCACCGGGGACACCGTCTCCCTGTGGTGGGTCTGGCTGATCGGTGCCCTCGGGGCGATCACCGGGGACCAGATCGCCTATGCCCTCGGCCGGGAGATCGGCATCACCCGGTTCCGCTGGATGCGCAGCCGCAGCGTGGTCCGGGCCGTCGCCACCGCCCGCACCGCCCTGGACGGACACGGCGCGCTGGTGATCTGCACGGCCCGGTACATCCCGGGCGGACGGGTGGCGGTGAACTACACCGCCGGGGCCACCGGGTACCCGCGGCTGAGGTTCACCCTGCTGGATGTCTTCGCCGCGTTCCTCTGGTCGGCGTACTCGATCGGGATCGCCCGGGCGACCGCCGGCTGGCTGGACAACACGCTGCTGCAGATCATCGTGGCGCTGGTCGCCGCCGCTGCCGTCGGCTGGGTGGTGGACCTCATCCTGAAGAGGATCCTGCTCCGGCTGGCGGAGCGGAAGCAGGCGGCCGGCGGGGGACCGCGGGCCGAGGCCGCTACCGTAGACTCGCCACGTGACTGACGCGATCGAATTCTCCGCCCCCTCGCCCCTCGACGTCGATCTGGCAGCGTTGCCCAAGATCAGCCTCCACGACCACCTCGATGGGGGCCTGCGACCGGCCACCATCCTCGACCTCGCCGGCCAGATCGGCCACGAACTGCCCGCCGACACCGCCGACGCGCTGGCGGAGTGGTTCGCCGAGTCCGCGAACTCCGGCACCCTTGAGCGCTACCTCGAGACCTTCGACCACACGATCGCCGTCATGCAGACGGCAGAGGGGCTGCAGCGGGTGGCCCGCGAGTTCGTGGAAGACCTCGTGGAGGACGGCATCGTCTATGCCGAGGTCCGCTGGGCCCCCGAACAGCACACTGCCGGCGGGCTGACCCTGGATCAGGCCGTTGAATCGGTCCAGGCCGGACTCGACGAGGGCGTGGAGAACGCTGAGAACGCGGGAGCCCCGATCCGCGTCGGCCAGCTCATCACGGCCATGCGCCAGAACGACCGCTCCCAGGAGATCGCCGAGCTGGCCGTCCGCCACCGTGGCTCCGGTGGCTCCGTTGCAGTCGGCTTTGACATTGCCGGACCGGAGGCCGGATTCCCACCTTCGCGCTTCACCGAGGCCTTCACCTGGCTGGCCGGCCAGCGTTTCCCGGCCACCGTCCACGCCGGTGAGTCGGACGGCCTCGAGTCCATCAATGACGCCCTCGTCAACGGCCGCGCCCTGCGCCTCGGCCACGGCGTGCGGATCGCCGACGACATCACGGTGGAGTTCAACGCCGTGGACGAGAACGGTGAGCAGGTCGGCGAGGACAACGCCCTCGTGGACCTCGGTGCCACTGCCGCCTGGGTCCGTGACCGCGGCATCGCGCTGGAGATCTGCCCGTCCTCGAACCTGCAGACCGGCGCCGTGGCCGCCTACGGCGGCACGGTCTCCACCCACCCGATCGACATGCTGGCCCAGCTGGGCTTCCGCGTGACCATCAATCCGGACAACCGCCTGATGAGCGGGGTCTCCCTCACCGACGAGCTGTACCTGATCGCGGAGGTCTTCAGCTACTCGCTGGAGGAGCTGCTGGACTTCCAGCTCAACGCCGCCGAGGCCGCCTTCCTGCCCCTCGAGGACCGCGAGGCCCTGGCCGAGCTGCTCGTGGAAGCCTGGGGCGAGGTCATCTCCAGCGGTGGGACCGGGGACGGCCCGGTGCGCCTGGAGGCCCTCGACGACGAGGACGCGTGAGCGTCGCGGTCGACCGGCTTGTCTGGGTGGTCGCCCAGTTGCGGGAGCACTGCCCGTGGACGCGACGGCTCACCCATGCCGTGCTGACCGAGTACCTGATCGAGGAGGCGTACGAGGCCGTCGAGGTGATCGAGTCCGCGCCACCGGCCAGATGGCCCGAGGGGGCGCTGGCCGACGGCACGTACGAGAAGCTCCGCCTGGAGATGGGGGACGTGCTCTTCCAGGTCGTCCTGCACGCGGCGATCGCACAGGGGGCCGGTGGCTTCACCTTCGACGGCACGGCCGAGGCCATCACGGCCAAGATGATCCGCCGGAACCCCCACGTCTTCCACGCTGACGGGTCCCTGCGCGAGCCGCAGGACCTGGCGGCCGCGAGACTGGAGGACATCGAGAAGAATTGGGAGCGCATCAAGAAGGCGGAGCGCGCATCCGAGACAGCCGAGAAAGCCGGGACAGCCGGGACAGCTGAGGCGGATGCCGGAAAGCCGGGGGAGGTGCCCGACGCCGACCTGTCGCCTGGCGCTGTCGCCTCGCCTGTCACCTCACCTGTGGCCTTCGCCGAGGTCCCCGCCCACCTGCCCGCGCTGGCGGCCGCCGCGAAGGTCGTGGACCGGGCCGCCCGGCAGCCGGTGGACCCGCTGCCGGAACCCGGCCCGCCGCCGTCGGGCCAGGATCCGAGGGTGCAGCAGGACGAGGGGGAGCTGGGCGCCGAGCTGTTCCGGCTGGTCCAGCGCTCCCGTGCCGCGGGACTCGACCCCGAGCGGGCGCTGCGCCAACACCTGGCCGCGCTCCGTCACGACCTCTCGGGGACGGACCCGACGGGCTAGGCTGAACCCGCATCGCCCCGCGGTACCGCAACCTGCGCCACGGCGCCCACCCGGACCGTCAAGCCACACCGGCCCTGACGCTCTACCCACCGACAGTCTTCAAAGGAGACCGCACATGGCCCTGATCGACGCCATCCATGCCCGTGAAATCCTCGATTCCCGCGGTAACCCCACCGTTGAGGTGGAGGTGCTGCTGACCGATGGCTCCCTCGGTCGCGCCGCCGTGCCCTCCGGTGCCTCCACGGGAGAGTTCGAAGCCGTCGAGCGCCGCGATGGTGACCAGGGCCGCTATCTCGGCAAGGGCGTGCTGGGTGCCGTCAACGCCGTCATCGAGAACATCGCGGACGAGCTGGAGGGCGAGGACGCCACGGACCAGCGTCTCATCGACACCCTGATGATCGACCTGGACGGCACCGAGAACAAGGGCACCCTGGGCGCCAACGCCATCCTCGGCGTCTCGCTGGCCGTGGCCAACGCCGCCGCCGCCTCCTCAGACCTCTCCCTGTTCAAGTACCTGGGCGGCCCGAACGCCCACGTGCTTCCCGTGCCGATGATGAACATCCTCAACGGCGGCGCCCACGCCGACTCGAACGTGGACATCCAGGAGTTCATGATCGCCCCGATCGGGGCGCCGAGCTTCTCCGAGGCCCTGCGCTGGGGCGCCGAGGTCTACCACACGCTCAAGAAGGTGTTGCAGGAGCGCGGGCTCGGCACCGGCCTGGGTGACGAGGGCGGCTTCGCCCCGTCCCTGCCGTCCAACCGCGCCGCCCTGGACCTCATCACCGAGGCCATCACGCAGGCCGGCTACACCCCGGGCACGGACATCGCCCTGGCCCTGGACGTGGCCTCCTCCGAGTTCTGCTCGAACGCCGCCTACACCTTCGAGGGCGAGCAGAAGAGTGCCGCGGACATGATCGCGTACTACGAGGAGCTGGCCGCGAACTACCCGCTGATCTCCATCGAGGACCCGCTGGACGAGAACGACTGGGAGGGCTGGCAGCAGCTCACCACCTCCCTGGGGGCCACGGTCCAGCTCGTGGGCGACGACCTGTTCGTCACCAACCCGGAGCGCCTGCAGCGGGGCATCGACGAGCAGTCGGGCAACGCCCTGCTGGTCAAGGTCAACCAGATCGGCTCCCTGACCGAGACGTTCGACGCGATCTCGCTGGCCCAGCGCCACCAGTTCCACTGCATGATCTCCCACCGCTCCGGCGAGACCGAGGACACCTTCATCGCCGACCTGTCCGTGGCCACCAATGCCGGCCAGATCAAGACCGGTGCCCCGGCCCGCTCGGACCGGGTGGCCAAGTACAACCAGCTGCTGCGCATCGAGGAGGAGCTGGGCGACTCCGCGATCTACGCGGGTGCCTCGGCCTTCCCGCGGTTCACCGCCCGCGCCTGACCGGCTGACCCGCAACCTCCCGCAACCCCGTTCCCGGCTCTTCGGGGGCGGGGTTGCGGTGGTTAACGGCGAAAGCCCGGCAAACGCCCGGGAAACCGCTCGGCGCGCTGTCCCGACGGCGGGCGGCTCAGCCGTTATCGTCAGAGGGACCCGGGGAGATGGCCCGGTTTCACGTCAGGATTTCTGTTCAGGATGGGCACGGAGGTACAGGTGGCAACTCGTCGTCCGCGCGTCCCCAAAACGTCCCAGCGTCAGCTGGCCGAGGTGGGATCCGGGGCCGCCCAGCGCACGGGCACCGCCGGGCCCGGCTCGACGCCGCACCTGGTGGGCGGCCACTCCGCCAAGGTCATCCCCCTCGACGCGGCACCGTCGCGCCAGTCTCCCGAGTCCATCGATTCTCTCGCATCCCTCGAGTCGGTGGACCGGGCGTCCGCCGACCGGCGGCCCGCCGCCCGGGTGCTGAGTGGTACCCCGGCACCCGCCGACGCGGAGGCCTCGGACGGACCCGGAACCGTCCCGGAGGACGAGGCGGATCCAGAAGAGACCTCGGCCGTTCCGTCATCGGAACCGACTCCCGGGCAGCGCCGGGCCGACGAACGCCGCAACCTGTTGCGCCGGTCCGTGCCCCGTGGCCGTGCGCGGAGCACCGCCAGTGTTCCGGCCCGGCCCCCGGACCGTGCTCCGGGCCGTTCCTCCAGCGGGGCCGTGGCGGCCCCGTCCACGACCCGGTCCTCGGGCCCCTCGTTGAATTCTGCTTCCTCTTCTTCCTCTGGTTCGACGGCAGCGTCGACGCCGGGCCCGGCCCTGGTCCCGGTCGAACCCGTTCCGGCCCGCAACCTCACCGGCCGCTCCGTGGCCTTCCTCGTGGTGCTCTTCGTGGCCGCGGTGCTCTTGGCCCCAACCCTGCGGGTGTTCCTGGATCAGCAGGCCGAGCTCCGTGCCGTCCAGGAGGAGATCGCTGCCGAGCAGCAGCTGCAGCAGGACCTCACGAGCGAGATCGCCCGCTGGGAGGACCCGGCCTACATCCAGCAGCAGGCGCGCGAACGCTTCAACCTCGTCATGCCCGGTGAGCAGACCTACATGGTCATCGGCGGCGATGAGGCCGTGGAGGACCCCGTGCCGCCACCGGCCAGCCCGAGCGAGGTCAACCAGGACATGCCGTGGGCGGATGCCCTACTGGACTCCGTGGTGCGTGCAGGGACCGACTAGGCTGGAGCACTTGTCACCGGCATCCACGCACCGACTGAGGCAAGATCATCACCATGACGCAGAACCTGGACCGCACCCCCACGCAGCAGGACCTGGACACCATCAGCCTGCAACTGAACCGCCCTGCCCGTGATGTGGTCGAGATCGGGGCCCGGTGCGTGTGCGGCAATCCGCTGGTGGCCACCACTGCTCCGCGGCTGTCCAACGGCATCCCCTTTCCCACCACGTTCTACCTGACCCACCCTGTGCTGACGGCTGCCGTCTCCCGGCTCGAGGCGTCCGGTGCGATGGCCGAGATGTCCGAACGGCTGCAGCAGGATGACGCGCTGTCCGCCCGCTACCGGAGCGCGCACGAGGCCTACCTGGTCGAGCGTGACCGGGTGGGCCGGGTGGCCGGCACGGACGAGGTCCCCGAGATCTCCGGCATCTCCGCCGGCGGCATGCCCGAGCGGGTCAAGTGCCTGCACGTCCTGGTGGGCCACTCGCTGGCCGCCGGGCCCGGCGTGAACCCCCTCGGGGACGAGGCGCTCGGGCGCATCCGAGATGAGTGGACCGCCGAGACCTGCTGGTGTGCCGGCGCCTGGGACCCCGGGGCACCCGTGCCGAGCAGGGACCTCAGCCGCCACGTGAAGAGACTCGCGGGGGAGCAGAACCCCGTGCAGACCCCCGTGCAGGGCGCGGCCACACGCCGGCCGGGCAGCGAGGAGACCGTAGCCCACACCCGGGGGAACGACGGCGTCGTCTCGGGTCCGGGAAGGACGGTCGCCGCGATAGATTGCGGGACCAACTCCATCCGCCTGCTCGTGGCACGCCTCGAATCTCCGACAGATCAGCCGACGGATCAGTCCGGGACCGGCAGCACGGCTGCCCCCCGGCTCGTGGACCTGCATCGCGAGATGCGCGTGGTCCGGCTGGGCGAAGGAGTGGACGCCACCGGTCGGTTGTCCGAGGCCGCCATGCAGCGCACCTTCGCCACCACGGAAGACTATGCCGCGATCATCCGGGACCTCGGGGCGACCTCCGTCCGGTTCGTCGCCACCTCAGCCAGCCGTGACGCCGCCAACGCCGCTGACTTCACCGCCGGAATCCGTGAACGCCTGGGTGTGGACCCTGAAATCATCACGGGGGACGAGGAGGCGGCGCTGTCCTTCGCCGGCGCGGCCTCCGTCTTGGCCCCGCGCGCCCCCTCCACGCCCGAGCATCCGCGACAGGCCAGACTGACCAACGTGACCGGCCAGACCGGTCATCCTGCCGCCGGGCCGGTGCTCGTGGTGGACCTGGGCGGCGGGTCCACAGAGTTCGTCCTCGGGACGCTGTCCGGTCCCGGAGGTGCAGGGCCGCAGGTCACCCACGCCCTCAGCGTCAAGATGGGCTGCGTCCGGTTCACCGAGCGCCATCTGCGGACCGACCCGCCAACTGATGCCGAGATCCAGGGAGCGGCCCGGGACATCGAGGCCGTCCTGGACGAGGTTGAGGCGAGCATCCCGCTGGGGGAGGTGGCCGCCGTCGTCGGTGTGGCCGGGACAGTGACCACCGTGACCGCCGCCGCGCTGGGCCTGACCGCCTACGATCCCGGGGTCATCCACGCCACGGAGCTGGATGTGGACGTCATCGGTGACACCGCCGGGCGACTGCTGGCGGCGAGCCGGGACGAACGGGCCGCCCTGCCCTACATGCATCCGGGCCGCGTCGACGTGATTGGGGCCGGCGCCCTTATCTGGTCGATGGTCCTGCGCCGGGTGGCGCAGGCCGGCCATGGAGCGGTCACCACGGCCATCGCGTCCGAGCACGACATCCTGGACGGGATCGCCCTGTCCCAGACGGCATGAGCGGCCGCAGGTCCGGCCAGTGGGGGAGGGCCCCACGCCTCGGCGGCCGACTGTCCCGCCCCTCCCGCCTGACCGCTGTGCCCCTGGCCACCGTGCTGACCGTCCCCGTGCTCACCGCCGCCCTCGTCGCCGGACCCGTGCTGCTGCCGCCTCCAGCCGGGAGCTCGGCCCAGTCCGGCGAGTCCGGAGCATTGGGAGAGCCCGGTGCGGCGGGCTGGTCCGCCCTGCCCGTCGCCTCCGCGGATGAATGGCGGGACCGGCAGTACTGGCTGGACGAGTACGGATTCCGTGATGCGTGGGGGACCAGTCAGGGCGAGGGCGTCACGGTCGCGGTGATCGATACGGGCATCGACGCGGACCATCCCGACCTGAGCGGCCAGGTGGTCGGCGGCATCGACGTCTCCGGTGCGGGCAATGACTCCGGCACCGAACCGGTCGGGGAGATGGCCGAACACGGCACCCTGGTGGCCTCGGTCCTGGCCGGCCGCGGGAACAACGAGGCTGCGTTGCGCCGGGCCGAGGAGGAACGCCGCTCCGCGAAGGCCACACCGACGCCCTCGACGCTGCCCTCCGGTGAGACCGCACCCAGCCCGAGCCCCTCCGCCACCTCCAGCACGCCGACTTCGGACGAGGCCACCGGCGCCTGGCCGGACGGGATCGTGGGGGTGGCTCCCCGGGCCGAACTGCTGTCCATCTCGGTCCACCTCGGTGCCAGCAACCCCGGCGGCCCGTCCCCGGAAGACCAGATCGCCGAGGCCGTCACCTGGGCCGTGGACAACGGGGCCGACGTCATCAACATGTCCCTCGGCTCCACCCGTCAGGACTGGCCGGAGAGCTGGGACCGGGCCTTCCTGCACGCCGAGGAGAACGACGTGGTGGTGGTGGCCGCCGCAGGTAACCGTGCCTCCGGAACCCTGACCGCGGGTGCCCCGGCGACCATTCCCGGGGTGCTGACCGTGGCGGGCCTCAACCCGGATGGCACGGCCAGCTGGGACTCCTCCACGGAGGGAATCTCCATCGGGGTGGCCGCCCCGGCCGACCCGCTGGTCGGAGCCGTGCCGGGTGGTGACCGGAAGGAGTGGGCGGGCACCTCGGGAGCCGCGCCGCTCGTGGCCGGCCTGGCCGCCCTGATCCGGTCTGAGTACCCGGAGATGCCCGCCCACCAGGTCATCCACCGCATCCTGGCCACGGCCGAGGACGCCGGGGTTCCCGGCGAGGACCCGGTCTACGGGCACGGCATCATCGACGCCGCGGCGGCCGTGACGGCGGAGGTCGGCGCCGTGGACCGCAATCCCATGGACACCATCGCCGACTGGATCCGCGTGCACCGTCGCGCCGAGTCCTCCGGTGCGCCGACGCCCACGGCGACCCCGAGCGGGGAGCCAGCCGAGCCGACGTCGACCCCGGACCCGCTGTCCACGGAGCTGCCGCAGGCGACCGCCCCGGCCGATCCCGCCCCGGGACTGCAGCCGGCGCTCGTGATCGGCACGGGCCTCGTGGTCGCCGGGCTGGCGGCCACCGCGGTGGTGCTGTATCTCCGTCAGCGGAGATCACCGGAGCGTTGAGCCACATCAACAGTCCATCCAGTCTGACTCAGGCACACCCAGGCACGTCCGTTGGTGAGCGAGACTTTGTGACTTTGTGAAAAATTTCACGAAGTGCGGTGAGCGGGTCTAGGCTGGGTCTCATGGCAATCACTCCGCAGCTGTCCCCGAAGCCCCGTGTCCTCATCGTCGGTGGCGGTTACGCCGGCCTGTACGTCGCCAAGAACCTGGAGAAGAAGGTCAAGGAGCGTGGCGGCGTCGTCACCCTCGTGGACCCGAACCCGTACATGACCTACCAGCCGTTCCTGCCGGAGGTCGTCGGCGGCCACATCGAGCCCCGGCATATCGTGGTGGACCACCGCACCCACCTGAAGAACTCCGAGATCGTCCAGGGCAAGGTCATCAAGGTCGAGCACGCCCGCAAGACGGCCACTGTCCAGACGCAGGACGGCTCCGAGTTCGAGATCCCGTACCAGGACGTCGTCATGACCGCCGGTGCGACCACCCGCGTGTTCCCGATCCCGGGCCTGGGCGAGGCCGGCATCGGCATGAAGACCGTGCAGGAAGCCGTGCAGCTGCGGAACCAGATCCTGGCCCGCCTCGAGGCCGCCTCCACCATGACCGACGCCGCGGCCCGCAGACGCGCCCTGACCTTCGCCGTCGTCGGCGGCGGTTTCAACGGCGTCGAGACCATCTCCGAGATGGAGGACCTGATCCGGTCCTACATCAAGAAGAATCCTCGCCTGGCCCAGTCTGACGCGCGCATCGTCCTGATCGAGGCCATGGGCAAGATCATGCCCGAGGTCGGCGAGGACCAGGCCGTCGAGGTCGTCGAGCACCTGAAGTCCCGCGGCATCGAGGTCCTGCTCAACACCTCGCTGGCCGGTGCCGAGGGCGGTGTCCTGAAGCTCATCAACATGCAGGACAAGTCCGACGCCGGTACGTTCGAGTCCGACACCCTCGTCTGGACCGCCGGCGTGGCCGCCAATGCTGTGGCCAAGCAGACCGACTTCCCGGTGGAGCAGCGCGGCCGGATCGAGGTCACCCCGACCCTGCAGATCTCCGACGGCACCGGCGGCGTGCTCGAAGGCGCCTGGGGTGCCGGCGACGTGGCCGCGGTCCCGGACCTCACCGGTGACGGCCCCGGTGGGCACTGCGTCCCGAATGCCCAGCACGCCGTGCGCCAGGCCAAGCGCCTCGCCGCCAACCTGCTGGCCGTCCGCTTCGGCGAGGGCGCCGTGGAGGAGTACGTGCACAAGTCCCTCGGCGCCGTGGCCGGCCTCGGCTTCGGCAAGGGCGTGGGCAACCCGATGGGCTTGAAGCTGACCGGCGTCCCGGCCTGGCTGGCCCACCGCGGCTACCACGGCCTGGCCATGCCGATGTACGAGCGCAAGGCCCGCGTGGTCTCCGGTTGGATCATGGAGCTCGTCTTCGGCCGGGACACCACGCCGATCGAGGGCCTCGAGAACCCGCACAACCCCTTCCTCGAGGCAGCCGGCGGCGAGCTCAAGCCGGGCCGCTTCGACAACCCGAAGGTGCTGGAGTCCACGAAGTCCTCTCAGTAAGCCTCGAAGTACGCTTCGAGTTAAGCCTCGGCTCTACGGCGGCCCGGTACCCTTGAGGGGGTCCGGGCCGCCGTCGGATCCAGCCCCCATAGCCCAATTGGCAGAGGCGGGAGACTTAAAATCTCTGTGTTGTGGGTTCGAGTCCCACTGGGGGTACCGCTACGGAGCGGCCCTACTTCCCTTCAACGGTGTGGAAGTAGGGCCGTTCACTTCTCGAGGCCTGTGGCGTTTGCCCACGTTTTGCCCACAATCTGGGCCGATACCGCCTCATCCAGCCGGTCCGCCACAGCGTTCAGGTCGTCATCGAACAGCTCCGCGTACACGTCCAGCGTCATGGCCGCCGAGCTGTGTCCGAGCATCCGCTGCACCGCCTTGACGTTCGCCCCAGCTGACACCGCGAACGATGCGGCCGTGTGCCGCAGATCGTGTGGCGTGATCCTCGGCAGGCCTGCGTCCTGTAGGGCCGATGAGAACCACGAATCCCGCGCGCGCTTCTCAGCCTCGCCCAAGGCACGCACGCGCGGCTGCCGCAGGAACTGTCCATGATGCCCCGGGAACAGCAGCTCACTGCGGCCCTTGCCCTCGCACGCGGCCGCCAGAGGCTCTGACAGGAACCGTGGGAACGGCACCGATCGCCGGTGATGGGACTTCGGTGTCCCGACCTCGAAGATCCCGCCGACCTCCACCGCGTTCTGCTCCACGATCAGCCGACGCCGCAGCGCGTCCAGGTCCTGCACCCGCAAACCCACCGCCTCGCCCCACCGCAGCCCGCAGTACGCCAGTACTAGCACCAGCGTGGGATTCGCCGACGCCTTCGCCAGGGCATGCACCTGAGAGTGCGAGAGGTACACGTGTGGTTTCCGGTGTCGCCTGGGCAGCTTCACGCCCCGCGCCGGATTCTGCAGCATCCGCCGGTCCGCCACCGCGTCATCCAGGATCGACGCCAGCACCCCATAGGCCCGGATCACCGTCGTGGCCCCTCGCTCAAAGCTCATGTCCGCCACCCACTGCTGCACCGCAGTGCGCCTGACGTCCGAGACGGCCACGTCGCCCCAGCGCGGCTCCACGTGGACCTTCCAGGCGCTCTTCACGGGCCGCAGCGCTGAGGGCTTCAGATGCGATTGCCTGCCCAGCCACGCCGGCCCCAGGCCACCCACCGTGGCCCTCGAGGCCGCGGCGTCGATGAACTCGCCCCGTAGCTTTGACACCTCGACCGTGGCCGCAAACGCCTCCGCGTCCCGCTTGGTCCTGAACCCGCGCTTGTCCGTACTGCGGCGTTCAGGCGTCCGATACCGCACCCGATACCGTCGGCCGGCCTTCGTTTCGTAAGCCTCAACTGTCGCCACGGTTCTCGGCCTCCTGGGTCGGTTCCTGCTGTTGCAAACGCTCGATGGTTTCCGTCGCTTCTCGCAAAGAGCGCAGAATCTCGTCTACAGGAGGTGCCTCGCCTGACTGGTTGAGGGATGGATCGCCAACGTCAACTCGATCAACTCGATGTAGAGGTGGCCGAACTCGGTTCCTGAAGTCTTGATCTTCAAGTCGTGCACGAAGCGCGTTTTCCAGTGCGCTGTCCGAGGCCAGGCTGGATGCCCGGAGAGCGCTGATGCCATCCGCCCATCTCCACAGCTCACTGAAGCCGGTCGAGCCAACCCCGGTTGCTTCCACCGACACGCCCCTGTCCTCCGCCGGCAGCAGCAGTGCCGCTGGGTTGACGTTTAGCGCCACGGCCAGCGCCATGAGGTCGTCAACATCTACTCGACGTTCACCGTCTTCGATCCGCCGCAGGCCGAGTGTGGGGATGGGCCTACCAAGCGCGGCTAGCTTTTCTGAAAGCTGCTTGTACTGCATCCCTCCGCGCAGCCGAGCGACATTCGATCGCACGGTCTGCCCTGTAGGTCCGAGTGGATTCCTCTTATTTGATGCAGGTTCCGCCATGGGCACCATTTTGACACATCAAGATGATTGGCTACATATCCTGTTGCAATCTCCCAAGAGCACACCTAAGCTGTCATCATCATGGATAAGCGATCATCATGATTCACATGGAGGAAGAGCGATGGAAGAGGATCAGCTATACCGGCCCGGCCCCACTGCCGAGTATCTGGGAAGCACGGTGAATACCTTGGCCTACTGGCGATACGTAGGACAGGGCCCGGCCTTCATCAAGATCGGCCGCAATGTCAGCTATCGCGGGAGTGATGTGAAGGCGTGGCTCCAGGCCCAGACCCGGACTCGGACGGGAGAACACGCCAGTGCCTGAGGAAAGCGAAGTTCCACGCGAGCGACACCGTGGCAGACACGGCGGCAAGAGCCGCCAGCACAAGGAAGGGCGTTCGCATTCGTCTGGGGAGACCTGCGAACGCCCTTCGGAACCAGCCACCATTCAGGAGTCAGGAACCATGACCTATTCTATCGCGACCGTACATCTGGGTATCACCCCACCCTCCGGCTTCACCCTGGACCGGGGCGGCCGTATTGCCTATGGCCCCCGATCCGGGGACGTGTACTCGATCTGGACGCCGGATGGCGACGTCGAGGTGGTGGTCCCCGAGGAAGCTGCAGGTGGCCACCGCTTCACCGCTGCCCGTGAGCTGCGTGACGACCTCGATACCGTCGTCGTGGCCCTGGGCATCCTGGGCATCCTGGGGCTGACGACGTGACCGGGGCCTCACACTGGAACGGCGGAGCCCAGGAGATTCACTGATGGGTGCCTCGAATGCCCTGATGGTCTCCAACTACTGGAAGCACCTGGGCCACCGCGATCACCGCCTGCTGACCTTCATGGCACTGGTTGCCCTGGACACCGGCACCCCACCGGTCTACTTCGGCGGCTGGCAGGCCGGGGCCCGGCACCTCGGTCTGAATGCCGAGGCGAGCCCGGACAGCGCCGCCGAGCAGTTCCGTCGGGTGACGGCCAGCCTGAAGCGTGCTGGTGCCGTTGTCCCCAACGGCGCCGCCCGTCAGGGCAGCCGGGCAGAGTACGCCCTGACCTTAGATCCGATGACGACGGCGGCCCCGACAGTCACCCGTGGTGCTACCGGACGGTCGGTCACCATGTGGTCGGTTGTCCACAGGCAGGACCCACGACCTCAGTCCAGCCCCACTGAAATGGTGCCCCTCAGCCCCACCGAATCGGTGCCCCACCAGCCCCACCGTTTCGGTGGGTTGAGCCCCTCCGAAACGGTGCCCCCTAGGAGGACTGAGGAACCACTACAGGAATACAGCGAGGATGAACTGGTTGAGTCCCAGCCACGCTCACCAGCGCCTGTGGAAAACTCCGGCGCACAGTCGGTGGACGGGATCGACACGGAAACCTACGCCGCCGCCAGCGCGTTCCTCCAGGCCCGGCCGATGCAGCACCTGACCCTGATGGAACGCGCAGCCGCCGAGCTCGGCCCGGACTGCTCCGTCCGCCGCCAGGTCATCACCGCGGCCGCCCTCGCCGGCTGGCAACCGAAAGAGACCGCGGCATGAGCCCCCGGAAGCCGCCCGCCGTCCAGCCCCCGCTGCTGGCCCCTGTCACGGCCCTACCGGCCCAGTCGCTGGAGCACCGCACCCGCGACCTGCTGCACACCTTGAACGCCGCCGGCATCACCGCCTCCGACGCCCAGGTCCAAGCCCTCGCCGAGCACGGCATGACCGGCCTGGGCTGCTGGACCCCCAGCCGTGCCCTACGTGAACCCGACCAGGCCGCCCACCAGCACTTCAGCATCGCCCGACTTGCCCAGCACCTCGCCGAGCAGTCCAACATCCGGACCACCCGGAAGGAGACCATCCGATGAACACGATGCACGTAGACCTCGAGACCATCCGGCCCGTCGTCGCGGCCATGGTCCGCCAGTACGGCGGCCCCATCCAAGACATCGACGACCTACTCCAAGAGACCTGGCTATCCCTCCAGAGCGTGAGGTTCGACCCGGCCCGCGGTGACTGGCCCACGCTGTGCCGCGTCGTCGCCCGACGCCGAGCCCACGACCACTACCGGCGAACCGCCAGCCACGGCTCCCAATGCAACGGTGGCAAAGCCGACAGCCTCGAAGCCATCACCGCCGCCCGCGGCGACACCGCCGTTCACGGAAGCGTGGACGACGACACCCGGCGCGTAGAGGCCGCCGACGAGCTCCGGCACGTGCTGGGCGTCCTGCACCTCGTCCAGGACGCACTCGGGATGGATGAGCACCGGGTGGAGACCTTCCTGCGCTTGCACCTGATCTACGACGGAGACACCACGGCGGCCAGCGCAGACCTCGGCATCTCAGCCGATGCCCTCCGGGCATCCTCCCGCGAAGTCATCACCCTGGCCCAAGTCATCCGCGCCGCACTGGATGCTCCCGACAACGCCCAGTCCATCGTCGCCACGGTAGCCAGCGTGCCCAGTGCGATCGGCCGGCACGCACCCGCGTACCTGGGCGCTGCACAGGAGGCTGGAGGCGTCACAGCCGTGGACGCGCACGACCTGGCTCAAATCACCGGGGCGCCGTATAACACCACTCGGCAATACTGGGCACGCATCCGAGACCTGGCCCGGATCGCGGCAGGGGCCTTCGAGTACAGAGGCCAAGCCGCCTCTGACCACGATCTGCTGTTCCCAGGGGGATTGTGATGCTCCACCACCTCCGCCGCTCGCTACGATCGTCCCGGCGTCGCGCCCGCAAGGCCCGCCAAGCGTGGATCCGTCAGTCCGTGGACGCCACCCTGCCCGACGCCATAGCTGATCGGGTCCCGGCGTGGGTCAGCACCCGACGCGGGCGGGCAGTCTTAGCGATTCTCGCCGTGACAGTCCTGCTCGGCTGGGCACTGCTCTTCCTGCTCCTCCTGCTCTGACCCTGTAAGGCACTTCCTCCGCCGCCTTGTTTCCCACACAACGCAAGGGCGCTTGCGCCGTTGCGGAGTAGGTCATCCGAAGCGCAGCGCGTAGGCGAGGGGATCGCTAACTGAGTTCAAAGTTGATCGTCTGTCTTGGCGATATTTCATGGAGTATTTCCGACTCTGAACCGAGCAAGAACGTTGCCAATCACACCGGCCGTGTTCACTGCACCCATCCACTTACGACGACCATCGGCCCGGCCTATAACGCTCTCCCGTCTATCCACTCGTCGAAGCCAACCGAGGTTTGCTCGGGGCGCTAGCTTGTCCGTGGCCGGTGAAAGCGTGGGGACCATCACAAGATGGAACGACGGAGGACGTCATGATCTGGCTTTACATTGTTGCTATCGCCGCGGCTGCGACCATCCTGGTCTCGTTTGCCACTCGCCCTGTCGGCTTCACGCTGGCTCTAGTCCAGATCCTGGCGTTCTTGGCTCTGGCCTTTGGGCTCTTCGGTTGGTTCGCCATTCTTCAGGACCAGGTCTTCCTCTGGTACATCGGCGTTGGCGGTGGCATCTGGCTGCTGGTCACGGTGCTGCGTAGGGCTGCGGCATCTTGAGGTGATTTTTCTACACAATGGGCCGTTCTCTGGGGTGTCAACAATCTGAGAAGGGAACGCATCATTCTCTGCCGCCGTCTCCGTGCCGCCTCGTCGGAGATCGAAGCGATGTCGAATGAACCACGATGAATTCTTGTCGGTGCTCCTCCCCAAGCTGCCGTCTCACTGCTCCCCGATGAGGGTCCATGTGTGCAGGCCACGACGTTGCTCGGCTCCTTACCGGTGCGTTCAATCGGGACACGTGCCCGGGGGCTGACCGTTCTTGTGCTGGTCTTACCTGCACCGGGGCGCCGTTCCGCGACGAGCGCCAAGACCGGCCCCGAAAAGGTCATGGCGGGAGTCGCGCCGAGCTCCGCCGTCGAAGACGGGATTGGTCCGGCAGGGACCTAGGCCGGTCATCTGGGCGCTGTGCACATCGACACACATCGTTGCCGGCGTGTCCGAACTGGTGGCATCCGAGCAAAGGAACGTCCATGGTCATCGCGAAAACGTTCGAGAACACGTTTCTACCTTCGGCCACGCCGAGACCACGGACCTCAGCCCAGTTCCGGCCGGCCAGCGCTGACCAAGTCATCGAGGTTGCGAAGTCGTTGACTCGTGCTGGGTGGTGGTTGAGCAACACGGCGGATAAGGGCCTTGAAGTCGACGACCACATGGCACTTACCACCGCCACCATCGGCGAGCACAAGCCTGCCGTCACCGAAGAACTGTTTTGAGGCCACCATGACCATTCAGTCAGCACTGTTCCCCGCGGAGGACAACATGATCACCGTCAACGGCACCCACGCCTGCGTCCAATGCGCGGCGGCTACCCGATTTCTGGATAAGAGGGACGTCCCTTACGAGTTCATTGACCTGGATGAGAACCAGGCAAAGCTCGCAGCACTTCGTGCTGACGGATTTCAGCAGATACCGATCATCGAGACTCCCAGCGAACGGTTTACCGGTTTCAACCCGAACCGCCTCGAGAAGGCCGTTGCCGAGATCCGCGCAGCCACTGCTACCCAGGGTGCTGTCGTGGCTGACCCCACGCGCGCACTGAGGTGAGCGTTGTGGTGGCCATCGGTGCAGAAACTCGATTCCGGTGCACGGTGGCCACCGCTACCGGTCCGCACGGGGCGACACACTCCCCGTCCCGGATTGCCGAATTGTTTGTGACACACATCCCCGTCGAATCCGAGGAGCCGGCCCATGATCGTCGCGAGCACTGTGAAACTTAACGCCAAGGTCACCCTGGTCGACCGCACCGGCACCCGCGTCCCGGCCGGGAGTCTAGAGCAGGCTGTGGCCATGATCGCCGGGTGGGCGCATCAGTCCACCCCCGTGCTCGGGTTGGCCAGGCAGCACGAGACCGATCCGAGCTTCGTTCCCGGGCGATGGGCCCTGGCCGAGGGCCAGCTTGGTCCGGCGCCGGGAACGGACGTCCCGGACTACTTGCTGGAATACACTGAGTGGCACCTGGACGACCAGGCCGGCTACTTGTACCCGGTCACCCCGACCAGCCTGGACACCATCGGCCAAGCCGTGGCCACCAGAGCCGGCCACGAAATCACCATCACCAGCGACTTGCCCGGGGTCCGCACCCACCGCTACGCCCCGGCCACGGACACCACCGCGGACAGCGACGTGGCCGCAGTCTTGGCTCACGACGCCGCGACAGTCGTCCCATCCTGGGTGCCCCAGCTTGATCAGTACGTCCTGGGCACGATGGTCTCTGACCGGCCGGTGTCGACTGCTCAGGCCTTCGCGACCCGGACGCAGACCCGTCGGCAGGCCCTCGGCCCGGCTCGGACCGGGTGGCGAGGAGCACTCAATAATGCCGTGGGTCTGTCCATCGCCCCCGGAAGTGGCGAGCAGCACACCCGGCATCTGCACGCCACTATCCAGAAAGGCCTGGCCGGGCACCGCTCCGCTGTCGTGGTCAACATCAAGGGCGGAGCATCCAAGACCACGGCCACCTACCTCCTCGGAGCCACCCTCGGGCGCGTCCGCGGAGGCATGGTGCTGGCCTGGGACAACAACGAGAACTCCGGGAACCTGGCAGACCGAGCACTGCCCGCCGCCCACTCCCATACTGCACTCGACCTATTGGAGCGCATCGCGGACTTCACGACCCCAAAGCACGCCGATCGGCTTGCCGGCTACGTCCGTCCCCAGGGGGACAACAAGTTCCACGTTCTGGCATCCCAAAACGAAGCGGGCAACACCGAGGTCATCGACGCTGAAGCCTTCCGCACCATGCACGCCGCTCTGCGCCAGTTCTACGGCCTGGCCCTCGTTGACACCGGAAACGCCTCCACAGCCCCTACTTGGCAGGCCGCCATCGACGTCGCGGATGTGTTGGTCGTTGCGATTGCCAACAAGGAAGATGCCGCCCGGCGGGCCTTCACCACCATCGATGCCCTGCGCAACCAGGGGTACGGGGACAAACTGGACAACGCGGTGGCGCTCATCACCCAGCCACGCACCGCATCACCGCAGCGGCTGAAGGACATCACCGACACCCTCGAGGGTCTGGTGCGGGCCATTGCGGTCATTCCTTTCGATCGGGCCCTGGACGACGGCGGCCAGATCATCTGGGAATCACTCTCAAACTCCACCCGACAGGCCTACCTGCAAGCCACTGCCCACGTCATCGAGGGAATGTAACACCGATGCCGTACAAGACCGCCGCCGGTGCCGGATGCCTGGGGGCGGCCCTGCTGGGACTGGTCCTCGGGGCCGTCTTGCTGCTGCTGACGCTCTCCGTATTCGAAGGGCCGGCCGCCGCGGGAAGGGTCTGCCGACCGGAAGCCGGTGACGAATCCATACCGGAGGAATACCGCCAGGCCATCGCGGAGGCATCGGCCCAGTCCGGAATCGCCCAGGGAGTACTGGCCGCCCAGATCGACCAAGAATCAGGGTGGGACCCCGAGGCGGTCTCACCGGCCGGTGCCCAGGGCATCGCGCAGTTCATGCCCATCACGTGGGCCGAATGGGGCAACGGGGCCGACCCTTTCGATCCGCACGCCGCGATAGCCGCCCAAGGCCGGTACATGAAACACCTTTACGACCAGATCACCCCGTTGTCTAGTGATGGGAACGACGCGATCCGTCTGACCCTAGCGGCGTACAACGCCGGACCCGGAGCCGTCCTGGAGCACAACGGCGTACCCCCATTTCAGGAGACTCAGCAGTACGTCCAGACGATCACTGCCGCTGCCGGCGGGACCGGCGGGGCCGATGCCTGTAATGGCCCGGATGACCTCAGCATCGACGGGGTAGGTGAGGACGACTACCCGTACCGGGAACCGGTAGGAGTCGACGGTTGGGGCCACCCCCGCAGCACCTTCGGCCACACGCAACGCCAATGCACCGACTTCGTGATGTGGCGCATCAACCAGGCCATGGGCTGGACCCCCGACCAAGGTCAACCTCCGTTCACCTTCGCCCGCCTCGGCGTCGGCTACGGTCCCGGCCAGAACGGGGCCGGATCCTGGAAAGACATCCTCGCCCCAGTCGACGGGGTGAGCGTCCACACCAATGATCCCCGCCCCGGTGACATCGCCTGGTGGGGCTATTCAGACATCGGAGGCGGATACGGCCATGTCGGATTCGTAGCCGCAGTCCAGGGCGAGAACGCCATCATCGAGCACTACAACCTCGACACCCCCAACACCTACTCGGTGACCAGCACCCCGATCAAAGACGTCCCCAGCTACATCCGTCTACCCGCCAGCCAAGAATAGACCTCCCATGCGCGCCCACCGCTTCACCATCGCCCTCATTGCCATCATCTCGGTCTTCGTTCTCCTGACCGGCGCGATCATCTATCTCTTCAGCCGGCCGCCGGAACCCGTTGCCACCACACCCACCGAGGCGGCCGTAGCAACAACGACACCATCGTCCTCGCCCTCCACCACTGAAACCGGATCAGCGTGGGAGACCACCACCCCGGCGACTTCCACGGAGCCGGCAACTCCCACGGCCGCTCCGACTATGACGCTGACGCGCGAGGGGCTCAACGCCAAGGAACTAGTGACCACGGCGGCCGAGGTGATGACCACCTGGGATACCACCACCGACGCTTCGCCCACCGATGGATACCGCCGTTCACTGCCGCTCTTCGTGGAGGAATACGAGACCATCTTCGTCACACCCGCCAAGCCCGTTCTGCCCGACGACTGGTGGGAGGCCGCCAAACAGGACGCCACCAGCATTCCCCAGGTGCAGATCACCGATACCTACCTCCAAGGTGAGACCGCGACTTACTATGTTGTCGCATCGTGGACCTGGCAGTCCGAGAACGGGTGGACCCTAACCCCTGCACCGAAGTACATGACGTTCCAAGTCACGACAGATGACACCGGTTACGTCATCCAAAACTGGACAGACCAGCAGCTCCAGTGACACCTCTGTTCACACCGGCCGAAAGACCACCATGCCCAACGATCACCAGCCCTCCGACGAACTCGACCAATATCTCGGATGGTTGGTTTCACTCAACGCTGCGGACCTCAAGATTGAGCCCAAGGCGTACATCGACCAGTGGACCCGCGAACAGTGGCAGTCGGCCTTCGAGGTCCGAGGGGCCATCACCACTCTTGTGGACGACATCCGCGGCATCGGTGCCCACCTGGACCCGACCAGTAGTGTGCCTGAATGGTTGCGAGACGTCCTCAATACCACCTGGTTTATGCACCCGGGATCCGACCCCACACCGCGTTGGTTGACCAGCATCGACCACCGAATTGACTGGTTCGCCTTAGCGGACGAGCACCCCGAGCTCACCCTGGACAACCCCTACACCCAGCTGATCACGTCCACGATGATGCGCGAGGCTTGGAATCTGGTCAGCGACCGTCAGGCCCAGCTCGTTGCCTGCCTTGAACTGGGCTCTGGCCTTGACACCGGGACCATCGTCGGGGGCCTCAGCGCTCTCTACGTCGAGGCCGATCACGACCCCACCTTGATCGTGGATATAGCGGACATGTTCGGCGGAATCCCTCCCCAGCCCGCCAGCGGCCCGCGGTCGGTCCCAGCACTGAACACCGCCATCGATTCCGACACGGTGTACTTCGGATGGGAATGGTTCAGCATGTCGTGGCCGGACAATCCCCCCGAGCCGCAGCATGTGTCCAACACCTGACCACCGCCGAGACCGGCTGACCAACCACTCGGTAGCGTGCGTCCTGACCGCGATGCAGAGCAGGTCACGGCGCTGCGGGATCAGACAAGGGTCGGCATGGTCGCTGACGTTCCACCGGTCATGGCGTTCACTTCAGCCGGGGCGCCGACGACACCGTTGTATCACTAGCGCGCTCGGTGTAGGACCTGTCCTTCGGTGAAATTGCCAAGCGTTCGTAGACCTGTGCCGATCGGCTTCTTCGGGCCCCTGGCGATCCGAATGTGGAGGCCTGGAGCGCATAAGCGGCATGCTGTTTCGGTGTTGATCGAGTCGAGAGGGAAATTGTCCAGATCCGTCAGGCACTGGCCCGGTACTGTCCGCGGTCGTGGATCCGGATCAGTTCCCAGCGTACGGAGTTTCCGTGGCGCCGGACATCGATTGTGTGCAAGGGAGCCCGAGGCGCCAACTGCACCTGAAGTCGCCAAACTTCGTGGTCCACACAACGCCGGCGCCTCTACCTCGCTCGATGCGGTGTTCCTCTGTCCACCATTTGCGCCTCTCAAACCAGCGCACAGGCTGGGCGGTGACCGAGAAGGTACGGCCGTCCACCTCTACACGTAGCGGCGTTCCGTTGGTGGCCAACTGGACCGCGATCGATCTTGTTGTTCTTTCCTTCTTTCCTGCCCTGGTTGATGCTTACGGTGCTTTGCTTACTGCCTGGGAAGAGCTGGCAGGCCGGTGAGCGTAGGGAAGCGCCACGGGCGACCCTATGGGTTGTCACCGACGGGATAAGCGAGAGTCGGCTGACCTTCGACAAGAGGACGATCTGGGAAGAGTCGTTCGAAAAGTCGGAATTATGCTTCCACAGGGAATATGTCCTCGTCGTCAGTTATTCTCAAAGCAGTCATCGCTCTGACCTGAAGGGTTCCCATGAAACGCGTCATTACCTCAAGCAGGGAAATCAGGTCAGGAACTGCCAGCAAATGGCAGCGCATTTGCGGATTCTTCATGGCTCTCGGCCTGCTGGGTGGTGCCCTTGCCCCTGCCGGCGTGGCGCAAGCGGCCACCACCAATGCTGGTGATGTTCTCGATCAGATCCTCGTCCAGACCGAGGCGACCAGCCCTGCCTACGACCGGGACTACTTCGAGCACTGGTCGGATGCTGATGGTGACGGCTGTGACACCAGGGCCGAAGTATTGATCCGTGACTCTCTCGCGCCGGTCACGTATTCCAGTGGCTGCACGGTCAGCACGGGGGAGTGGGTGTCGGCCTTCGACGGGGAGGTGTGGACGCAGGCCAGTGACGTCGACATCGACCACCTGGTGCCACTCCAGGAGGCGTGGCAGTCCGGTGCCAGCAGTTGGACACCATCCCAGCGAGAGGCCTTCGCCAACGACCTGACCTACCGCGGCTCGCTCGTGGTCATGACGGACAACCTGAACCAGTCCAAGGGTGCCGGAGACCCGGTCGAGTGGCTGCCGCCGGCACAGCGGTGTGACTACCTCACTGACTGGGTCTCCACGAAGTGGCGATGGAACCTCACCATCGACAGCAACGAAGCTCGAACGCTTAATTCCGAGCTCGTCACCGGGTGTGGCAACCCGGCGGTAACGCTGCCGGCCAAGGCGAACGTCCCGGCGGCGGTAACACCAGCCCCGCCGTTCTCCGACGTCTCCGGCTCTCATGCTTTCGCAGCGTCGATCTCGTGGTTGGCCACTAGCGGGATCACCGGTGGGTACACCGATGGAACGTTCCGGCCGAACACGTCAGTGAGTCGCGGACAGTTTGCCGCCTTCTTGTACCGATACTCCAAACCAGGCCAGGCGGCACCGAAATGCTCCCGGCAGTGGTTCTCCGACGTCCCCACCTCGAATGCATTCTGTGGCCACATCACCTGGCTGGCCGGCACAGGAATCACCGTGGGATACAAGGACGGCACCTTCCACGGTTCGGCACCGATCACCCGGGGGGAGATGGCGACCATGTTGCAGCGCTACCGCTCCTCGGCCGGTCCCATCACGACGACCTGTGACCGCAACCGGTTCACCGATGTGCGCAGCGCGCACTGCGGCTCCATCACCTGGCTGGCCAACACCGGGATCACCACCGGGTACAAGGACGGCAGCTTCCGGCCCAACCTGGACATCAACCGAGGCCAGCTCGCCGCCTTCCTGGACCGATACAACACGATGTTCGGTCCCTCGAACCCACCCACCGTGGTCTCCCCTCCACCGGCGCCCAAGCCCACGCCCAAGCCCACGCCCAAGCCGACACCCAAGCCCACCCCGAAGCCGACTCCGACAAAGCCGGCAAACCCAGGCGACAGCAAGAACTGCTCCGACTTCTCCACGTGGTCCGCAGCCCAAGCGTGGTTCGACAGGTACTACCCCTACTACGGTGACGTGGCACGACTCGATTCCGACAAAGACGGCATTGTCTGCGAGTCGCTGCCCGGCGCACCGTAAGAGTCACCCAGTCTGCCGGTGACAGCGTGCATGCAGATGGAAGCCGAGATATTTTCATCCGTTGAGTGTGTGAGGCATGTCGAAAGGCCATACCTCTTCGCCACGCCTGGTTGAACACTCGCTCTATAACTGTCCCCCCGCTCACAGTTCCATTTTCAAACAGGGCCTTTGATCAGGACAGTCCTGTTCGCCTCCACTAGATAGCACTCGTGCCTGCTCCAGAGTCAGATGCCTACTGACTCACCTCTACAAACCCTGGACCAGTTCAGGTCCGTTGTTGCGCACGTTGCCTACGGCAGTTCCGACCTCGGTCAGGGTCCAGGCCGAGGCGGTCTGGTAGGCCTGGTTTCTCACCTGCTCGACCAGTGTTTCGGCCTCGTCTGCGGAGGCCTGTTTCTCCGGGTTCAGCCAGGTGTCCATGGTGTCTCGGTCCATGGGCAGGGGCAGGCGGTCGTGCAGGCCGGCGAGCTGTTCCAAGGTCGTATCGCCGGTGCCGGTGCCGGTGCCGGTCTCGGGGGAGGGGCCGGTGAGGATCGTGCAGCTCAGTAGCCACCGGGCGGGATCGTCGTCTGCCCTCTCAGGGTCTTTCCACCATTCGTAGAGCCCGGCGAAGTAGATCAGGGAGCCGTCTGCGGGGCGGACGAAGAAGGGCCGTTTCGGTGTGCCCTTGGGTGCACCTGCGGGCGGTTTGAGCCATTCGTAGTACCCGTCCGCCGGGATCGCGGCTCTCCTGGCTTTCACTGCTGCGCGAAAGGTCGGTTTCGTGGAGACGGTTTCCGAGCGGGCGTTGAAAGCTCGCGAGCCGACGGCGGTGTCCTTGGCCCACGGCGGGACCAAGCCCCACCGGGCCACGTGGATTTCCCTGCGATCTCCGGTTTCGGTCGCCCGGTCTAGGACGATGGGAACTTCGCTGGTCGGAGCAACGTTCCAGTTCGGCCGAAGCGCCAGCTCTTCTTTGGGCTCGACCGCACCGGCGTCTGCCACCAAGTCGCCGAGGGCCCGGGCCATCACATACCGTCCACACATGGGCCCAGTCTGCCGCACACGACCCCCTGGGCCGAGGACACATAGGCTGAACGGATGGACATCACTGCCGCCATCGAGACCATCCCTGAAGATGACACGGGCAGCGGCGAGCGAGGCTTCGATGAGCTGACGGCTGAGGCCGAGTCCTACGAGGCGGCGGTTGCAGCGCTGCGTGAGCGAGTACCCGCTGGCTGGCGAATCATGAATCTGCGGCGCAGCGAGCACTGAGTAGAAAACACCCCTCCACGGGCTCCGAAGCAAGTGGCCTTCTTTACATGTGGACCGTGACGAGCTCGTCCCAGTTGGTGGTGGCCCTGGGTGAGAGCATGGCGCGGCGCATCTGCCAGGACGGGGGAGTGCCGAGGCCTCCGTATCCGAG